>NZ_DALZQC010000086.1:0-14153 GCF_032017145.1 Brevundimonas sp.
CGCGGCGGCGGGCGCCCTTGCGGCGGCCGGGGCCGAGGTCCGCATCCTCAATCGCTCTCGCGACCGGGCCGAACGCCTGGCCAGTGATCTCGGCGCGGGCGTGACGGTGGTTGAGGCGGCGGACGCCTTCGCCGACGCCGTCCTGGTGGTCAATGCGCTGAGCGTCCGGCCCGATCTCGATGTCGGGCGGTTGGAGGCGGACACGGTGGTCATGGACATGACCTATCGCCCGCTGGAGACGCCGCTGCTGGCCGCCGCCCGGGCGCGTGGTCTGGTCGGGGTCGACGGTCTGGCCATGCTGATCGGTCAGGCGCGCCCGTCGTTCGAGGCGATCTTCGGCCGCCCGGTTCCCGAAACCGACGTGCGCGAGCGGGTGCTGAACCATTTGGGAGAGGTCGTATGATCCTGATCGGCCTGACCGGCTCCATCGGCATGGGCAAGTCGACGACCACGGCCATGTTCGCCGACCGGGGCGCCGTGGTCTGGAACGCCGACGATGCGGTGCATCGGCTTTACAGCCCCGGCGGCGCGGCCGTGGCGGCTGTGGAGGACGCCTTCCCCGGCGTGATGGTCGACGGCGCGGTGGACCGCACGCGCCTGGCCGAGGCCCTGGGGCGCGACGAGACCGCCTTCAGACGGCTGGATGCGATCGTCCATCCGCTGGTGGCGGCAGACCGCGCCGACGATCTGGAGGCCGCGCGGGCGGCGGGCGTGCGTTTAGCCGTGCTGGACATCCCCCTGCTGTTCGAAACCGGCGGCGACGCCGGGGTGGATGCGGTGGTGGTGGTGTCGGCCGATCCGGCCATCCAGGCCGAGCGGGTGCTGGCCCGCCCTGGCATGACGCGCGAACGGTTCGATGCCATTCTGGCCCGCCAACTGCCCGATACGGAAAAGCGCGCGCGCGGCGATTTCGTCATAGACACCAGCCAGGGTCTAGACGCCGCCCGCGCCCAGGTCGACGCCGTGGTCAATGCGGTGCTGGATCCGGCGTGGATATCTCCGCGTCGCGGGCGTCCCGCCCTTTCGCCGGACGCCGAACGCCCCCATTAAGGGCCCATGGCGCGCGAGATCGTTCTGGACACGGAAACCACCGGCTTCGACCCCAAGACGGGCGACCGGCTGATCGAGGTGGGCTGTATCGAGTTGCAGGACCTGCTGCCGACCGGCCGCACCTTCCACCGCTTCGTCAATCCCGAGCGGCTGATCCCGCCCGATGCGATCCGGGTCCACGGCATCACCGACGAGAAGGTCAAGGATGCGCCAAAGTTCGCCGAGATCGCCGACGACCTGATCGAATTCATCGGCGACGCCCAGATGATCGCCCACAACGCGGCCTTCGACCGGAACTTCATCGACTTCGAATATAATCGCTGCGGCCGGCCCATTACGGGCGAGGCGCGCTGGATCGACACGCTGAAACTGGCCCAGAGCCGGTTTCCGGGCATGCCCAACTCGCTGGACGCCCTGTGCAAACGCTACAAGGTGTCGCTGGTCGAGCGCACCCTGCACGGGGCCCTGATCGACGCCCGGCTGCTGGCGGAGGTCTATCTGGAGCTGCGCGGCGGCAAGGAGCGGGTGCTGGACCTGTCGTCGGGGCCGGTGGGTCGCGGTCAGGGCGGGGTCGTCCAGGTCGCCGCCTATGGTCCGCGCCCGCGCCCCCTGGCTCCTCGCTCCACGCCCGAGGAACAGGCCGCCCACATCGCCTTCCTGGCCAAGATGCTGAAGGACCGCTCGCTGTGGGACGCCTACGGCCTTCCGGTTCAGGAAGACGCGGCATAGCTGAGACGACCCGGAATGACGCGGGTGATCATTGAGCGCGTCGCGAACCTAGCAGGGCGATAATCGCCCTCAGACGTCAGGCTTGGCGAAAGCCCAGCACGTCCTGCATGTCGTAGAGGCCGGGGCGGCGGGTGCGGACCCAGGCGGCGGCGGCGACGGCGCCGCGCGCGAACAGCGACCGGTCGATGGCCGAATGGCTGAGGGTAAGCACCTCGTCCTCGGAGGCGAACAGCACGGTGTGTTCGCCCACGATCCCCCCGGCGCGGATGGAGGAAAAGCCGATCTTGCCCGTCTCTCGCTCGCCCTGCACGCCGTCGTAGGGGGCGGTGCGCAGCTCGGCCAGGTCGGCGAACCGACCCTCGGCCGCCGCCTCGCCCAGCATCAGGGCGGTGCCGGACGGGGAATCCACCTTGCGGCGATGGTGGGCCTCGGTGATCTCGATGTCCCAGTCCCGGGCGTCCAGCCGCTGGGCCGCGTGCTGGACCAGGCCGATCAGGATGTTCACGCCCAGGGAGAAGTTGCCGCTCTTGACGATGGCGACCTTCTCGGCCGCCTTCAGCAGCGCGGCCTCTTGTTCAGGGGTAAGGCCGGTCGAACCGATGACCAGGGCCGGTCCGCCGTTCTCGGCCGCCTTTTCAGCCAGGGCGACCGAGGCGTCAGGCGTCGAGAAGTCGATGATCACGTCGCACAGCGACAGGTCGGCCGTTTCGCCCCAGTCGAAACGGGCGGCGACCACCACGTCTTCGCGCGCGTCCAGAACCTGGGACACCGCACGGCCCATCCGACCGCGATAGCCGGAGATGCCGGCGTGGAAGATTGCGCTCAAGCCGCGTTTTCTTTCGACCCGTCCGCGTCCTGATTGCCCAGGATGTCGGCCCAGAAACGCTTCGCCTTTCCGGCGAAGCTGGAATTGCGGGGGTTTTGCCCTTCCCCGAACGACAGGGCAAGCTCTTCCAACAACTCACGCTGGCGCGCGGTCAGATCGGTGGGCGTCTCGACGAACAGTTCGACCACCAGATCGCCGCGGTTGCGGCCGTTCAGATGGGGCATGCCCTTGCCCTTGATCCGCACGGTCTTGCCGGTCTGTGCGCCGGCGGGCACGGCGACCGAGGCCTTGCACTTGCCGTCGCAGGCGCTGGACACCAGGCAGGGCGCGTCGATCTCGCCGCCCAGGGCCGCCACCGTCATCGGCACGGGTACGGTGACCAGAAGGTCCAGATTGTCGCGCTCGAACAGGTCGTGCGGCGTCACCGAGATGAAGACATAGAGGTCGCCGCGCGGTCCGCCGCGCTGGCCGGCGTCGCCCTCGCCCGACAGGCGGATGCGCGAACCGTCGTCCACGCCGGCGGGGATCTTCAAGTTTAGGGTGCGGGTCTTCCGCACCTGGCCATGGCCATGGCAGGTCGGGCACGGGTCGGCGATCATCTGGCCCTGGCCGTGGCAGCGGGGGCAGGTGCGCTCGACCTGGAAGAAGCCGTTCGCCTGGCGCACGCGACCGGCGCCCTGGCAGGTGGTGCAGGTGACGGGCTTGGTGCCTGGCTTGGCGCCCGACCCCTCGCAGGTGTCGCAGGTCAGGGTGGCGGGGATGTCCAGTTCGACCTCCTCGCCCTTGTAGGCCTGCTCCAGGGTGATCTCGAGATCATAACGCAGGTCCGATCCACGACGCGGCCCGCCCTGCTGACCCCGACCCTGGCGGCCGCCGAAGGCGTCGCCGAACGCATCCCCGAAGACCTGGGAGAAGATGTCGTTGATGTCGGAGAAGCCCTGCTGGCCCTGACCGAACGGATTGCCGCCACCGCCGCCGTTCACGCCCGCATGGCCGAACCGGTCATAGGCGGCGCGCTTGTTCGGGTCCGACAGCACCGTATAGGCCTCGGACACTTCCTTGAACTGGGCCATGGATTCTTCCGAGCCGCCGTTGCGGTCGGGGTGGTGGATCATGGCCAGCTTGCGATAGGCGGCCTTCAGGCCGGGCGCGTCGATCGTGCGTTCGACGCCAAGAACCTCGTAATAGTCACGCGCCATCGGGCGTTCGTCCTCATACTTCCCCTGCCGGGCTCCGCCCCGCCTCTGCGGGCGATGACGGAACTACGGTGTCCCGGCTGACATGGGGGCCGGGACGAATGATGCAAGTTTCATGAAAAGACCCCGCCTATCGCAAGACAAGCGGGGCCTTATCATTTCAGCGACCTGTTGCGGATCAGGCGCTCTTCTTGTCGTCGCTGTCCGTGTCCGAGACGTCCTCGAACTCGGCGTCGACCACGCCGTCGTCGGCCGGGGCGGCTTCACCCTCGCCCGCGCCCTGCTGCTGGGCGTACATGGCCTCGCCCAGCTTCATCGAGGCCTGGACCAGGGTGTTGGTCTTGGCGCGGATGTCTTCGGCGTCCGTGCCTTCGCGGGCGGTCTTCAGCTCGGCCAGGCCGGTCTCGATGGCCGTCTTCTCGTCCGCGCCGACCTTGTCGCCGTGTTCGGCCAGGGCCTTCTCGGTCGAGTTGATCAGGCTGTCGGCCGCGTTCTGGGCCTCGACCAGGTCCTTGCGAACCTTGTCGGAGGCGGCGTTGGCCTCGGCTTCCTTGACCATCTTGTCGATGTCGGCGTCCGACAGGCCGCCGTTCGCCTGGATGCGGATCGACTGTTCCTTGTTGGTCGCCTTGTCCTTGGCCGAGACGTTGACGATGCCGTTGGCGTCGATGTCGAAGGCGACCTCGATCTGCGGCATGCCGCGCGGTGCGGGCGGAATGCCCATCAGGTCGAACTGGCCCAGCATCTTGTTGTCCGACGCCATCGGACGCTCGCCCTGGAAGACCCGGATCGTCACGGCCGACTGGTTGTCGTCGGCGGTCGAGAAGGTCTGGCTCTTCTTGGTCGGGATGGTGGTGTTGCGTTCGATCAGGGGCGTGAAGACGCCGCCCAGGGTCTCGATGCCCAGGGTCAGGGGCGTCACGTCCAGCAGCAGCACGTCCTTGACGTCGCCTTGCAGCACGCCGGCCTGAACGGCGGCGCCCAGGGCCACGACTTCATCGGGGTTCACGCCCTTGTGCGGCTCCTTGCCGAAGAAGGCCTTCACGGCTTCCTGCACCTTGGGCATGCGGGTCATGCCGCCGACCAGGACGACTTCGTCGATGTCCGACGCCTTCAGGCCGGCGTCGGCCAGGGCCTTCTTGCACGGCTCGATCGTGCGCTGGACCAGGTCGTCCACCAGGGATTCCAGCTTGGCGCGCGTCAGCTTGATGTTCAGGTGCAGCGGACCCGAGGCGTTCATGGTGATGAACGGCAGGTTGACCTCGTACTGGGTCGTGGTCGACAGCTCCTTCTTGGCCTTTTCGGCCTCTTCCTTCAGGCGCTGCAGGGCCAGCTTGTCCTGGCGCAGATCGACCGACTGCTCCTTCTTGAACTCGTCGGCCAGATAGTCGACCAGGCGCAGGTCGAAGTCCTCGCCGCCCAGGAAGGTGTCGCCGTTGGTCGACTTCACCTCGAAGACGCCGTCGCCGATCTCCAGGATCGAGACGTCGAAGGTGCCGCCGCCCAGATCATAGACGGCGATCTTCTGACCGTCGTTCTTTTCCAGACCATAGGCCAGGGCCGCCGCGGTCGGCTCGTTGATGATGCGCAGCACTTCCAGGCCGGCGATCTTGCCGGCGTCCTTGGTAGCCTGGCGCTGGCTGTCGTTGAAGTAGGCCGGCACGGTGATGACGGCCTGGGTCACCTTGTCGCCCAGGAAGGCTTCGGCGGATTCCTTCATCTTCTGCAGGATGAAGGCCGAGATCTGCTGCGGGGAATAGTCCTTGCCGAAGGCGCGCACCCAGGCGTCGCCGTTCGGACCCTTGACGATCTCATAGGGCACCATGCCCTTGTCCTTGGCGACCACCGGATCGTCGAAGCTGCGGCCGATCAGGCGCTTGATCGCGAAGAAGGTGTTGGAGGGGTTGGTCACGGCCTGGCGCTTGGCGGGTTGGCCCACCAGCACTTCGGCGCCGTCCTGGATCGCCACGACCGAGGGGGTCGTGCGGTTGCCTTCGGCGTTCTCGATGACCTTGGGGGTCTTGCCATCCATGGCGGCCACGCAGGAGTTGGTGGTGCCGAGGTCGATGCCGATAATCTTGGCCATGGGCGTTCTTTGTCTCTCTCGTTCAGCGGGCGATGCGGCGGCCTTCGACGAAGCGCCGCGCGTGACCGCCCCCGGTTGGGTTGGCGTTGTAGAGGCCGGATAGCCCCAGTTTTCGCGGGGTTTCTCCGAAGCTGGCCCCGATATGGGAAAATCCCCCGGCCCCGCAAGGGCGATCTGCGATTCCTTCGGCTCGAAGAACGATGAAAGTCGAAAGGGGTCGGCCACGGCCGTAAGGCGCGTATCAAGGCATGACGGCCCGCACGCCTGGGTCTATGATTTCGGACCAGGTTTCACCAATGGCCAGGCGCAGACGCGCTCGCGCATCCATGTCCATCAGATCAGCGACTACACCTCCACTCGCCGAGGTCGGAACCGGCGTCGAAGGCTTTCGGCTGTGGCCGGACGCCTTCGACGCGGCGAGGCAGGCGGCGCTGGTCGCGGCCGTGTTCGAGCGGCTCGAGCAGGCGCCGCTCTATCGGCCGATCACGCCGGGCGGACGGCCCTTCTCCGTAGAGATGAGCAATTTCGGTCCGCTGGGCTGGGTCTCGGATCGGGCCGGCTATCGGTATCAGGCGACGCACCCCGCGACGAGGCGCGCGTGGCCCGCGATCCCGCCCGTGTTGCTGGACCTGTGGCGCGACACGGTGAACTGGCCCGAACCGCCCGACGCCTGTCTGGTCAACCTTTATCGCGACGGCGCCAGAATGGGCCTTCATCAGGATCGCGACGAGGCCGATCTCGGGGCGCCGGTTCTGTCAGTGTCGCTGGGGGACGCCGCCCTGTTCCGCATCGGCCCGGCCGAGGGCGGACGCACAACCAGCCTCCGGCTGAACAGCGGCGACGTCTGCGCCCTGACGGGGCCGGCCCGTCTGGCGCGGCATGGGATCGACCGTGTGCTGGCCGGGTCGTCGCGCCTGATACCCGGCGGCGGGCGGCTGAACCTGACGCTGCGACGGGCCGGCGTCAGTCCAGGTTGATCTTTTCCCCGCCGGCGCCGCCCAGCCGCCAATAGCCGGCCGCCTTCATCGTCCTTGGCGAGAAGCCCATCTCCAGCACCCGGCCTCGCAGAGCCTTGGCCACGTTCGCCTCGGCCGCGATCCAGACATAGGCGTCGGATGGATCGACCCCGGCCAGGGCTGTCTCGACCGCCGCAAGCAGGGTTTCGGCCCGGCCGCGCGGTGCGCCGTCGCGCGTCGCCCAGGTCAGGGCGACTTCGGCCTGGCTGTGCAGGTCCAGGCGCGACGCCGCATCGGCGACCTCGATCACGACATGGGCGCGAACGCCTGCGGGCAACTCCTCCAGTCGGCGGGCGATGGCGGGCAGCGCCGTCTCGTCGCCGATCAGCACATGGTCGGCGAAGGCGGTCGGCACGATGAAGGAGCCGCGCGGCCCGCCGATCCCCAGGACCGAGCCGACCCTGGCCCTCATCGCCCATTTGGTCGCCGGCCCGCCGTGTCCGGTCGCGAAGTCCAGCGTCAGCCGGTTCGTCGCCGCATCGTAGGCGCGAGGCGTATAGTCGCGGGCCACCGGGCGCGGCTCGGGAAAGATCGGCCCGTCCGGTCCCACGGTGGGCAGGATCGGGGCCTGGCCCTCGGCCGCCGGGAAGATCTTCACGTGATCGTCGAACCCCGGCGAGATGAAGCCCGCCAGTTCCGGCCCCTCCAGCACGATGCGTCGCAGGTCTGGCGTCAGGTCCTGGACCGAGGCCACGGTCAGGGGGCGGAACTTCAGGTCGTGACGCACCCGGCGGGTGATGCGAAGCGCGTCGCTCATGCCCTCTCCACCTTGTCGGCGGCCTCGGCCAGTATGGCGGCGATCGCCTGGACCTGGGCCTCGGTCAGGGCGGTTTCGCCGGTCAGCCGCGCATGGATGGTGTGGCGCAGACGTCCGATGGCGTCGTGGATGGGGGCCGGGCGCATGGCGCGCGCGGCGAACTTGTCCATGGTCGCCTCGGCGGCCTTCAGCACCTCTTCGTTTTCCGCCAGCATGGCGCGCCCGGCCTCGGTGATGGCGTACAGCTTCTTGCCGCCCTGGGCCTCGGACTCCAGCGCGCCCATCTCTTCCAGCAGCGTCAGGCTGGGATAGATGACGCCGGGGCTGGGCGAATAGGCGCCGCCCAGTTTCGTTTCGACCGCCTTGATCAGCTCATAGCCGTGG
Organism: Brevundimonas sp.; assembly: GCF_032017145.1. Lineage (GTDB taxonomy): Bacteria > Pseudomonadota > Alphaproteobacteria > Caulobacterales > Caulobacteraceae > Brevundimonas. The sequence goes on from NZ_DALZQC010000086.1 coordinate 8,045, forward strand.
CTGGGCTTTTCGGCGATCAGCGACAGCAGCACCCAGCGCAGCGTGCCGTGGTCGAACAGACGGCCGCCGCCGCGCCGGCCATGGCCGTGACCGCGCGCCTCGCGCCCTTCCCAACCCCGTCCGAAATCGGCCCCGCGCGGGCCGCGCATTCCCCGACCGAAGCCGTGGCCGAAACCGCCGTGGCGGTCGTGATGTCCGCCGCATCCGTCGCGGCGGCCTCTGAGGATCCCCATGGATCGCATCATCGATTCCTTTTCGATATATCTATTCATCGGCGTTTAGATATATCTGAATATCGAAATACACAAGGGGGCTGGTGTTCGCCTTCAAGCTGCGGCGTAAAAGAGGGATGGACGACCTGAAGCGCCGCTGGGCCCGCCTCGAACCGCACATGACCGTCGTGGGGCCGGACGACGCCCTGCCGCGACCTGCGGTCCTGCTGTTCCATGGGTGCGGCGGGCTGCGGGATCACCTGCCGCGCTATGCCGAGGTCGCCAGGGCGGCGGGCTGGCGCGCCTTCATCGTCGATTCCTACGGGCCGCGCGGCTGGGGCCGGGCCTTCACCCTCACGGCGGTCTGCACCGGCTTATCGTTCCGGGGTTACGAGCGGGCGGGTGACGTGCTGGCGACGATCCAGGGCGTGTCCGCCCGGCCCGATGTGGATAAGACGCAACTGGTTCTGGGCGGCTGGAGCCACGGCGGCTGGTCGATCATGGAGATGATGAGCGCGGACCGCGCGCCCAATACGCTGGGCGTCTCCAATCCCGGCGACGTGGACTTGTCGGGGGTCAAGGCGGTCTGGCTGATGTACCCCTATATCGGGCCGTTCGCCTTCAACCGGATGAAGCCCTGGCGGCATTGCCCAAAGGTTCTGGCCGTCACCTGCAAGAGCGATCACCTGACCACGGTGCGCAACGCCGACCGGGTCAACGCCATGATCCGAAACTGCGGTTCCGAGGTCGAAAGCTGGGTCGCGGTGGGCACCCACGCCTTTGACGAGCCCACCAGCAACGGGCCCATGCGCCATGATCCGGAGCTGACGCTGGAGGCGCTGCGTCGCTTCGGCGCCTTCCTGACGGACGTGGCCCCGCACGCCTGAAAAAGAATCTCGGCGCCATGCCTTGACGCATCCTCCATCATGTAACAATTGAAGTTACATGAAAAGCGACAGCCGTCTTTCCAACATTCTTCACGCCCTGCTGCATATGGCCGAGCATGAGGCGCGGCACGGGGCGCCGATGACCTCGGACATGCTGGCCACCTGTTTGTCGACCAATCCGGTCGTGGTGCGCCGGACCATGGCGGGCCTGCGCGAACAGGGGTTGGTGGCGTCGGAGAAGGGCCACGGCGGCGGCTGGCGGCTAGCCAGACCGCTGGATCAGGTGACGCTGGGCCAGGTCAATCTGGCGCTGGGCGAGCCGGGGCTGTTTCCTGAAACCCCGCCAGTCGAGGCCGACGGCTGTCTGGTCGAGGCGGCGGTCAATGACGCCCTGGCCGAAACCTACGCCGCCGCCCGCGCCCTGCTGGTCGCCCGACTGAACGACATCACCCTGGCCGATCTGGCGGCGGACTTCTCGCGCCGGATGGCCGAACATCCAAAGAGGGATCTGCTCAATGCCCACGGTCACATGTCCTGAACCCATGCCCCACGACGCCCTGATCATCGGCGGTTCCTACGCCGGCCTGTCCGCCGCCATGCAGTTGGTGCGCGCGCGCCGCCGGGTGCTGGTCATCGACGACGGTCGGCCCAGAAACCGCTTCGCCGTCCGCGCCCACGGGTTCCCGACCCAGGACGGCAAGCCGGGCGCCGAGATCGCCGCCGCCGCCCGCGCCCAGATGTCGGCCTATCCCACCGCCGCCTTCCGTACGGCCGAGGCGGTTGAGGTCGAACGGATCGACGGCGGCTTCTCGGTCGCCTTCGCGGACGGCACGCGGACCAGCGGGCGGCGCCTGCTGCTGTCGCATGGGGTCGAGGATGTGCTGGCCGATATTCCAGGGGTCAGGGAGCGCTGGGGGCGCACGGCCCTGCACTGTCCCTGGTGCCACGGCTATGAGGTCGGGGGCGGTCCCATCGGCGTGCTGGGCCGGGGCGAGCACGCGGCGCAGTACGCCGTCACGGTCGCCGAATGGGGGCAGGTGACCCTGTTCATGGACCTGTCCAACCCCTTGTCGCCCGAAGACGCCCATCGGCTGGACCGTCGCGGCGTGACCATCGAGCCGACGCCCATCGCCTCGCTGGAGGGGCAAGCGCCCGCCCTGACCGGCGCCCGCTTGACGGATGGGCGGGTCATACCGCTGAAGGCGATCTTCGTCGGGGCGAATGTCCGCGTCGCCAGCCCCTTTGCGGAACGGCTGGGCTGCGAGATGATCGACACGCCCCTGGGCCGCATCGTCAAGGTGGACGGGCTTCAGCAGACGTCCCAGCCCGGCGTTTTCGCCGCCGGCGATCTGGCGCGGGCGGCGTCGAACATCACCCTGGCGACGGCGGACGGGATGACGGCGGCCCACGCCCTCTTCCGCTCGCTGGTCGAGGAAGAGACAGCCTAGGTTCAATCGACATTCAGCGGGTGGAAATCTCAGATCGTCATTCCGGGGCTGAGCGAAGCGAAGAACCCGGAACCCAGGACTGCGGCGACGTTGCTGGACGTAGTCGGCGCCCGGATAGCGAGCTTCCTGGGTTCCGGGTTCGTCCTATGGACGCCCCGGAATGACGATTTGGGGCTGAATGTCGATTGGCCCTAGTCCAGGCGGGCCTCGATGCTGATCCTGGCCCGCACCGAATGGGCCATTTCGCAGTGGTCGTGGGCCTGGTGGTGCAGGGCGTCGATCTCGGCTTGGTCCGGCTCGCGCCCGCTGAAACGGGTGTAGGGGCGCAGGGTGACCTCGGCCAGATAGCGGCGGCCGTCGTCGTCCTTGCCAATCTTGCCCGACGCCTCGTCGGAATAGGCGTCCACCACCAGACCGGCGTTGGCGGCGAAGGCCAGGAACCACAGCATATGGCAACTGGAAAGGGAGGCGATCATCGCCTCCTCCGGGTCCACGGCCGAGGCGTCCGACATGGGCAGGGGCACGCTGGACGGCGCGGACGATCCGGGCACGACCGCGCCGCCGTCGAAGGCCCAGGTGTGGGCGCGGCTGTAGCGCTTGTCCAGGAAGGGCTGGTCGCCGCGCTCCCAGATGATCTTGGCCTCATAGACGCCCATCACGCCCTCCAGAAGCCGACGATTGTCTTGACCTCATCGACCACCGGATCAGCAACCTCGGCGGCGCGTTCGGCGCCGTCTTTCAGCACACGGTCGATCTCGGTGGGGTCATCCAGCAGGCGGCGAATTTCCGCCGTGACGGGGGCCAGGGACGACACCGCCAGATCGGCCAGCGCCGGTTTGAAGGCGCCGAAGCCCTGACCGCCGAACTCGGCCATCACCTGCTCGCGGGTCTGGCCCGACAGCGCCGCATAGATGGCGACCAGGTTCCTGGCCTCGGGGCGGTCGTTCAGTTCTTCCAGCGTCTCGGGCAGGGGCGCGGGGTCGGTCTTGGCCTTGCGGATCTTCGACGCGATGGTGTCGGCGTCGTCGGTCAGGTTGATGCGGCTGTTGTCGGACGGGTCCGACTTGGACATTTTCGCCGCCCCGTCGCGCAGGGACATGACGCGCGTCGCAGGCCCCTGAATAACCGGTTCGGGCACGGGGAAGAAGCCGGGCACGCTGAAGTCGTTGTTGAACTTCTGGGCGATGTCGCGGGTCAGTTCCAGATGCTGCTTCTGGTCCTCGCCGACCGGCACTTCGGTCGCCTTGTACAGCAGAATGTCGGCGGCCTGGAGCACGGGATAGGTGTAGAGGCCGACCGAGGCCCGTTCCTTGTGCTTGCCCGACTTCTCCTTGAACTGGGTCATCCGGTCCAGCCAGCCCAGGCGGGCGACGCAGTTGAAGATCCAGGCCAGATCGGCGTGAGCGCGCACCGACGACTGCGGGAAGATGATCGACTTCGCCGGATCGAGGCCCGAGGCCAGATAGGCGGCGGCGATCTCGCGCGTCTGGGCCGCCAGCTTTTCCGGCTCCTGCCAGACGGTGATGGCGTGCATGTCGGCGACGAAGACGAAGACGGGGGCACCCTGGTCCTGAAGCTCGACGAACCGCTTCAGGGCGCCGAGGTAGTTGCCCAGATGAAGCGCGCCGGAGGCCTGGATGCCGGACAGGATGCGGCGCGGGCCGGTGTAGGCCGGGGCGGCGGGGGCCGGGGTCGGGTCAGTCATGGATCGAATCTCGGAAAAACAACATCAGGCGTGGCGAGGGGAACGGCGGTTCAGCCGCGCCATCGCAGGTCGAATATAAAGCCCGAGTTCATCATGGCCTCGCGCTTATCGGTTCGGCCCCGGTCAGTCCAGACCGGAGACCGCGCCGCCGCCCGGCTCACGCCGCAGGGTGGCCTTCAGTTCCGACAGGGTGACGGCGCGGAAGGCCATCAGGCAGACGCCGTACAGCCCCGCCCCCACGCCGCACACCACCAGAACCGCGATCTCCTTGGCCAGGAAGATGCGGCTGAGCTGCGGATAGAAGACGTCGGCGGCGAACAGCAGGGCGGCCATCATGGCGCTGGCGGCGACCACGCGGGCGAAGCGCGACAGGAAGGCGGGCGACGGCCGCCAGCTGTTCTCGCGGATCAGCACCCCGCCCAACAGGCCGACGTTGATCCAGGCCGAGGTGCTGGTGGCGATGGCCAGGCCCAGCACCCCGTCCCAGCCCTGGGCGCGGAACCAGAAGAAGAGGCCCGACCCCAGGATGACGGTCACGATCACGCTGGCGACGGCGAAGATCATCGGACGACGGGTGTCCTGACGCGCGAAGAAGGGCGGGGTCAGAACCTTGGCCAGGACGAAGGCGGGCACGCCCCAGGCGAACTGGCGCAGCACATCGGCGGTGCGGCTGGCGTCGGCGGAGGTGAAGGCCCCGCGCGTCACCGTCGCATCGATGATGAAGAAGGGAATGACGAAAAGGGCCACGGCGGCGGGCAGGGTGAAGGCCATGGCCAGGTTGACGCCGTCGTCCAGGGTCCGCTGGCCGCCCTCGTGGTCGCCGGAAACGAAGGCCTTGGTCAGGCGCGGCACAAGGGCCAGGCCGATGGCGACCCCGACGAGACCCAGCGGCAGCTGATACAGGCGGTCGGCGTTATACAGCACCGACCGCGCCCCCTCGTCCGACCCGGTCAGGAACTGCGACACCAGGGAGTTGATCTGTAGCGCGCCGCCCGCCAGGGCGCCGGGCACGGCCAGGGCCAGGGTGTGACGGACATTGGGGGTGATGCGGGGCAGGCCGATCTTGAGCTTCACCCCCAGACGCCGCACGCCCCACCACAAGAGACCGGCCTGGATCAGGCCCGAAACCGTCACCGCCGCCGTCACCATTAGCAGCACCGTCTCCTGCGGGATCGGCAGGATCGTCGGCGGCAACAGGGCAGCCAGGGTGCAAAGGTTCAGGAAGACCGGAACGGCCGCCGACAGGGCGAACCGGCCGCCGGTGTTCAGCACGCCCGACAGCAGCGACGCCACGGTCATGCAGGCCAGATAGGGCATGGCCAGCTGGGTCGCGATCACGGCGGCGCGCAGCACCTCGGGCTGGCCCTGATAGGCTGACAGCAGCCACGGCATGATCCACGGCATCACGACCTGCAGCAGGATGCAGAAGCCGGCGACCACCGCCAGCATGAAGCTGAGCGCCTCCGACGCCGTGACGGCGGCGGCCTCTTCACCCTCGCGCGCCCGCACGCCGCCATAGACGGGCACGAAGGCCTGGGCGAAGGCGCCCTCGGCGAACAACCGCCGGAACATGTTGGGCAGCATCAGCGCGGTGGTGAAGGCGTCCATCATCGGCCCCTGGCCGAACCGCGCCGCCAGGGCCATGTCGCGCACGAAGCCGAGAATTCGGCTGCCCAGCGTCAGGCTGGACTGGACCAGGGTGTTGCGGGCGAGGCTCATGCGGACATTCGACAGGGCGCGGAAGACAAATCCCGCTTAGCGCGCTTGTTCGCCCGGCGATACGGGCTTGCGCGCCCGCCGGCCCAGTTCGGAGACGTCGCGGGCGCTGGCCCGGGCCGAGCGCACCTTGCGCCCGGC
>NZ_DALZQC010000087.1:0-14044 GCF_032017145.1 Brevundimonas sp.
CGACCAGTCCAGGTCGGGGCAGGGCGCGTGGGCGGCGGCCAGGATGGCGCGCAATTCGGCGGCCGAGGCGACGCTGGCCACCACCTTGTCCACCCCCTTCAGCGACAGGGCGTAGGCCAGGGCGGCCTGCATGGGGTCGCAGCGTTGCTCGGCCAGACGCCGGCGCGTGCGCGACAGGGCCTGGGCGTGGCTGGCCAGTTCGGGCGGCAGGTCCTCGCCCCCCGCGAACAGCAGGCCGTCGGCGAAGACGGACGACAGATGCACGCTCGCTCCGGCGTCGGCGATGGCCTCCAGCACGCCGTCCTGGGCCGCGCGCTGATCCAGCAGGCTGCACGGCACCTGGACCACGTCGGCCTCCAGGCGGCGCGCCAGAAGGGCGGGACCGTCCTCGATCGCGGCGCAGAAGCCGATGCGGCGGAACAGGCCGCGATCCTTCAGATTGCGGGCGCGGTCCCACAGGGCGCGGCCCTCGGCGCCGGCCAGATCGGCGGCGTTGGAGATCAGAAGCACGTCGCCGCGTGGCAGACCCATCCGCTCCAGCGAGCGACGGGCGCGCGCCTCGACCCGATCCAGACCTTCGCTCAGGGCCACGGTGCGGACCGTGACCTGGAAGGGCGAGGGGAAGGGCCAGGCCTGGCCCAGCAGCCGTTCGCCGTCGCCGTCCGGCCGGGTGGCGATCAGTTTGACGCCCGCATCCGCCCCGGTCTGCAGCAGGAAGCGCATCGCATCCTCGCGCGCGCCGGACGGGGCGGTCATGAAGGCGCCGGGCGCGCGTTCGGGCGCGGTCACCACGGCCAGGGCCAGGCGATGGATGGGCGACGACGCCGAAGGTGTGGCGGGGGAATACGACACCCCCGCACTTTGACGCGCAATGCTTAAGGGACGCTGAGCGAGACCTTAAGCGAACCCTACTTATCCACCGCTGATATGCGTCGGTCCCAAGGTTTTCAGTCGGCGTCGGGCTGGCGATCCGGGTGGGCGGCGTGGAAGGCGGGGTGGTTCAGCGCCTGGGCCTCTATGGCCAGAAGACCGGGCCAGGGCGACAGGTCCATGTTGAAGCGTCGGGCCGAATAGAGCTGCGGGATCAGATAGCAGTCCGCCAGGGTGGGGGCGTCGCCGAAGCACCAGCCCGCCCCATGGCGGGCGACCAGGGCCTGGAACGCATCGAAGCCCGGCGCGATCCAGCCGGCGGCCCAGGCGTCGACCGCGGCCTGATCGGCGCCGAACTCGGCCCGCAAAGCCTTCAGCACCCGCAGATTGTTCAGCGGATGGATGTCGCAGCCGATCAGGGCGCACATGGCGCGCACCATGGCGCGGTCGTCGGCGGCGGCCGGTAGCAGCGCCGGGGCGGGATGGGTCTCCTCCAGCCACTCCAGAATGGCCGGGCTCTGGATCAGGACGCGGTCGCCGTTCTGCAGGGCCGGCACCATGCCCTGGGGGTTCAGGACCAGATAGTCCGGCGTCTTCTGCTCGCCCTTCCTCAGGTCGTGGGCCGCCAGATCGTAGTCGACGCCCTTCAGCGCCAGGGCGATCCGCACCCGATAGCTGGCCCCCGAGCGCCAGTAGCCGTGCAGGATCACGGCCGAACCTCGAAACGCAAGGTCTCCAGCCCGGCGATGGTGACGACGACCCGGTCGCCCGGCTTGACGGGGCCGACGCCGGACGGCGTGCCGGTGAAGATCAGATCGCCGGGCTGAAGCGACCACAGGGCGCCGGCCGCCTCGACGATGCGGTCGGGGTTCAGGATCATGTCGTCCAGCACGCTGTCCTGCTTGACCTCGCCATTGACGGTCAGGCGGATGGCGCCGGCGGGATCGGGCAGGGCGCCCAGGGTGATCGGGCCGCACGGCGCGGACTGGTCGAACCCCTTGGCGGCGTCCCACGGCCGGCCGGTCTTCTTGGCCTCGGCCTGCAGGTCGCGGCGGGTCAGGTCGCAGCCGACCGCCCAGCCGACCACGCCGACCCGGCCGTCTTCCATCGGGCCGATGGCCGCGACCAGTTCGGCCTCGTAATGAAGATTCGCCGTCGCCGAGGGATAGGCCGGGTCCGCCCCGTCCGACACCAGGGCGTCGCCGGGCTTGGAGAAGAAGAAGGGCGTCTGCTTGTCAGGGTCAGATCCCATTTCGCGCGCATGGGCGGCGTAGTTCTGGCCCACGCACAGGATGCGGCGCACGGGAAACCGCGCGTCATGGCCGACGACGGGCAGGGACGGCGTGGGGCGAGGCGGAAACAGCCATTGGGTCATGGTCTCGTTCTTAATCCCCCGTTCGGAGCCTGACGAGAGGTTTGGCGCGACGCCCCAGCTATGGCTGCGGGAACCTCGCGGAAGGAGTGGCGTTGGCATACGGGGTTCTCTATTCTTTACCGTCAAGCTTTCAACGGAGCGCGCATCATGGCCAGCACCAAGGCCCGAGAAGACATCAAGGCCGACCTGAAGACCCTCAAGGAGGATCTGAAGACCGGCGCCCGCGAGGAAACCCAGCGCCTGCGCGAAAAGGCCGCCGAGGCCGAGGCCAAGCTGCGCGCCAAGAGTGACGAAGTGCGCGAACAGGCGCGCGGCTATTACGACACCGCCCGCACGCGCGGTCGCGAATATTACGACGACGCCGCCGAACGCCTGGACGAGGCGCAGCGCTATGTGGTCGAGCGGGTGCAGGAGCGTCCGCTGCAATCGACCGCCGTGGCGATGGGCGTGGGCGTCATCCTGGGGATGCTGCTGGCCGGTCGTCGGCGCTGATGTTCAAGGGTCTCGTCAAAAAGCTGGTCGCGACTGCCGTCGTCGCGGCCAGCGCCTTTCTGGCCGTCATCTTCCTGGGGTTGTCGATCTTCTATGCGCTCAGCCTCAAGCTGACGCCGCTGGGCGCCGCCGCCGTCACCTTCGGCCTGTTCGCCGTGGTCGCCCTGATCGTGATCCTGGTCTTCCTGCGCAGCGGGAACGACGAGGAGGAGGATGAGGAGGACGAACCGTCCGGCCTGCTGGGCAAGGTGATCCACATCGTTCGCGAACGCCCCATCGTGGGCGCGGTGGGCGGTCTGGGCGCCGCCTTCCTGCTGCTGCGCAATCCGGCCCTGGCGGCCATCGTCGCCAGCATGGTCGCGGACCGCAAGATGGATCAGGGCGGCTATTGGCGCCGTCGCCGTCGTTAAGGGGAATCTGAGCGAACGAGGGAACGGCCAAGACGCCACGACGTTGATGCAGCGGACCGACGAGGGCTTTAGGGTCGCCGACGGCAACATCAACTCAGGAGAGCTAAACCCATGATGCGCTGGGCAATTATCTTCCTGGTCGTGGCCTTGGTCGCGGCCGTTCTCGGCTTCGGCGGCATTGCGAACTTCTCGTTCGAAATCGCCAAATTCGTCGCCGTCGTCGCCATCATCCTGTTCGTCATCGCCCTGGTGGCCGGCGGACTTCGCGGACGCGGCGGCACGCCCCGACTATAAGGGCGCGACCGATCGGAAATTAGGGGACGAGGCTTCGGCTTCGTCCCCTTTTTCATGCGTTGAAACGCGAGCCAGAAAAAGAACTTTACATCGCAAAGTTTATGCATGATCTTTCCTTACTGATCTAGGGAGGAGACCACCATGACCCGCGACACCCAGGCCATTCAGGACGACATCGCCTATATGCGCAACCTCGCGCACGAGGGTCGCCACGCGCCGCTGCTGGCGGGGCCGATCCTGGTCACAGCCGCCATCGTGTTCGGATCGACCAGCCTGATCCAATGGACCATTCAATCGGGTCTGATCCGGCTGAACCCCTGGTCGCAGCTTTGGATCTGGGTCGTCGCAGGCGCGGTGTTCGCCGTCGCCCTGACCGTTCTGATCGGTCGCATCAAGAACAAGTCAGGCTTCGACTCGGCAGGCAACAAGGCCGTCGGGTCGGCGTGGGAGGCGGTCGGCTACGGCATCTTCGTCACCTGGCTGGCTCTGGTCGCCCTGTCGGTGAAGACCGGAAACTGGTCGTGGATGGCGGTGATGCCGACGGCGGTGCTGGTCGCCTATGGCTCGGCCTGGATGATCGGCGCGGCCATGACCCGAACGCGCTGGATGTCGATGACGGCGCTCTGCGCCTACGTCGGCGCCGTGGCGGTGGCCTGGTTCATCGACAGCCCGCTGATCTATCTGGTGTTCACCGCCATTCTGATCGCCGTCGCCCTGGTTCCCGGCCTGATCCTCATGCGCCAGGAACCGGCGGAGGTGGTCTGAGCATGGCCGACGATTTCGACATCGGCCGCATCGACGAGGTCATTCATGGGCGCATCCGCCTGGGGATCATGGCCTTCCTGTCGGGGGCCGACACGGCGGATTTCGCCACGCTGAAGGCGCGACTGCAGACCACGGACGGCAATCTGTCGGTCCATCTTCGCAAGCTGGAGGAGGCGGGCTTCGTCGCCGTGACCAAGAGCTTCAGGGGACGAAAGCCCCTGACGGAGGCCCGTCTGACCGAGGAAGGCCGCGCCGCCTTCGTGGCGTATCTGGATGCGATGGCGGGCCTGCTGCCCGCGCGGTGAAAACAGGGTAGAAGGCGGCGCATGAGCGACCGCCTTCACGCCTTCGAGGCCATCGACAACTTTCGCGACTATGGCGACTACGCCACGGCGGCGGGGCGCCGGGTTCGGCCCGGCCGGCTGTTCCGTTCCGCCCACCATGCGCGGGCGAGCGCGGCGGACCTGGCGCGGCTGGGCGCTCTGGAGATCGGCGCAGTGGTCGATCTGCGCCGGCCCGGCGAGCGCCGCGACCAGCCGTCGCGACGGCCCGACGGCTGGTCCGGCCTGGTGATCGAGGGCGGGATCGACGACGGGGTGGAGGCGCCCCACATCACTTTTCTGAAGACCCAGGACCTGACGCCGGCGTCCGGTCGTCGGTTCATGCAGGACACCTATCGCCGCCTGCCGTTCGACGCGGCGCACAGGGATGTGTTCAGCCGCTATTTCCAGGCCCTGGCCGATCAGGACCGCCCGGTCCTGATCCACTGTGCGGCGGGCAAGGATCGAACGGGGTTTCTGGCCGCCCTGACCCATCATCTGCTGGGCGTGTCGCGCGACGACATGGTCGAGGACTATCTGCTGACCAATGCGGCGGTGGAACTGGTCGGGCGCGCGCCGTCGATCGCGCGGCAGCTGCAGAAGATGACCGGCCGCGTCGCCGCCGACGATGCGGTGGTGGCCTTCCTGGGCGTCGAGGCCGCCTATCTGGACGCAGCCCTGGCGGAGGTCGAGGCGCGACATGGTTCGGTCGAGGCCTATCTGCGTGATGCGCTCGGGGTCGATGCCCCCCGGCGCGACCGGATCGTGGAGCGGCTGTCGGCGTGAGCGATGTGCTGAGCCATCGGGTGGTGCGCGACGCCGCCTGGGTCGAGCCGGTGACGGTGGCGGCGGGGCTGGCGGCGGACGGAACGGACGGGCTGCTGGCGCTGATTTCGGGCGGGGGATCGGGCGAACGCTGGTCGCACGTGGCGGTGCAGCCGGATCGGGTTCAGGTCGGGCCGGTTGAAGGGGTGGCTCTTTTCGATACTCTGCGCGACCCTGCGATCTCGGCGGGGACGGTGGGCTTGGCGGCCTATGACGCCGGCGCGCGGGCGGCGACGGGACGGCGCGGGGCGGTGTGGCCCGATCTGATGCTGGCCCGCTATCCGGCGATGCTGACCTTCGATCACCAGGCCCGCCGGGTCCAGGCGACCGGGCGAGGGGCGACGACCTTGCAGGCCGAGGCGGCGGCGGATCGCGCGCTGGCCTGGTTGGCCACAGCCCGATCCGCCGCTTCGCCCGAACCGCCAGCCGAAACCTTTCACGCCGAGGCGTCGGCCGAAGACTATCGCGCGGCCGTGGCGGATGTGGTGGACCGGATCGCAGCGGGCGAGCTGTTCCAGGCCAATGTGGCGCGCGCCTGGTCGGGACGGCTAAAGCCGCGGGCCGATCCGTTCGATGTCTTTATGCGGTTGCAACAGGATCGCGCCTCGCCCTTCGGCGCCTATTGGCGGATCGGGGATCGGGCGCTGGTGTCCAACTCGCCCGAACTGTTCCTGAGCTTCGATGCGGCCAGCCGCCGGATCGAGGCCCGGCCGATCAAGGGCACCCGGCCGCGCGATCCCGATCCGGCGCGCGACGCCGCCCTGGCCGCCGACCTTCTGGCCAGCGCCAAGGATCGGGCCGAAAACCTGATGATCGTGGACCTGATGCGCAACGATCTGGCGCGGGCGTCCGAACCGGGATCGGTGCAGGTGCAGGCCCTGTTCGCGGTCGAGCGGCATCCGACCGTGCATCATCTGGTGTCGACCGTGACGGCGACGGCGCGGGTCGGGGCCGGCGCGGCGGAGCTGCTGGAGGCGACCTTTCCCCCCGGCTCGATCACCGGCGCGCCCAAACACCAGGCGATGAAGGTGATCGCCGCCCACGAACCGCCGCGCGGGCCCTGGTGCGGATCGCTGTTCCTGATCGGGGAGGAGGGATCGCTGACCGCCTCGGTCCTGATCCGCACGGCCGGGTTCGAGCGGACGGACGGGGTCTGGCGCTATCGGACCCTGGCCGGCGCCGGCATCGTCGCAGACAGCGATCCGGCCGAGGAAGGGGCCGAGACCGACGTCAAGATCTCGGCCATGCGCCAGGCCCTGATCGGGCCTTGAGTGTATCGATCAGCAGGTGGTGCACGTGATGACGTCGACCGTGCGCGGGCGCAGGTAGGCCATCCGCTCGAACCGCGTGAAATAGGGCGCGACCATATCGAACGGCGATGAATAGTCGTAGTTGGCCTCCGCCACGATGACCGACTCCCCGGCCGCCAGCATGTCGGACGGGATCTTGGCGTCGGCTACCGTCAGCTTGCCGGCGACGCCCCGGCTCACGCTCCAATCGACCCTGTAGGTGGTGGTGTCGACGCGGGTGACGCTGCTGACCCTCTGCGTCAGGGGCGAATTGGGGAAGGGTTTGATGATCTGATCCCCGATCGCGAAGATGTCGGTGATCTGGGCCTTGGTCACCTTGTCGTTCTGCGACACCAGGTCCGCCACCATCGATGCGACGTGGCCGGTGCGCTTCAGCGCCATGTAGCCTTGGCAGTATTCCGCCATGCCGAAGTAGAACAGGATCAGAAGAGGGGCCAGGAAGGCGAACTCCACCGCCGCCGCGCCGCGCGCATCCTTGGCCAGTTGTCGAAGCCGCATCATGGGACCGACTTCGTCCAGGGCTCGTTGCGGAAAGCCGTCGCCGACATCATCAGCACCTTGCCCGCACCGACGCGGGAGGTGGCCTGGTTGAGCAGGGGCGTGACCAGCGGATGGACGTACCAGACGCGCACCAGAACCAGATCGCCCGGATTGCCGCCGTCGTAGATCGCCTTGGTCGGGTCGATCTGGCCGTTGGTGATCGGCTCGGGCGGATCGGGCGCGGCGAACTGAGGGATGACGCGCACATCGACGGTGGCGCGGCTGGCGCAGTCGTTCTTGAACACCGTCATCCGGTCGCAAAGCTCGGTCTTGAACCGGGCGGCCGTGAACTTCTGCTGATCGGCCTGACCTGTCCGCACCAAACGGCCCGATTGGGTCGTCGCCGTCTCCAGCAGGGAATCGATCACGAACACCATGCCCAGTTCCAGGATGGCGAAGATCATCATCAGGAAGGGGATCGCCACCATGGCGAACTCGATCGCGGCGACGCCCTCGCGCCCCTGACGGCGGCGTGCGCGGCGCATCCAGCCCGCCAGAAAGGTGCGCGCGATCATGGCCGGCGGATCAGGGCGCAGTCGGGGCGGCGGCGGGCGCGCTGCGGACGCTGGGCGAGCAGGAGGCGCCGCAGGTCATTTCCGTCGCCTGGGCGCCGCGCCAGACCCGCACCGAGCCGGTCGAACCGCCGGAGACGACGATCTCGCGCTGAAACAGGGTGCGGCCCACCCCGTCGACCGCGACCACCTCGGTCACCCCATAGCCCTTGCCGACGATGAACAGGGTGTTAGCGTCCACCATGGAGACGTCGGCGATCTGAGGATTGGCGACGATGATGGAGGCGGCGGCCCCGCGCAGCTGAACGCGGGCGGAACGGTCGATCTCGACATTCAGCGCCCCGTCCTGGGCGTTGGCGACGACGGGGGCGGCCAACAGGGCGGCGGCCAGAAGAACGGCGGGGATGCGGGACATCGGCGGCTCTGAACAACGGCGCGTGCGAACGCGGACACGCGCATGATGGCCGGCGATCCTCAACAAAGACTGAAGCGCCAGAATGAGAATTTTCTTTGGTGAATCCGCGCGTAACCAAACCTCGTGACTCAGATTTAACGGGGGCGCGGCATTGTGATCCTGCGTTTGGGGGTCAAGCGGGCTACCGGCTCCCCCCGCCAAGTTGCTCGCTGGACCATTTGAAAAGGACTATCCCCATGACCAAGTTCATCTCGCGCTTCGCCAAAGACGAATCGGGCGCCACCGCCATCGAATACGGCCTGATCGCCGCCCTGGTCGCCGTCGCTCTAGTCACGGCTCTGACCGCGATGAGTGGAAAGCTTCAAGGGACATTCAATATGATCGCTGGTAAACTTCCCCAGTCGTAAGCCGCCATAGCAATCATGACGGCAGGGGCCGGAGCTGAAAAGCTCCGGCCCTTTTCGCATGCGGAAACTCAACCTTAAGTCCTGTCCGACAATATGGCGGTCATGGATATTCTGCTGCTCATCCTGCTGGGCGTCTTTCCGGCCCTGGTCATCGTCGGCGGTCTGCACGACCTGATCACGATGAAGATTCCCAACTGGATTTCGCTGGCCCTGATCGGCGCCTTCTTTCCGGCGGCGCTTCTGGTCGGCGTGGGGCCGATGGACATCGCCATTCACCTCGGCGTCGGCGTCGCCGCGCTGATGATCGGGATGGGAATGTTCGCCCTGAACTGGATCGGCGGGGGCGACGCCAAGCTTCTGGCCGCCAGCTGCCTCTGGATGGGGCTTAGCGGCGTGGCGCCCTTCCTGTTGTGGACGGGGGTGGCGGGCGGCCTGTTTTGTCTGTTCCTGATCATGGCCCGCCAGTATTTCCCCATGGTCGCGCCGTCGGTGTCCCAAGGGTGGGTCGTCAATCTGATGCAGCCCAAGGGCGACATTCCCTACGGCGTCGCCATCGCCATCGGCGCCCTGATGGCCCTGCCCGAGAGCGGACTGGTTCTGGCTTACGCATCAGGGCGTTAAGGCCAAGCTGACCAGCGTTCGGCGCGCTTAGGAAGCGTTAACCGATAGGCCGCATGATCGTTAACGGTAGGCGTCGGGGACTGAATCCGCGACTCAGGGCGCCAGCCGGAGACCATCTGGATGAAGCCTGCCCGTATCGTCGTTCTGTGCATCGCCGCCGTATCGGCCATCGGCCTGGCCCTTGTTGTCCGGGCCATGGGATCGTCGTCCAACGCCCCCGCCGCGCCCGCCGCCGCCGCACCCGTCGAGGTTCGACCCATGGCCAAGGTCCTGGTCGCGGCCAAGGATCTGCAGCCCGGCAAACGCATCACCGAGGCCGATCTGTCCTGGAAGGACTGGCCCGTCGACGAAGTCGCGCCGGTCTTCATCACGGACGGCGCGACGCCCGTTTCAGCCCGCCCCGCCGCCGACAGCGCCGCCCAGAAGGCTGCGGTCGCCGTCGAGCGCGTCGCCAAGGCGGCGACCGAAATCGCCGGAACCGGCGCCAAGTCCGACTATATCGGCGCGGTCGTGCGCGAACCCATTCTGGCCGGCGAACCGATCCTGGCGCGCAAGATCGTGCGCGCCGGCGACAGCGGCTACATGGCCGCCTATCTGGAGCCGGGGATGCGGGCCATGGCCATCGCCGTGACGGTGGAATCGGCCGCCGGCGGCTTCATCCTGCCGGGCGACCGGGTGGATGTGGTCATGACCGCCGAAACCAACCGCGACGGCGTGGAGGGCGGATCAAAGTCCAAATATGTGTCCGGCGTGGTCCTTCAGAACATCAAGGTCCTGGCCATCGACCAGGCCACGCGGGTCGGCGACGACGCCCAGGCCGTGGTCGGCGCGACCGCCACGCTTGAGGTTCGTCCGCAGGACGCCGTGCTGGTGGCGCAGGCCAAGTCGGAGGGCGAATTGTCCCTGTCGCTGCGCTCCTACGCGGACACAGCCGGGCCGTCCGGCGCCACGCACAGACCCACGCCCGCCCAGTCCCGGCCTCAGGCCGTTCGCATCTATCGCGGCGGCGCGCCCGAAGTGGTGGCCGTGCCATGAAAGTCGATCCGATGCGCCGCTTCCCCAGACAGAAGACCGCCGCCATCGCCTGCGCCCTTCTGGCGGGTCTGGCCGTGGCGCCCGCCGGCGTGGCCCAGACGCGAGCCGCCGTGTCGATGGGAGCGGCCCCGCAACTGATCAACCTGCCGCGCGGCACATCCTTCGCCGTCGATCTGCCGGCGGACGCGCGCGACGTGATCGTCTCCAACCCGCAGGTGGCCGAGGCCATGCTGCATTCGCCGCGCCGCATCACCGTGATCGGCGTCGCGCCGGGCGAGACCGATGCGGTTTTCCTGGACGCCGCCGGGCGCACCATCCTGAGCCTTCGGGTGCGGGTGGACGCCGGCACCAGCGCGCTTCAGGACACGCTGAACCGCATGATCCCCGGCGGCCAGGTCAAGGCCGAAGCCGTCAACGACAGCATCATCCTTAGCGGCGTGGCGGAAAATCCGGCTGTTTCGGCGCAGGCGACGCGCATCGCCTCGGCCTTCGTCTCCGCCCCCGAAAAGGTGCTGAACCTGATCACCGTTCCAGGTTCGGACCAGGTGACGCTGAAGGTCCGCGTGGTCGAGGTGCAGCGCAACGTCATCAAACAGCTGGGTTTCAACACCTCGGCCGTCGTGGGGCGGCTGGGCGACACCCAATGGCTGCTGGGCAATGCGGCCACCTGGGGCGTCAACGGCGCCCTTCTGGGCGGGATCAGCGCCGGTCCTTCGATCGACACGACCAAGAACTACCAGTTGCAAGTTCCTTGCGTCGGCGCGGGCTGGCAGCCTGGGGCGCTTTGTCCGGTCACTGTCAATGGCGGCGCGCCTGGAGACCCGCCGAACTGGAACACCGCCCAGCCCGGCACGGGCCCTGGCTCGGACGGCTTGAACAAGGGCGAAGCCATGATCAAGGCGTTCGAGCGGGTCGGCCTGCTGCGGACCCTGGCCGAACCGAACCTGACCTCCGTCAATGGCGAAGCCGCCAGCTTCCTGGCCGGCGGCGAGTTCCCGGTGCCGGCCAGCCGCGACGCCCAGGGCCAGATCACCGTCCAGTACAAGCCGTATGGCGTCGGCCTGGCCTTCCGTCCGGTCGTGCTGTCGGGCGGCCGCATCAGCCTTCAGGTCAAGGTCGAGGTGTCCGAACTGTCGTCTCAGGGCGGCCTGACCATCGGCGCCGGCACGCCCTCGTCCATCACCCTGCCGGGGCTGACCGTCCGGCGCAGCGAAAACACCATCGAAATCCCCTCGGGCGGCTCGATGATGATCGCGGGCCTGCTGCAGGAAAACAGCCGCCAGGCCGTCGATTCCTTGCCCGGCGTCACCAATCTGCCGGTGCTGGGCCAGCTGTTCCGGTCGCGCGATTATCTGATGGGCGAGACCGAACTGGTCGTGATCGTCGAGCCCTATATCGTCAGCCCGACCTCGCCCGATCGGATGCAGACGCCGGCGGACGGCCTGCGGATCGCCTCGGACAGTCAGACCATTCTCTTTGGCCAGTTGAACCAGGTCTATGGGCTGCCGAACGCGCCCCCGGCGGGTTCGGTCGGCTATGTGATCGAGTAAGCGCCCCATGATCCGCACCCCGATTATCGCTCTTGCAACCCTCTGCACCCTGGCCCTGAGCGCCTGCGTCGGCGGCCCGGCCAGCCTGGGCGGCGAGCCGCCGCTGACCCCGACCTCGCGCTATGCGCTTCAGGTGGAGCCGAACCTGGACCGGATCGCCCTGGCGGTGCATGACGCCGGCCTGTCATCGACCCAGAACGCGGCCCTTCAGGCCCTCATCGGCCGCTACGCCCAGGCCGACGGCGGGCCGCTGGTGATCGAGACCCCGGCCGGCGCCGACCCGGTCGCCCTCAATCAAGCCTATGCCGTTCAGGCCGCCCTGTCCGCCTGGGGCGTGCCGGCCGACCGCATTCGTCTGGTCAGCTACGCCGCGCCAGACCCGCGCGCGCCGGTGGTGGTGGGTTTCGAGACCCTGCGCGCCGTCGTGCCCCAGTGCGGGCGCAACTGGGGCAATCTGAGCCGGTCGGGCGATAACCAGTCCGCCTCCAACTTCGGCTGCGCCGTCACGGCCAATCTGGCCGCCCAGATCGCCGATCCGCGCGACATCCAGCAGCCGCGCGCCATGACGCCCGCCGACGCCAGCCGCCGCACCGTGGTCTTCGATCAGTACCGCGCCGGCAAACAGACCTCGGCCGAGGCGGAAACCCTGGTGCGGGAAACCGCCGTCTCCCGCGCGGTGAACTGAAGCCATGAGCACAGCGCCCGCCCCCCGCCCCTTTGAAGCGTTCGACGACGACTTCGACGCGGACATGGACTTCGACCACCTGCCCGCGACGCCGGGCGTCGCGTCTGCGCCCACGCCGTTCACCGCCGCGTCCGACGCCCTGCCGGCCGGCGGATACAATCCGGTCGGCGAGGTGGTGGCCCAGGCCGAGGCCAGTCTGGCCGAACCCTATCCGGCGACAATGGAACTGACGCCGGCGACCCTGGCCCCGACCGGCCTGGCGCCCGCCGCCGCCATCGGCGAGGTGTCGGTGCCGCGCATCGCCATCCATGTCTTCGCCGAGCGCCAGGATACGCTGGCCGCCGCCGAGCGCGCGGCCCAGGATCGGCGCCTGTCGCGCGCCACGACCCAGATCCGCATCGGCGGCGTCGCCGCGGCGGTCGAAACCTATCAGCACGAGCCGACGCCGCCCCTGATCATCGTCGAATGCCTGAAGGACCCCCAGACCCTGCTCTGGGAGGTGGATCAGCTGGCCGAGGTCTGCGACGCCGGCACCAAGGTCATCGTGGTGGGGGCGACCAACGACATCATCCTGTTCCGCGAACTGATGCGGCGCGGCGTCAGCGAATATCTGGTCGCGCCCTTGCAGCCGCTGCAACTGATCGCGGCCATCGGCGGCCTGTTCAACGATCCGGCCCAGCCGTTTGTCGGACGCACCATCGCCTTCGTCGGCGCGCGGGGCGGGGCGGGGGCCTCGGCCGTGGCGCACAATACGGCCTATGCAATTTCGGAGCGGATCGGCGCCAACACCGTCATCGTCGACTATGATCTGCCCTTCGGCACGGCGGGTTTGGACTTCAACCAGGATCCGCTGAACGGCGTCGCCGACGCCCTGGGCCAGCCCGACCGGCTGGATGCGACGCTGCTGGACCGGATGATGGTCCGCTGCACCGACAAGCTGAGCCTGTTCGCCGCGCCCGCCAGTCTGGACACGGACTGGGATATCTCGACCGAGGCGTTCGAAGAAGTCACGAACCAGATCCGCGCCACCGCGCCGTTCGTGGTGCTGGACCTGCCGCATCTGTGGTCGCCGTGGATGCGCCGCACCCTGATCAGCGCCGACGAGGTGGTGGTGGTGGCCACGCCAGACCTGGCCAGCCTGCGCAACGCCAAGAACATGATCGACCTGATCCGCCAGGGACGGCCGAACGATGCGCCGCCGCGTCTGGTGCTGAACCAGATCGGCGTGCCGGGCCGACCCGAAATCCCGGCCAAGGACTTTGGCGCGGCCTTGGGCGTCCACGCCAGCCTGATGATCCCGTTCGACGCCAAGACCTTCGGGGCGGCGGCCAACAATGGCCAGATGATCCTGGACGCCGGGTCCAGGACCAAGGCGGCCGAGGCCTTCCAGACCCTGGCCCAGATCGTGTCGCGCCGCGAACTGCCCGCCGTCGCCGGACCCAAGGGCAAGGCGGCGAAGCCGGCCAAACCCGGCAAGGCGGAAAAGGCGCCGAAGCCCGCCGACGGCGCCGCTAAGTCCTTGTTCGCCTCCATGTTCAAGAAGCGCTGACGGATGTTCGGCAAGCGCACAGGCCAGCCCGGCGTCGCCCCGGCGCCCCCGCGACCCGCCCCGGCGTCT
>NZ_DALZQC010000088.1:0-13944 GCF_032017145.1 Brevundimonas sp.
CGAACGGCGCCGGGCGCTGGAAGCCGAGGGGATCGCTGCGCTGGATCCCGGCGACGCCGCCGCCCTGAAGACCGCGCTGGAGACCGCCGGCGCCGTTGTGATCACCGCCGCGCCCGACGCCCACGGCTGTCCCGCCCTGCGCGCTTTGGGGCCGCTGGCCGGCGACGCCTGGCCCGACTGGATCGGCTATATCTCCTCCACCGCCGTCTATGGAGACCGGGCGGGCGGCTGGGTGTTCGAGGACGGCCCGCTGAACGCCGCCAATCTGGAAGGCGCGCGCCGCGTCCGGGCCGAACGGGACTGGCTGGACGGGGCGCAGGGCATGGGCCTGACCGTGCAGGTTTTCCGCCTGCCCGGCTTCTACGGCCCCGGCCGCAATGTGGTGGAGCGGTTGCGCGACGGCTCGGCCCGGCTGGTCAGAAAGTCCGGCCAGGTCTTCAACCGCATCCATATCGACGACATCGTCTCGGGCCTGTTCGCCTCGATGGCCCGTCCGCGACCGGGGGCCGCCTACAATCTGACCGACGACGCGCCCGCGCCCGCCGATGTGGTGATGGCATGGGCGGCGGACCGCATGGGCCTGCCCCGCCCGCCCGAGGTCGACTGGACCGACGACAGCGTCAGCGAGGCCATGCGCCGCTTCTATCTGGACTCCAAGCGCGTCTCCAACGCCCGGGCCAAGGCCGAACTGGGCTGGCGGCCCGCCTATCCGACCTGGCGCGAGGGTCTGGCTGAGTTGCTGGATATGCCGCCGCCGTTGCGGTTGGTCAGTTAGGACCAATCGACATTCAACCCCAAGCCGTCGTCATCCTCGGGCTTGACCCGAGGATCGGATGATCCGCCGCTCTTGCGAGAACGCGATGCACAGTCCGACCGACGCCCGGTCCTCTGGTCAGGCCCGAGGATGACGGACGGCAAGCCGGCTCAGAACGGCAGCAGGTTGCGCTGGCGGCTGTAGCTCATGGTGCCGACATTGGCGCCCAGGCGCAGGCCGACGCCGGTGCGGATGGGGGCCAGCACGATGCCGTCGGCGCGCTGATAGTTCACGCCCAGGCCCGCCACCAGATAGGCCGACCCCTCGATGCCGGGATAGCGACGATAGATCATGTCGGGGTGGTACAGGCCATAGACCAGGGTGAAGACCCGGCTGGCGTTGCCGCCCCAGTCCCAGCCCACCGAGGCGCCCTGCCAGAACACCTCCTGCGAGGCCGACAGGTCCTTCATATGCAGGGCGCCGCGTCCGTAACGCGCGCCCACGACCACGGCGCCGGAGCCTTCCTCGCCCGCGATATAGGCGGTCGGGCGGTCGCCCTGGTCGGCGAAGACGCGCTCGATGGCGCCGCCCACGACCTCGGCCGCGATGCCCAGCTCACGCGAGCCCGCCGCCACCAGTTCGTCGAAGCTGTAGGCCTGGGCCGTCTGGTCCGAGGCGATGGGATAGTTGGGATCGCGCGCCGGCGCGGTGGCGCAGGCGCCCAGGGACGACGCCCCGGCGGTGGTGGCCAGGCCGGACAGAATCAGTTGGCGACGATGCATGAGGGGCGCTCCGGAAGACGGCGAGAGGACGGCCGGCTGAGGCGCCGAACTTGACGCCACCGTCCCCGACCTTTGCGGCAGCCTTGCGGCTTCAAGGTTAACGGGGACTTACCGGACGGCAGGGTCTCGGGCCTCCTGAGTCAGATCAGCCAGTGCGAGGTCTCTTCACGCACCGCGCGGGTCAGGCCTTCGAGCGTTTGCGAGGCGATCCGCTGATGTTGCCAGAACAGGGGCACGTCCAGCGACGCCTCGGGCTTCAGCTGGATCAGGCGCCCGGACGCGGCCAGGGGCGTCGCGATCTTTTCGGGCGTCAGGGACCAGGCGACCCCGGCAAGGGTCAGGTCCAGCATCCCTTGCGTCGATGGCGCCCAGTATGTGGGCCCCGACACACCGCGACCAACGACATCCGCCGCCCACCGATCCTGCAGGTGGTCATCCTGGTCGAACCGCAGGACGGGCGCCTGGCTCAGGGCCGCCTCCGTCACGCCGTCGGCGAACCACCGCCTTGCAAAATCCGGCGAAGCCGTCGCCACGTAACGCATCCGCCCCAATGGCGCGACGCGGCATCCCGGCGCCGCTTTGCCGATCGTGGTCACCGCCGCGATGACTTCGCCCGTCCGCAGTCGCTCGGCCGTGTGGTTTTCGTCGTCCAGCACCAGCGCCAGGGTGACCGCGGCCGAGGTAGAGAAACGGGCGACGGCGGCAGGGATCCAGGTGGCCAGACTGTCCGAGTTGACGGCCAGCCTGACGGTCGGACGCGGCCCGCCGAATGCTGCGGCCCACGGCGCCCCCTCTTGCAGCAGATCATGCTCCAGCAGCGACACCTGATCGAAATGCGCCACCAGGCGTACGCCCGCGTCCGTTGGCCGACACGGCGCGGATCGGACGATCAGAGGCAGGCCGAGACGCTCCTCAAGCCCCTTGATCCGCTGCGACACCGCAGACGGCGTGACAGCCAGCCGTTCGGCGGCGGCGTCGAAGGCGCCGGTGCGGAGAACGGCCGCCAAGGCGGCAAGGGCGGAATAGTCCAACATTAGGTCGACTAATCTAGAGTAAGCAGGATTAGCTCGTCTACATCGACACCAGATGGCATTGCGCCGTCATGACCGTGTTCTTTCTTCCTCCCCTGATGAAGGGCCTGGCCATGTCGGCGGGCCTGATCGTCTCCATCGGCGCGCAGAATATGTTCGTGCTGCGCCAGGGTCTGCGACGTAAACACGTCGGCCTCATCGTCCTGTTCTGCGCGGCGTGCGATTCCGCGCTCGTATTCGCGGGCGTCTATGGCCTGGGGGCCATGTTGGCGCTTGTTCCCGGTCTGACCGTCGCCTTCAGCCTGGGAGGGGCGGCCTTTCTGCTCTGGTACGCTTTCGGGGCCTTCGGCCGCGCCTTGAGGCGCTCCAAACTCATCATCTCAGGCGCCGCGCCCCTGTCCCTCGGGGCCGCCATCGCCGCGACCGCTGGTTTCACCCTTCTGAATCCGCATGTCTATATCGACACGGTGATGCTTATGGGCGCGGTGGGATCAGCATTGCCGAAACGGGAGTGGCCGTACTTCGTGCTCGGCGCCGCGACCTTCTCCTTCATCTGGTTCGCGGCCATCGGCTTCGGCGCACGCCTTCTGACGCCCGTGTTCGCCCAACCCATCGCCTGGCGGGCGTTGGACGCCGTCACCGGCCTGATGATGACGGCCCTGGCTCTCGGTCTGTTGCTGGAGCTCCGGCCATGATCGACGGCATGATATCGAGCGCCGAACCGCGCGCTTCGATTACATCGACATGACGCCCGTCGATTGAAGTCGTCAAACGCCGAAAGCGGCTTCCGAGCCTGGCGCCTGGAAGTCGCTCTGACGATCAGGCCCGCAGCTTGCCGCCCTGCTTTTCCACCGCCGCCACGACCTTGGCGGTCAGGGCCTCGATCTCGGCGTCGGTCAGGGTGGCGTCGCGGGGTTGGAGGACGACCTCCAGGGCGACGGACTTGAAGCCGTCTTCCACGCCCTTGCCGCGATAGACGTCGAAGACGCGGACATCGGCGATCAGGGCCTTATCGGCGCCGCCGGCGGCCCGAACCAGATCGCCCGCCGGCTTGGCGTCCTCGACCACGAAGGCGAAGTCGCGGGTCAGGGGCATGAAGGCCGACAGGTCGGCGGACCCGCGCGCCTTGCCGGATTTGCCGCGCGGTTCGGGCACATTGTCCAGCACGATCTCGAAGGCGACCATGGGGCAGTCCGCATCCAGCGCCTTCAGGATGCGAGGATGCAGTTCGCCGAACTCGACCATCACATTCTTCGGACCCAGTTGCAGCCGGGCCGAACGGCCGGGGTGCCACCAGTCGCGGTTCTGGCCCTGAACCAGCTGCAGCGAGGCGACCGGCGCGCCGATCTCCTCCAGCACCGCGTTCAGATCGCCTTTCAGCGCGAACAGCGGGGTCTCGCCCGTGCCCTCCCAATGCCGGGCGGCGTGGGGGGCGATCAGGCCGGCGATGACCGTGCGCTGATCCTTGGGCCCATCGCCCAGATAGATGGGGCCGATCTCGAACAGGGCGGCGTCGGGGAAGCCGCGCGCGGCGTTGCGGGCGGCGGCCTGGATCAGGTTCGGCAGCACCGAGGGGCGCATGCAGTCCAGATCGGCGGCGATGGGGTTCTCCAGCACCAGACGGTCATCGCCGCCGCCGAACAGCACGGCGGTCGACTGTTTGGTGAAGGACCAGGTGACGGCCTCGGCGTATCCCAGCGACGCCAGGGCGCGGCGGGCGGTGCGGACGCGGGCCTGGCGCGGGTTCAGCACCCCCCCCGCCGGAACGGCGACCGGCGGCAGGGCCACGTCGGGCAGGCTGTCGAAGCCTTCGATCCGTGCGACCTCCTCGACCAGATCGGCCGGGCCTTCGACATCGCGGCGCCACGACGGCGGAGTGACCACCCACGATTCGGCCTGCCCGGCGGGGGCGGCCTGCACCAGGAAGCCCAGTTGGCCCAGGATGGTCCCGATCCGGTCGTCCGCCAGATCCATGCCCGTCAGCCGCTTCACATGGGCGGGGTCGAAGGCGAAGGGCGCGGGGTTGGCGGGCGGTTCGCCCACGAAGACGATGTCGGACGGCTCGCCGCCGCACAGGTCCAGGATCAGGCGGGTTCCCAGCTCCACCCCCGGCGTGAGCGAGACCGGGTCCACGCCGCGCGCGAACCGGTACTGGGCGTCGGAATGAATGCCCAGGGTTCGGCCCATCTGGGCGATGACCAACGGATCGAACCAGGCGCTTTCCAGGAAGACGTCGGTCGTGTCGTCGTCGCAGCCGGTCGATTCCCCGCCCATGACGCCGCCCAGGCCGATGGGCCGCTCGCCGCCCGCATCGGCGATGACGCAGTCGGCCGGCGACACCGCATAGGTCTTGCCGTCCAGGGCGATCAGATGCTCGGGCTCGCCCGTCTCGGCCGAGACCTGACCCGCGCGCACCACGATTTCGGTCCCCGACAGCTTGGCCAGGTCATAGACGTGCAGCGGCCGCGCGCGGTCGTAGGTGATCAGATTGGTCACATCGACCAGCCGGTTGATCGAGCGCAGGCCGATGGCGGTCAGACGCTTCTGCAGCCAGGCGGGCGACGGGCCGTTCTTGACGCCCCGGATCACGCGACCGGCGAAGACCGGACACATCTCGGGCGCCTCCAGCCGCACCGAGATCGGCGAGGGGAAGGCGCCGCGCACCACGGCGATGTCGAAATGCTTCAGCTTGCCCACGCTGGCGGCGGCCAGATCGCGGGCGATGCCGGTCACGCCCAGCCAGTCGGGACGGTTCGGCGTGACCTCGAAATCGATGACGGGTTCGGCGCCGAACAGGCCGGCGACCGGGGTTCCCACCGGGATTTCCGGCGGCAGTTCCTGAATGCCGTCGCTCTCGTCAGCCAGCTCCAGCTCGGACGCCGAACACAGCATCCCATTGGACACCACGCCGCGCACCGGCTTCTCGACCAGGGTCACGCCCAGGCCCGGCACATAGGCGCCGATGGGGGCGTAGATGGTGGTCAGTCCTGCCCGCGCGTTCGGCGCGCCGCAGACGATCTCCTTCATCCCGTCGACCGTCTCGACCTGACAGACCTGAAGGCGGTCGGCGTTGGGGTGACGCTCGGCCGAAACGATCCTGGCCACAGTGAAGGGCGCCAGTTTGGCGGCGGGATCGAGAACCTCCTCGACCTCCAGCCCCGCCATCGTCATGGCCTCGGCGATCTGATGAACGTCCGCCTCGGTCTCGAGGTGGTCCTTCAGCCAGGACAGGGTGAACTTCATGCCGCCGATCCTGCGTTCGGGCCCGCCACGGTCGGCACGGCCGCCAACTGTTCCAGGATGTCCTTCGCGCCGGTGAAGCCGACGTTATAGAACTCGCACCCGACAAAGGTGCAGTCATGCATGGGCACAGTGCCCAACGCCTTGTCGCCCATCGGCTGAAGCAGCAGGTTCTTCATCCCGCCGCGCGAGTCGCCGAAGTTGGTTTCCTCGAACGTCGTGCCGCCGCCGATCAGGACGATGGCCGGCCCCTGAAGCCGGCACCCGGTGAAGGTTCGTCCGACGATTGCCCCCTGTTGCTGGTGGGCGGCATAGAGGTCGTACAGATTGATGTCGACATCGACGAAATCCGTTTGCGTCAGCGACTTGGCGACGCTCATGGGGCGGGTGATCGGCAGGCGGCTCATGCCTGGGCCGCCTGGGCGCTGAGCAGGTTTTCTTCGATCTGCTTCAGCAGTTCCGGCGATCCGGTGAAGCCCACCTGGACGAAGCGGCAACGCACGAAACGGCAGTTGGACATCCCCACCACGCCCGCGATCATGTCGCCCAGGGGCTGCAGCAGCAGGGTGCGCGGGTTTCCGGCCACACCCATGTTGCAGCCGTCGAACGTCGTGCCGTTCATGACCGCCATGACGGCAGGCCCCTCGATCAGGCATTCGGTGAAGATCTTGTCCTCGATGAAGGTCTTGCCCGCATTCATGTGATGCACGGCCAGAGACGGCAGCCACACGGCCTCTTTCTCAAAGGTCGTGCGCGCCACCAGCTCGCGGCCGAACTTCTCGTCCGGCGACATCGGCGTTTCGGTTTGATCGGTCATCTTGAAACTCGTTCAGCTCAGGCCCGAGGCCGGGTTGGGGGCGGCGAAGGCGGAGAAGCCGTAGTGGGCCAGCCAGCGGGTGTCGGCCTCGAACATGGGGCGCAGGTCCGGCACGCCGTATTTCAGCATGGCCAGACGATCGACGCCCATGCCGAAGGCGAAGCCCTGGTATTCGTCGGGGTCCAGGCCGCAGTTGATCAGCACGTTGGGATGCACCATGCCGCAGCCCAGAATCTCCAGCCAGTCGTCGCCGCTGTTGAACACCAGTTTCCCGCCTGAGCGGTCGCACCGGATATCCATTTCCGCCGACGGCTCGGTGAAGGGGAAGTGGTGCGGCCGGAAGCGCGCCTGAACCGCGTCAAGTTCGAAGAAGCGGGCGATGAAGATTTCAAGCGTGGTCTTCAGATGGCCCATATTGATGCCGCGGTCGATCACCAGACCCTCGATCTGGTGGAACATGGGCGTATGGGTGGCGTCCGAATCCTTACGGAAGGTGCGGCCCGGCGCGATGATGCGGATCGGCGGCTTCTGCGACATCATGGTGCGGACCTGCACCGGGCTGGTGTGGGTGCGCAGCACCTTGCGCTCACCCGTTTCCGGGTCGGGCTTCAGGAAGAAGGTGTCGTGCATCTCCCGCGCCGGGTGTTTGGGCGGGAAGTTCAGGGCGGTGAAGTTGTGGAAGTCGTCCTCGATGTCCGGGCCTTCGGCGACCGCAAAGCCCATCTCGGCGAAGACGGCGATCATCTCGTCCATCACCTGCATGGTGGGATGGACGCCGCCCTTGCGACGCGGCCGCGCGGGCAGGGTCAGATCGATGCGCTCGGCCAGCAGCCGCGCATCCAGTTCGGCGGCCTCCAAATTCGCCTTGCGGGCCGCGATGGCCGAGGCGACCCGGTCGCGCAGGCCGTTGATGATCGGCCCCTGCTCGCGCCGCTGATCGGGGCTCAGGGCGCCCATGCCCTTCAACAGGCCGGAAACCGAGCCGGATTTGCCCAGAGCGGCGACGCGCACCTCTTCCAGGCTGGCGACGGTTTCGGCGCCGCCGATGGCGTTGATCAGTTCGAGTTCGAGTGTGGCGAGATCGGTCATTTGGGCCGTGCCTTAGCGGGCCTGAGCGATTTCGTCACCCTTCAAGGCGCGGTTTGGCCCGCCGCAATGGCCTGAAGCTCCGACGCCGGGGCCGCATTGGCCGCCGCGATCCAGGCGGGCGGCTTGGGCTCCCAGCGGATCGGACGGCCGTCGGTCTGGGTCCAGCGGTGCAGCCAGGACACGCCATTGGCCGCCACGAAGGCGTCCGCGTGGGCATAGATCGGATCGGCCAGGGCGTCCTCCAGCGGCACGAAACGATAGCCGCGCGCCAGATAGATCGCATGGATCTGCGGATAATAGGCCTGGTTCAGGCTGTTGGCGTGCAGCAGCAGGACCTGGGCCGGTTCGCGCCCGCCGGTGATCTCGGCGCTGTAAGGTTCCAGGAAGTCCAGCACCGTCGCCATGTGCGCCACATAGGCCGCGCCGATCCGCTGCTTCAGCGCCTCGTCGCCGATCTGCTCGGCCTTGCGATAGACGTCGGCGAACATCCAGTCGTTGTTGTCCAGGGTGACGGGCGCGATCGTATAGCCGCGCTGGGCCAGGCCGGCGGCGATGGCGTCGTGCTTGTCCTGGGTCTCGCCGGTGAACAGATAGGGATGGCGGAACCAGTGCAGACGCATCCCCCGCGCCTCCAGCGCCGCGCGCACGACGGGCGCCCCCGCATCGACGTCGGCCAGATAGGCGTCGGCCGTCGTGCGATGGATGTTGATGTGGCTGAAGGTGTGGTTGCCCAGGTCCAGCCCCGCATCCAGCCAGACGCTCAGCACCTGCGGCAGGAGGGCGTCACGTTCCGCGTCACACAGGCGGCCCGCATTGACGAAGGCTGTCGCATGGGTGTCCAGCGGCTTCAGCATGGCGGTGAAATCGCGGGTGATCGCCATCACCCTGTCGGGATCGCACATCGTGGCGGCGTCCGCCTGGAACGGCAGGTCGTCGAAGGTGACGGCGACGCGCCGGTCCTGCGCCATCGCCGCCTGGGTGAGAAAGAGGGCCGTCGCCAGGCCGCAGATCAGGGCGCGCATCATGGGCCAAACCTAGCGACTGAACCGGGGCGTGGGAACGCGGATTTATCCCCATGCGGCTTTTCGATCCGTCCACGGATCGACTGTCGAAAGCCCGCCGCAAAAGGTTCATGAACCGCAAAGCTGGCGTTAAATATCCGCCTCTAAGGCGATGGCGGAACAGGTGGGGACCTTGATGCCGCTGATCGGTGATTTCGTCGATTTGATTGCGCCCGTGGCGCCGTCCACCCTGGGCGCAGAGGTGTTCGAACGGTTCCAGAACGAGCCGAACACCCTGGCCCTGGCCGTGGTCGACGACCAGGGCCGTCCGTTGGGCGTCATCGAGCGCAACGCCTTCACCCTGCGGATGGCGGCCGAGTTCGGACGCGCCCTCTATGCCCGCAAGCCGGCCGAGAGCCTGATGGACCGCAATGCGCCGGTCGCCGAGGCCGCGACCAGCGCCGAAACCTTCTTCCATGCCTATGACGCGGCCGAACTGGGCGCCTTGCTGGGCGGCTTCATCGTGGTGTCGAACGGGCGCTATGTCGGGGTCGGCACGGCGCTTCAGATCGTTCAGGCGGGCGCGGCCCTGCACCGCCAGCGCGCCGAGGAGATGGGCGCCCTGGCCCGCGACCTGGCCCTGGCCGAGGCCGAGGCCGTCGCCTCCAGCCGCGCCAAGTCCGAATTCCTGGCGGTGATGAGCCACGAGATCCGCACGCCCCTGAACGGGGTGCTGGGCGTCGCCGCCCTGATGGACAAGAAGCTGGAGCAGGAGGAACTGCGCCCCTATGTCCGCACGGTGATCGATTCGGGCCAGAGCCTGCTGCGCCTGCTGACCGACGCCCTGGACATGTCGCGCGCCTCGGCCGGAATGCTGACGCTGGAGGAGGAGCCGCTGGACCTGTCGGCCGTCGCCGTCGACATCGACGCCCTGTGGCGGGCGCGGGCCGAGGAAAAGGCCCTGACGCTCAGCGTCCGCACCGACCTGGCCGTCCCCTTCGTCCAGGCCGACGGGATGCGGCTGAAGCAGTTGCTGAACAATCTGATCGGCAATGCGCTGAAATTCACCCTGACGGGCGGGGTTTCGGCCCTGATCGAAAGCCGCGCGGACGGCCAGGTCATCCTGACCGTGGACGACAGCGGACCCGGCGTGCCCGAGGCCGCCGCCGCGACCATCTTCGAGCCGTTCAACACCGGAAAGGCGGGCCGCGAGGGTGCCGGCGCGGGCCTGGGCCTGGCCATCTGCCGCCAGATCGCCGAGCGGATGGGCGGCGACATCGCGCTCGGCGCATCGCCCCAGGGCGGCGCGCGGTTCCAGGTGCGGCTGCCGCTGCGCCCGGCCATCCAGGGCCAGGCCGCCACGCTCGACATGGTCGCCCCCACCCCGCACCCCACGCTGCATGTGCTGGTGGTGGACGACAACGCCGCCAACCGTTTCGTCGCCGGAAAGCTGCTGGAGATGTTCGGCTGCACCGCCGAAATGGCCGAGAACGGGCGTGAGGCCGTCGCCGCCGTCGCCGACCGCCCGTTCGACCTGGTGCTGATGGACATCAAGATGCCGGTGATGGACGGCGTTCAGGCGACCCGCGCCATCCGCGCCCTGCCCGCCCCCGTCGGCGCCCTGCCCATCCTGGCCCTGACCGCCAACGCCGACGAGCGCGACGAGATGGACTATGTCGCCGCCGGCATGAACGGGGTGGCGCAAAAGCCGATCCAGCCCGACGCCCTGCTGAACGCCATCCGACTGGTGATGACCGCCGCCGCCGAAGCCGCCGACCTGTCCCAGGCGGCCTGAAGATCGTCATTCCGGGGCGTCCGCAGGACGAACCCGGAACCCAGGCGACCATCTCCGACGCCCAATGCGTTTAGCTGCGTGACTGCGCCTCTGACTTCCGGGTTCATCGCTCCGCTCAGCCCCGGAAAGACGGCGAGTGGCGAGACTTTGGGCCCAGACACGAAAACGCCCGCCCCGGAGACCGGAGCGGGCGTTGATCTTCGTCGCGATGACCTGGCTTAGGCCAGGGCGGCGCGCACCTTGTCGGCGACGGCCTTGAAGCCGGTCGCATCGGCGGCGATCGCAGCCAGGACCTTGCGGTCCAGTTCGATGCCGGCCTTGTTCAGGCCGTTGATGAACTGGCTGTAGGTGAAGCCTTCGATGCGGGCGGCGGCGTTGATGCGCTGGATCCACAGGGCGCGGAAGTTGCGCTTCTTGGCGCGACGGTCGCGATAGGCGTATTGCCCGGCGCGGTCGACGGCGGCCTTGGCCGTGCGGATGGTATTCTTGCGGCGGCCGGAGAAGCCCTTGGCCTGCTCCAGAACCTTCTTGTGCTTGGCGTGCGAGGTTACGCCACGTTTAACGCGAGCCATTTTTTGTTCCCTTCGGGAAGTCCCTATCGTTCGCCGCGCGGCGGCTCACTGCTTGAGGGACTGTCTGTTCAAATTCGATACGGAAGATGGTCTTTATGCAGCGCGCCGATCAGGCGTACGGCATGTAGGACTTGATCTTCTTGGCGTCGGCGTCGGCCATGACGGCGGTGCCGCGGTTCTGGCGGATGTATTTCGAGTTGTGGCTGATCAAGCGGTGACGCTTGCCCGCAACGCCGGCCTTCACCTTGCCGGTGGCCGTGAATTTGAAGCGCTTCTTGGCGCCCGACTTCGTCTTCAGTTTCGGCATTTCAGTCTCCTTTTTGGAGAGGCCGCCGCCCTTCGGACCACATGTGCCCGCCAGGTGAGGTGTCTCTCCAGAGTTTAAGAACCGCCCAGGCATGCCTGTTCGCCCGACGGTTCGGTACGCGAAGGCGCGGCTTCTACGCCAAGACGCCCCCCGACGCAAGACGAGTCAGTTCAACGGCTTGGCCGCCGCCTGCGCCCGCCGGATCGCCCGCCCGGCGTTGACCGCCATGACGGCGGCGGGGACGGTCAGCAAGGCCCCGATCAGGAAGGGCCAGTCGTGCCCCAGGCCCGAGAACAGGGCGCCGGCGATCATCGGCCCGAAGATGCGCGCCACCGAGCTGGAGGCCATGTTCAGCCCCAGCATCGCCCCCTGCCGGTCGGGCGGCGAGGCCCGGCTGATCATGGCCGAAATGTTGGGCATGGCCAGCGACATGCCGCACGCCCCCACCGCCATGACAATGGGAATGATCCAGCCCTGCACCAGGGGGATCGACACGGCCTCAAGCTCCAGCCGCATCGCCGGGAACCAGGCGACGGGCGCCAGGACCTGCAGCACCAGCGAGGTTCCGAACAGCAGCATCCCCACCGCCAGCACCCGCGATTCCCCGAACCGCCGCGCCAGTCGCCCGGCGAAGAAGCCCTGGTTCAATGTCGAGATGATGCCCACGATCATGAAGCTGAGCCCCACCTCGCGCGCGCCCCATTGATAGCGGCTCTCGGCCCACAGGCCGAACACGCTCTCCATCGCCGAAAACCCGGCCATATAGATCAGGGTCACGACCAGCACCCGCGACACCACGTCATTGTCGCGCGCGGCCTTCAGGCCCGACAGGAAGGCCGCGCGCGGCGCCGCCGGATCGGCCTTGGCCCGGCTCTCGCGCAGAAAGACAATCACGCCGACCGCGGCCAGGGCCGCCAGGGCCGCCGCCAGGAAGATCGGCAGCTGATAACCGATATGACCCAACTGCGGCTGGGTCAGCAGGCCGCCTAGCCCCGGCCCGACGATGAACCCCAGGCCGAACGCCGCCCCGATCAGCCCCATCCGCCCCGCCCTCTGCTCCGGCGGCGTCACATCGGCCACATAGCCCTGGACCGTCGAGATATTGCCGGCCCCCAGGCCGGTGAACAGCCGCACCGCGATGGCCAGCCAGATATTGGGCACGAAGGCCAGCATCAGATAACCCAGCGCATTGGCGATCAGGGTGATCAGCAGCACGGGCTTTCGCCCGATCCGATCCGACAGCCGCCCCCAGAACGGCTCGGCGAAGAACTGACCCAGCGAATAGGCCGAGAACATCAGGGTGATCTGCCACGCCTCGGCCTTCAGGCTCTGGGCGAAGAACGGCAGCAGCGGCACCACCAGCCCGAACCCGACCAGATTGATGAACACCACCGCGAACAGCACGGCCAGAGCGGGGGTCTTCAGCTTGGGCGGGGTGGTGCGCGCAGCGACCGTATCGGCGTTCGTCATTGCACTCGCTTAGCCGTTTCTCCGGCAAAGAAAAACGCCCCGGCCTTTCGACCGGGGCGTTTCGTATTCAGCGAAGGATCGCGATCAGCGCGGGGCCAGGATCATGATCATCTGGCGGCCTTCCATCTTGGGTGCGAACTCGACCTTGGCGATTTCGTCGAAGTCGGCCTGCACCTTGTTCAGCAGCTTCATGCCCAGTTCGGGGTGGGCCATTTCACGACCGCGGAAACGCAGGGTGACCTTGACCTTGTCGCCCTCGTCGAAGAAGCGGTGCATGGCCTTGGCCTTCACCTCATAGTCGTGGGTGTCGATGTTCGGACGAAGCTTGATTTCCTTCAGTTCGACGACCTTCTGGCGCTTGCGCTGCTCGGCCTTCTTCTTCTGCTCCTGGAAACGGTGCTTGCCGTAATCGAGGATCTTGGCCACCGGCGGCTCGGAGGTGGAGACGATCTCGACCAGATCCATCCCGGCTTCCTCGGCGGCTTCAAGCGCGGCGGAGGTGGGCATGACGCCTTGTTTTTCGCCGTTCTGGTCGATGAGCAGAACGCGAGGGGCGCGGATATCCTGGTTCATACGCGGCCCGTCTTTCACGGGTGGCGCTTGCATGGGACGGCGAATGGGCGTCGTTTCCTTATGTGGTCAGAAGAGGCGTGTTTTTTGATAAGCGGAAAGGCGCGGCGACCGCCACGTTTCCCGCAGGGTCGGCAATATGCGCCCGAAGCCCCGGTTTTTCAAGGCTTGGCGGGCGTCTCGGGGATATAGGCGTCGTGCAGGGCCAACACCGCCTCGAACACATGGTCGACGGTCAAATCCTCGATGGGGGCGAACTGGCCGCGCGTTTCGTTGGACGCCGCCGTGCGGGTCTTGGGTCCCCACGGCCCATACAGCCACCATTCGGTCGGACCGAACAGGCCCAGCGTCGGACG
The DNA here is from genome assembly GCF_032017145.1 of Brevundimonas sp. GTDB lineage: Bacteria > Pseudomonadota > Alphaproteobacteria > Caulobacterales > Caulobacteraceae > Brevundimonas. Next base: position 13,785 of record NZ_DALZQC010000088.1, read on the forward strand.
CCCCAGCGCCGCCGAGACGTGCATCAGCCCCGAATCGTTACCCACGAACAGATCGGCCCGGTCGATGGCGGCGGCCGAGGCCAGGATGTCGCCCCTGCCCACGAAGTCCACGCCTCGCGGCCCGGCGGCCTCCAGAGCGGGCGTCGCCGGCGGCCGGTCG
>NZ_DALZQC010000089.1:0-13637 GCF_032017145.1 Brevundimonas sp.
CGCGTCGCCTTTGCGCCCGGCGCCGAGGCTGCGGCGGATGCGCCGTTGGGCGGCGCCGTGGTGCGCGTCCATGTCGGTCTAGGCGATCGCATCGCCGCCGGTTCGCCGCTGATCACCGTGCGCAGTCCGGACGGCGCCGCCTCAAGGGCGGACGCCGACGCGGCGGGGGCGACGGTCCAGGCCGCACGCGCCGCCGAACGGCGCGATCGCACCCTGTTCGAACAGGGCTGGGTGTCACAGGCCCGCCTGGACGTCACCGCCGCCGAGACCCGGCGTGCGGAGGCGCAACACCGCGCCGCCCGCGCCCGTCTCGGGGCGTTCGGGGAACCCGGAGCGGACGGTCTGACGGTGGTGCGCAGCCCCATCGCGGGCGTCGTCACTCGCCTGAGCGCGTCGCCAGGTCAGGTGCTGCACGAGGAGGCCTTGCAGGTCGCCGCCGTCGCTGATCCCGGCCGTGTCGAACTGGTGTTCGAGGCGCCGCCCGCCACCGCTGCCATCCTGAAGGTCGGCGACAGGCTGGAAAGCACCGTCGCCGGATCGCGCGTCATGTCCGGGGTCGTCGTCGCCATCGCCCCGGCCAATACGAACGGGGTCGTCGTGGTTCGCGCCCGGCCCGCTGGCGAGACGCCGCCGGCCGGATCGGTCGTCTCCGCCCGCGTTTCGGCCGGCGTAGGAACGGGAACGCCTGTCGTGCCGATCGACGCGGTGCAGACCATAGAGGGCGCGCCGTCCGTCTTCGTTCAGGAGGACGGCGGGTTCCGTGCGCGCCCCGTCGTAACCGGACGAACCTCGGACGGCCGGATCGAGATCGTGTCCGGCCTGACCGGGACCGAACGGATCGCGGGCGTCGGCGCCTTCCTGCTCAAGGCCGAACTGGCCAAGGGCGAAGCCGCGCACGGACATTGATCATGCTGAACCGGATCATCGACGCCTCCGTGCGTTTCCGTTGGCTGGTCGTGGGACTGGCCGTCGTGCTGATTGTTCTGGGGGGGCGCGAACTGCTGCATCTGCCCATCGACGCCGTGCCCGACATCACCAATCGCCAGGTGCAGATCACGACGGTCGCGCCGGCGCTGGGGCCTGAGGAGGTAGAACGCCAGGTCACCTTCCCGCTGGAGACGGCGCTGGCGGGGCTGCCGGGCCTGACCGAGACCCGCTCCCTGTCGCGCCATGGCTTTTCACAGATCACCGCCGTCTTCACGGACGCGACCGACATTTATTTCGCCCGCTATCTGATCAACGAACGACTACAGGCCGCGCGCGAGGATTTGCCCGGCGGGCTCTCTCCCTCGATGGGGCCAGTCGTGACCGGCCTGGGCGAGGTCTACATCTGGACGCTGGAGCTGACCGGCCCCGCGGCTCGGCCCGGCGCGGTCTATGTCACGCCCGAGGGCGAACGCCTCGTCACCGATCAGGAGAAGGCCACCTATCTGCGCACCGTCCAGGACTGGATCGTCGCCCCCCAGCTGAAGACCGTGCCCGGCGTCGCCGGCGTCGATGTGCTGGGCGGGTATGTGAAGGAGTATGCAGTCCATCCCGATCCCAGCCGACTGGCCGCCTATGGCGTCGGTCTGGTGCAACTGGTCGAGGCGCTGGAGCACGCCAATCGCATCGCCGGGGCCGGATACGTCAATCGTGCGGGCGAGGCCTATATCGTGCGTGCCGACGCCCGGCTGAAGAGTTTGAACGACCTGGCCCAGACGCCGATCCTGAACCGCGGCGGCCAGGTGATCCGCGTGTCCGACGTGGCCACGGTCGAGATCGGCCGCGCCCCCCGTTTGGGATCCGCCAGCGCCGACGGCCGCGAGACCGTGGTGGGCACGGCCCTGATGCTGCAGGGGGAGAACTCGCGCGAGGTGGCGCACCGCGTCGGCGAGCGGCTGAAAGCCATTGCGCCCAGTCTGCCGCCCGGCGTGGTCCTCGAGCCCGAACTGGACCGCACCGAACTGGTCGAGGCGACCATCCGCACGGTGGAGCACAATCTGTTGCTCGGCGCCCTGCTGGTCGTCGCCGTGCTGTTCTTCGCCCTGGGCAATGTGCAGGCGGCCATAATCACCGCTCTGGTCATTCCGCTCAGCTTCCTGTTCGCCGCCTCGGCGATGAACCGGTTCGGAATCAGCGCCAATCTGCTCAGCCTGGGCGCGCTGGACTTCGGCCTGATCGTCGACGGCGCCGTGGTCGTGATCGAGAACACCCTGCGCCTCCTGGGCCTGAAGCGGGCGGAGACCGGGCGGCCGCTGACGACCGCCGAACGGCTGTCGGTCGCCGCCGCCTCGGCGCGCGAAATGGCGCGGCCGGCGGCCTTCGGCCAAGGCATCATCCTGCTGGTCTATGCGCCCTTGCTGATGTTCGAGGGAGTCGAGGGCAAGATGTTCGGCCCGATGGCCGCCACCGTCATGCTGGCGCTCGCCGCCGCCTTCGTGCTCAGCTTCACCTTCGTGCCCGCCATGGCCGCCCTGTTGGTGCGCGAGCCCAAGGCCGATCATGAGGAGACGCGGCTGACCCGCGCCGCCAAGGCCCGCTACCAGCCGCTTCTCGCACACGCCATCGCCCGACCACGGCGTGTCTTGGCCGGCGCGGGCGTCGCCTTGTTGGCCGGCGTCCTCGCCTTCCTGACCCTGGGGCGCGAGTTCGTGCCGCAACTGGATGAGGGCGACGTTCTGGTCCAGGCCCTGCGCGTGCCCTCGACCTCGCTGGAACAAAGCCAGGCGATGCAGTTCCAGGTCGAGCGCGCGCTGAAGGCCATGCCCCAGGTCGATCGGGTCTTCACCCGCACCGGCACCGCAGAAGTCGCATCCGACCCCATGCCGCCGTCGATCTCGGACACCTTCGTCATCCTGAAAGATCGCCGCGACTGGCCCGATCCGCGACTGCCGAAAGCCGATCTGGTCGCGGAGATGGAGGCGCGGCTTTCGACCCTGCTGGGCAACAACTACGAGTTCACCCAGCCCATCGAAATGCGGTTTAACGAACTGATCGCGGGTGTGCGTTCGGACGTGGCGGTCATGGTCTATGGCGACGATTTCGCCGCCATGGAGCGCACGGCCCAGCAGGTGGCGCGCGTCCTGAACGGCATCGAAGGCGCGGCGGACGTGCGCGTCGAGCAGGTCTCGGGCCAACCGACCATCACCGCAAGCGTGGATCGCACCGTGGCGGCGGCGCAAGGGATTCATGCCTCCGACGCCGCGGACGCCCTGGCCGTCGCCTTCGCCGGCCGCTCGGCCGGTCAGGTCAATGAGGGCGACCGGCGCTTCGATGTGGTCGTGCGGCTGGACGACGCCCTGCGCGCCGATCCGGCCGTGATGGAGCAGCTGCCGGTCATGCCCGAGAACGCCCAGTCCGGGGCGCCGACCGTGCCCCTGTCCTCGGTCGCTCGCTTCGATGTCGGCGAAGGGCCGAACCAGATCAGCCGCGCCGACGGCAAGCGTCGCATGATCGTCCAGGCCAATGTCCGCGGCCGCGATCTGGGCGGTTTCGTCGCCGAGGCGCAAGCCAAGGTCACCGAACAGGTTCAGCCGCCGCCATCTGGCTGGATCGATTGGGGCGGTCAGTTCGAGAATCTGCAACGGGCCTCGGCCCGTCTGGCGCTGATCGTGCCGATCGTCTTCCTGACCATCGGCCTGCTGCTGGTGATGGCGCTGCGATCGTGGAAGGATGCAGCCTTGGTGTTCGCGAGCGTGCCCTTGGCCCTGGTGGGCGGCGCGATCGCGCTTGCGCTACGAGGGATGCCGCTGTCGATCAGCGCGGCCGTCGGCTTCATCGCCGTCTCTGGCGTGGCGACGCTGAACGGCCTGGTGCTGATGCAGGCCATCCGCCAACGCCTGACCGAGGGCGACCCGCCGGCCAAGGCGGCACTCTACGGCGCCGTCGGCCGCCTACGCGCTGTCCTGACCACGGCCCTGGTCGCCGTCCTGGGCTTCGTGCCCATGGCGTTCGCCTCAGGCGCCGGCGCCGAGGTGCAAAAGCCCCTGGCCACAGTCGTCATCGGCGGGCTTACCACCGCGACGGTCCTGACCCTGATCGTCCTGCCGGTCCTCGCGGGATGGCGGCAAGCAGGTGCTGTTCACGACTGATCGACAGCTATGATTAACGCCCGCGACGCATACCGCTTTGAGACGTCGCGCTTGCCGAAACGCTTGCGTAGAGACCTTCCGAAAGTCAATCATGGGTCAAACTTCGCGTTCAGCGGCTGATCATCAGCCACACCGAAAGCGGACACCGCTAACCGCCGGCTTATTCAGACCCAGTAATCGGCAATCTGACGACATCAAAGTCCATAAGAATTCAGTATCCGGTTTGCGTTTGCTTGAACGTAGACTTGCTCAAAGATCAGCGACGAAATCTTGGTAGGCAGTCTCCATGCAGCTAATGCCAATCGCCGCCGCCGATCGGGGCTCCGGGCGGGACGGGCTGAGCGAGGGGCAGGGTTTCGGCGAATGCCTTGAGGCCCTCTACGGGTCCCGTCAGAGCTTGGGCCAGATAGGCGCACTGGGACGTTTCGAGGCGGTCGCCACGGCAATGCTTCAGATCCTGACCAAACCGCCCCGCCGCGTCGCGAACCGCGCCTTTTGCGGTCGAGGATAGGTCCTTGCCCTGGATAAGCCCAGCGAGATAGGCGACGTAGCGCGCCCGCGCGACGCGGCGCAGTTCGGCCTGGCGCGCGTTCAACAGCCGTCTTGGCCCCACGGTTCGGGCGATGCGGTCCAGCGTTTCCTCCAGGCCCAGTTGCGACGGATCGCGGCGCTGCTGTTCGACCAGGCGGTTCAGGCGCTCTGGCGCGAGCAGGGTCTCGAAGACCGTCTCGACGGCCGCTGCTGCGGCTGCTGACGGGTCGAATACCGCATCGGTGCGCCCTTCGAACAGTTCGATGTCGGTCTGGCGATCCGGCACGCCCGACTGGGCCGAGGACAGGAGGTCGATCACACGGTTTGGCAGGTCCAGCGTCTCTGGCGACAGGGCCAGAATCAGTGCGTCCAGCGCCGCGCGTTGACGGTCGGCGGGTACGGGATCGGCCCGTTCGCGCCCGTCGCCGCTAACGGCATAGGCATAGTCCACCCCGCCGATCTGGCGGCCGACCGCCGTCGTCTGATAGCGATGATACAGATAGATCGGCACGATCACCCGCCGCAGGTCCGCCGCCGGCGCGCCCGCCGGCAAGTTGTTCAGACCGAAACGCGACAGGGCGATGCGTCGCACCGCCAGGGTGTTGGCGTACTCGGCGATCACGTCCGCGCCATTGTCCCACATGGCGCCATAGGGCTGCAGACTGCCCAACGGCCGGGTGTCGGTGTCGTTGACGAAGCGATAGCCCTTGGCCTGGGCGTCCGCCGCCAGGGTCGCGCGGCGCGCCTGCGGGTCCTGGCCCGGCGCATCGCCATACAGCCAGTCCACCACGAACCGATCCCAGACGCCGACGCCGGTCGTATAGGCCCGGCTGAAGTCCAGACGGTCGCCGTCCGCGACCACCCACGGCGCGGGATAGTCCATCACCGAGGCCCGGCCCGTGAAGGTCGAGGCGGCGAAGTTGTGGGCGATGCCTAGGGCATGACCGATCTCGTGCGCCGACAACTGGCGCAGGCGCTGATAGGCCAGTCGGTCGGGATCGTCTTCGGCCCCCGTTCCGCTGCGGTCGGCGCCGACCAGACCCTCGAAGATCATCTTGTCCTGACGGTCGCGCAGCGAGCCAAGCTGGACCACGCCGCGCACGATCTCGCCAGTGCGCGGGTCGTTGACGCTGGATCCCGTAGACCAGCCGCGCGTCTCGCGGTGGACCCAGGAAATGATGTTGTAGCGCGCGTCCATCGGATTGACGCCCTCGGGCAGAAGCTCGACGCGGAAGGCGTCGATATAGCCCGCCTGATCGAAGGCCTGGGCCCACCAGTTCCCGCCCTCGATCAGGGCCTGTTGGATCGCGGGAGGTGCGGCGCGGTCCACATAGAATACGATGGGCTTCTTTACCGGAGAACGGGCGGCCGTCGGGTCGGTCTTCTCCAGTCTGAAACGCCGGGCCAGGCGGCTGACCACCGGGTGATCCAGATCGGCGGCGAAATCCGTCACGATGATCTGCGCCGAGGTGCCCGAGCGCGGATCGTGCGGCACGGGCTGAAATCCGTCGTCCGGCAAGCGAACGAAAGAGTGATGAACCGTCAGCGTGACCGCGCGCGAATCCGGCGACACCCGCGACAGATCGGCGGCCGGTTCGTCGCTGGTGAAGGTCTGAACCGTTTCGAACTCGATGTTCTCTGGTAAGACCAGCGTCTGGGCCATATCGATGAAGCTGAGGGTCGGCGCGGGTTTGAACGCGCCCAGTCTCGCGCGCTTCAACCGCGCCACGGCGTTGACGGCGTCCCGCTCCAGGAAGCCGGACAGATCGACCGTCACCGCGCCGTCGGCCGCCGTCTCGATCACTTCCCCGGACCACACCACGGGCGCGGCGAAGGAGGCGGCGACGGCGTTCACCTGGTCGGCGTCGGCGTCCTGGGCGCGGAAACGCGAATTCTCAAAGGCGGCGAAGACGCGGTTTCCAACCTTGCGGAAGACCACGATCTGCGCCTGCCCCAAACCCGAACGGTCCAGGCCCGCCCCGTCCATGCCCAGACCGGCGGACAGTCCCGGCTGATACAGATAGCGGCCCAGGACGCCATCGGCGCCGGGCGCGGGCAGACGCGCCGTCACCTTGCCCTTCTGCTGATCCGTGCGAACCGCGAACAGCCCCTCCTGCCAGGGGGCGGTCGCCGGGGCTGAGGTCGCTTGCGCCCGCGTTTGCGCCATCGCCGGAACGGCCGAAGCCAAAACCAGTGCGGCGACGCCCGCCATCAGAACCTTGCGCATTGTCGTCTCTCCGGTCGCGTCTTAGCGCACACCCAGCGCGAGGGCGTCGGGGCGGCGCGTGTCGGCGGCGCCCAGGAAGCGGTCTCCTTGAATCATGATCGACTGGGTGCTGCCCATGGTCATCGACGGCCGCACCGTGTGACCCCGCTCGCGAAGAAGCCGCTCGACGTCGGGCGAGAATCCGCCTTCCAGCTCCAGCGGGCTGTCGCCGCCGCCCTGGTTCAGGCGTGGCCGCATGGCGGCCTCGGCGATGTTCAGGTCATGGTCGATGACGTTGGAGATCAGTTGGACCATGGTGGCGATGATGTAGCCGCCGCCGGGCGTCCCCGTGACCAGCCACGGTTTGTCGCCCTTGAACACGATCATCGGCGTTATGGTCGAGCCCAGCCGCTTGCCCGGCGCGGGCGAGTTCGGCTGGTCGCGCGTGCCCCAGGCGAAGTTGTCCAGATTGTTGTTCAGCAGGATGCCCGTTCCGACCGGGGCGACATGCGCGCCGTACGAGTTGGACAGGGTGTAGGTGTTCGAGACCGCATTTCCCTTGTCGTCCGCCACCGAGAAGTGCGTCGTGTCCTTGCTCTCGAACGGATAAGGGTTGCCCTCGGGGATGTCGTCGGCGCCCAGCGAGCGATCCAGCGAGATCAGCTTCACCCGCTCGGCGGCGTAGGCCTTGCTGGCCAGGCCGTGGGCCGGTGCGTTCCACTGCGGCGCCCCGCCGATCAACCGTCGGTCGGACGAGGTGATCTTCATCGCCTCGGAGATCAGGTGCAGGCTGTCGACGCTGCCCCAGCCCATGGCCTTCAGGTCGAAATGCTCCAGCAGATTCAACGCCTCGGCTACGCTGACGCCGGAGGCGGTGGGCGGCATATAGGCGATGCGATCACCGCGATAGCTGCCCCATATCGGCTCCGACACGTCGGCGCGATAGGCGGCCATGTCAGCCAGGGTGATGACCCCGCCCCGCGCCTGGATGCCCGCCACGATCTGACGCGCAAGATCGCCCCGATAAAATTCGTCGGCCCCGCCGCGCGCCACCTTGCGCAGGCTTTCGGCCAGCAGGGGCTGACGGAAGACTTCGCCCGCCTGGTAAGGTGTCCCGTCCGGCTTCAGATAGGATTCGCGCGCGCCAGGGTCGGTCGCCAGGACCCGCGCCCGGCCGGCCGTGGCGTCGGCCTCGCCCTCGGACAGGACATAGCCGTCCTGGGCCAGGCCGATCGCGGGGGCCAGAAGGTCGGCCCAGGGCATGGAGCCAAAGCGGCGGTGCGCCTCCCACATTCCCATGACGGTGCCGGGCACGGCGACATTGACGAAACCCGAGGGCTTGGAGCGGTCGAACTTGCCGTCCGCTCCCAGCAGCAGTTCCGGCGTCGTCGCGGCCGGGGCCGTGCCGTAATAGTTGATGGCGATGTCCTGCGCCGGCCGATCCGTGGTCGCCGCCATGTGCGCGACCATATAGCCCGAGCCGCCGATATTGCCGGCGCGCGGCAGGGTCACGGCCTCGGCGAAGGCCACGGCGATGGCTGCATCCACCGCATTGCCGCCGCGCCGCAGAATGTCCACCCCGACGCGCGTCGCGGGATCGCTCTGGCTGACCACCATTCCGCCGCGACCGGCGACCGGGCTGTGGATCTGGCCATAGCTGACGATGTCGCCGCCGCTGCCAGCGGTCGGCCGAACCGCGACCGGCGCTTCCTGCGCCAAAACGGGCCATGCGGCCAGGAAGGCGGCCGTCGCCACCGCCAAGACTCTGGTCTGAAAACGCACGTTCACCCCCTGCACGGCCCCGATTGCACTCTGAGCTTGACCTGCCCTCCTTCAAAAGACAACCCAGCCAACGCGATACGATTGCGGAAACGGGAGATTCAAGGACAGGTTGTGGCCATTATATTTCGCGAACAGCACACAGCGAACAAGATTTAACCTTCGCTGGTTGACGTCTCCTTTGCGGCGGTTTCTAGTCTCGGTCACGGCTGTTCGTCGGCGCACGTCGCTTTGAAGCGTACGCATTCGGCGATGCGGTCTGTGAAGCGCATCGGGGGATGCCGAGTTCGATGATCAGTAAAGGGGATGACAAGACCATGCGTGCAGCCTTCGCTCGCCAAAGCCTGAAGACCGCCATGTTGGCCACCACGGCGCTGTTCGGCGTCGCCACCGGCGCCGTGGCCCAGCAGGCCGACCCGCAGCCGGCGGAGATTGACGAGGTCGTCGTCGTCGGTTCTCAGATTCGGGGCGCCAAGGTCACGGCCGCCCTGCCCGTCACCGTCATCGGCGAGGAGCAGATTTTGGCGACGGCCGCCTCCTCGGGCGACGAACTCCTGCGCTCCATCCCGCAGATGGGCGACGTGACGTTCAACTCCGCCTACCTGCCCGCCTCGTCCAACTCGGCGCGCGGCGACACCGGGTCGGTCAATCTGAGAAACCTGGGTATCGGCAACACCCTGGTCCTGCTGAACGGCCGCCGCGTCGTGGGCCACCCGACGTCGCAGGCGAACGAGCACTTGGTGCCCGTGCTGACCTACAACACCAACGCCATTCCGGTGTCGGGCCTGAAGCGATTGGAAGTGCTGCGCGACGGGGCCGCCGCCATCTACGGCGCCGACGCCGTGGCGGGCGTGGTCAACACCGTGCTGCGCGACGACATGACCGACTGGACCGTCTCCAGCCAGTACGGCGGCGCCGAGGGCACGGGCCTGCGCGAGTTCAACTTTTCGCTCTACGGCGGTCAGGACATCGCCGAGGGGCGCGGCAACATCTCGGCCTTCTTCAACTATGACCACCGCAGCGAACTGACCACGCTGGAGCAGCCCTACACGGCCTCCGACGACAAACGTCCGCTGTTCGCGGGCACGGGGTTCGAGAACAACTCGGGCCTGAACGGCCTGTCGTCGCTGACGCCATGGGGCCAGTTCACCGTAGCGAGCGGCTCGGCCAGCTATGGCGCGGTGACGGGCTTCACCACCTTCACTATCCAGCCGTCGACGCTCAGCGGCTGCGCCGCCGCCCTGGCCAACGGCCTGTGCCTGAAGAAGACGACCAACGTCGACCCTTCCCTATTGGCGGACACCGCCCAGGAAAACCTGACCGTCATTCCCGAAATCGACCGCTACAACCTGTTCCTGACCGGCCGCTACAAGATCAACGACGCGGTGGAGTTCTTCGGCGAACTGGGCGGCTATCGCGCCCAGTCCCACGCACGCCAGGCGCCGATCAATACCCTGTCGTCGGTCGTCATGACCATTCCAGGGAGCAACGCCTACAACCCGTTCCAGCGCGATGTCCGCCTGACCGGCTATCGCTTCAACGACATGGGGCCGATCAACGTCGACGTCACCAACGAACAATACCGGATCCTGGGCGGGCTGCGCGGCGACTGGCGCGGCTGGCGGTGGGAATCGGCGCTGGTCTGGTCGGAAGCCTCGGCCAAGGACGTCTCGGACAATATCTCGACCACGCGCCTGGCGGAATGGGCGGCCAAATCGACGCCCGACGCCTACAACTTCTTCAATGGCGGCGACCCGGCCAATCCGCGCTTCGGCGATTCCACCCCGTCCAACCAGGCGGCGCTGGACGCCATCCGCGTGGACATGGTGCGCAAGACCAAGACGGAGCTGGGCCTGTGGGACTTCAAGGTGTCGCGCCCCGATGTCTTCCAACTGCCCGCCGGCCCGGTCGGCATGGCGGCGGGCGTCGAGTTCCGCACCGAAAGCCAGCTGGACGACCGCGACAGCCGCATCGACGGCACGATCCACTACACCGACAAGTCGGGCGCGACCTATGGCGATCTGATCAACTCGTCGGAAAACCCCGACACCTACGGCGAGCGCGACGTCTTCTCGGCCTATCTGGAAGTCGCCGCCCCGCTCGTCTCGCCCGAGATGGACATTCCGCTGGTGCATAATCTGGAGGTTCAGCTGGCGGGCCGGTTCGAGAACTATTCGGACTTCGGCGACGTGGCCAAGCCCAAGATCGCCGGCGCCTGGGACATCGTCGACGGCTTCCGCATCCGCGCGTCCTGGGCCCAGGGCTTCCGCGCCCCCAATCTGGAGCAGATCAACGCCACCGTAATCACCCGTTCGAACAGTTCGAACGACTACATCTATTGCGAGGCCCTGCTGCGTCGCGGCGCCATCACCAATATGAACCAGTGCGGCGCCAGCACCGTGTCGCAGATCCCCAACACCTTCCCCGACAGGGCCAACGCCACCCAGACCCACGTCCGCAAGCTGACCGCGGAGCGGCGCTCGGGCAATCCGAACCTGCAACCGGAAGAGTCGGAAACCACCTCGGTCGGCGTGGTGATCCAGCCCCGCTTCCTGCCGGAGCAGCTGGGCGACTTCACCGTCACGGCGGACCTGTGGAAGGTCGAGCAGACCGGCATGGTGGGTCTGTTCCGGGGTCAGAACGCCCTGATCCTCGACTATCTGCTGCGCAAGAGCGGCGGGTCCAACCCCAACGTCGTGCGCGCCGATCCGACGGCTGCGGATCAGGCCATCTTCGCGGGCACCGGCCTGACGCCAGTCGGCGAGGTGCAGTACATCACCGACGCCTACAGCAACCAGCAGCCCCAGACGGTCGAAGGGCTGGATCTGGGCGTGATGTGGAACCTGCGCGGCACCCGCGTCGGCGACTTCAGCCTGAACCTGAACGTCTCGCACCTGATCAAATACTATCTGGAAATGTCGCCGGGCATGCAGGACCTGCAGGCGGCCCGCGACGCCGGGACCATTCCCGCCTCCATCACCTTCGGCGGCCGCATGGGCGATCTGATCGACGACCAGGGGCGGCCGGAATGGAAATGGTCGCTGTCGGGCAGCTGGCGCTATCGGAACCTGACCGTCGGCGCCTTCAGCCAGTACATCTCGTCCATGTACGACAGCAGCCTGGTCAACTCGACCGGCGACTACTGGACAATCGACTCGACCCTGACAGCCAACCTCTACGCCGAATATCAGTTCGACCAAGGCGCCCTGTCCGACACCTCGGTTCGCCTGGGCGTGCGCAATCTCAGCGACGAGCAGCCGCCGCTATCGGCGGCCGGTTATCTGGGCACCGTGTATCAGCCGTACGGCCGTTACTGGTACGTCAACTTCCGCAAGACCTTCTAATCCTGCCTGACGGGCGGAGGGTTCGTCCCTCCGCCCGCCGCTTCTTCAGTCGCCTATCGGAGTTCCCCCCATGAAGCCCGTCTCGATGCGCGCCCTCGCCCTGGCTGCGGCCCTGGCCGGTATCGGCCTGCCGGCCGCCGCCGCCGAACTGTCGCCCCAGGCCCGCGCCCAGATCCTGTCCACCGTCGAACGGAACGAGCCGGCCCTGGATCACGCGGCGCTGGAAATCTGGAAGTTCGCCGAGTTGGGCTATCAGGAGACGCAAAGCACCGCCCTGCTGCAGGGCCAGTTGCGCGACGCCGGCTTCACCGTCACGCCGGGGATCGCAGGCGAACCGACGGCCTTCCTGGCCAGCTACAAGACCGGCGACGGCCCCGTCATCGCGGTGCTGGCCGAGTATGACGCCCTGCCCGGCCTGTCTCAGACCCTGAGCCCGGTGCAGCAATCGGCCGGAGCCCCGGCTGGGCACGGCTGCGGCCACAACCTGTTCGGCGCCGCCTCGGTCCAGGCCGCCATCGCCGTCAAGGACTGGATGGCCGCCAACAACATCAAGGGCGAGTTGCGCGTCTATGGCACGCCCGCTGAAGAGGGCGGATCGGGCAAGGTCTATATGGTCCGCGACGGCCTGTTCGACGACGTGGACGTCGCGGTCCATTGGCACCCCGGCGACGTCAACAGCGCGCGCCAGGGCGACACCATGGCCAATGTCTCGGGCAAGTTCCGCTTCTATGGCACGGCCGCCCACGCCGCCGCCGCGCCGGACAAGGGCCGCTCGGCCCTGGATGCGGTCGAGGCGATGAACGCCATGGTCAATCTGATGCGCGAACACGTGCCCGACCGCACCCGCATCCACTATGTCATCACCGACGGCGGCCGCGCGCCCAATGTCGTGCCGGCCTATGCCGAAAGCTACTACTATGTCCGCCACACCAACCCTCAGATCGTTCGCGACGTGCTGGAGCGGGTCAAGAAGGCGGCGGAAGGCGCGGCGCTCGGCACCGGAACTCGCGTCGAGTTCGAGGCCATCGGCGGCGTCTATTCCATGCTGCCGAACGAGGCCCTGATGACCGTCATGGACCGAAATCTGCATGCGGTCGGCGGCATCACCTGGACGCCCGAGGAAATCGCCCTGGCGACCGAAATCCAGAAGACCCTGGCCTCCAAGCCGCCGCTGTCCAGCGTTGGGCAGATCGAGCCGGCCGTGATCGGCGGCGACTTCGGCGGCTCGACGGACGTGTCCGACGTCAGCTGGGTCACGCCCACGGTCGGCCTGTCGACCGCCACCTTCGTTCCGGGTTCGGCGGGTCACAGCTGGCAGAATGTGGTGGCGGCGGGCTCCTCCATCGGCCTGAAGGGCGCTCACTTGGCGGCCAAGACCCTGGCCTTGACCACGGCGGAACTGTTCCAGAGCCCGGAAACCATCGCCGCCGCCAAGACCGAGTTCGAACGCCGCCGCGGCCCCGACTTCCAATACCGCGCCCTGCTAGGCGACCGCGCACCAGCTTTGAATTATCGCGACTGAGTTGATTGCCGCACGCCATCCCGGTGAGAGGCGGATCACGCCACCTCTTACCGGGAACGCCTGCGTCAGGTCGATCAGCGACCTGTCGGGGCCGGCGGCGCAGGCGGCGTGCGGCCATCGACAGGCGGAGGCGGGAGGACCCCGGCAGGCGCAGGCGGCGGGGCGACGCCAGCTGCCGGCGG
>NZ_DALZQC010000090.1:0-13177 GCF_032017145.1 Brevundimonas sp.
GACGCCGGGCCAGGGCGTCGCCGCCGGCGCGCCCAATCCGGCGGCCGAGGAAGCGCCCACGACCGCGCGCGCCGAACCTCAGTTCGAAATGGCCGACGGCATCGTGGCCACCGTCAACGACAAGATCATCACCGGCTATGATCTGCGCCAGCGGATGCTGATGCTGATCGCCTCGTCGCAAGTTCAGCCGACCGAACAGAACCTGCCCGCGATCCAGCAGGCGGCGCTGAACGCCCTGATCGAGGACCGCCTCAAGGTTCAGGAGATGGCCAAGTTCGAGAGCCTGAAGGTCACCGACGAGGAGGTGGATCAGGAAATCGCCGAGATGGCCCGCGCCGCCGGCACCACGCCCGCCAACTATCTGCAGTTCCTGCAACAGGGCGGGATCCAGCCCGCCGCCTTCCGCGAGAACCTGCGCACCCAGATCGGCTGGAGCCAGCTGGTGCCCGGTCGTTTCAACAGCCGCGCCCGCGCCAGCAGCCTGCAGGTCGATCAGGAACTGCGCCGCCTGAACGAGGCGGCCTCCAAGCCCCAGTTCTTGCTGGGCGAAATCTACATCGACGCCGCCCGCGTCGGCGGCGCCCAGGCTGCGCTGAACGGCGCGCGTCAACTGGTTCAGCAGATCATTCAAGGCGCGCCCTTCCAGGCCGTGGCCCAGCAGTTCTCCTCGGCGCCGTCGGCCAACGCCCGCGTGCCGGGCGATGCGGGCTGGGTCGTGCGTGATTCGCTGCAGCCGGCCGTTCAGACCGTGGTCGATCAGCTTCAGCCCGGCCAGTTGTCCAACCCCATCGTCGTCGATGGCGGGGTCTATATCCTCTATCTGCGTGACAAGCGCGACGGCGCCTCGACCAGCCTGGTTTCGCTGCGTCAGGTCATGGTCGAACTGCCCGAGACCGCGTCCGAAGCCGACGTCGCCGCCGCCACCCAGAAGCTCCAGGCGATGCGTACGGGCCTGACCTGCGACAACATCCTGTCCCAGGCTCGCGCGACCGAGGGCGTGATCGGTGCGGATCTGGGCGAATCGGACGTGGCCAACCTGGCGCCCCAGTTCCAGCAGTTCGCCCGCACCGGCGAGCTTGGCGCCGTCTCGACCCCGATCCGCACGCCCCTGGGTCTGCATCTGGTCGCCGTCTGCGGCCGTCGCGTCGGCGGCCCCGAGGCCCCCAGCCGTCAGCAGGTTGAAAACCGCCTGCGGGCGCAGAACCTTCAGGTTCTGGAGCGGCGCTATCTGCGCGACCTGCGCAGCGACGCCCTGATCGAGTTCAAGTGACCGGATCGGTCGCGCCTCTGGTCCTGACGCTCGGCGAACCCGCCGGCGTCGGGCCGGAGATCGCCGCCGCCGCCTGGACGTCCCTAAGACACGAACCGCTGGCCTTCGCACTCATCGGCGACGCCGGCCTGATGCGCGCCCAAGGCGTGCCGGTGGTCGAGGTCGGCGCGCCCGGCGACGCCGCCGACCGCTTCGTCCACGCCCTGCCCGTCATTCACAGGCCCCTGCCCGCCCCGGTCGAGGTCGGCCGACCAGAGTCCGCCAACTCCCCGGCCATCGCGGACGGCATCGAAGAGGCGGTCGGATTCGCCCTGTCCGGCGAGGCGTCGGGCGTGGTGACGGCCCCCATCGCCAAGGCGCCGATGTACGCCTCGGGCTTTCGCTTTCCGGGCCATACCGAATTCATCGCCGAACTGACCGCCGACGCCCCCTATCCCGGCACCCGTGGGCCGGTGATGATGCTGACGGCGCGAGACCTGCGCGCCTGTCTGGTGACCATCCACGTCGCTCTGGACCAGGTGCCGGAACTCGTCACGGCCGAGCGCGTGGCCCGCACCGCCCGTGTCGTCCATGAAAGCCTGAAGCGCGACTTCGCCATCGCCCGCCCGCGTCTGGCCATGGCGGCGCTCAACCCCCATGCGGGCGAAGGCGGCGCCCTGGGTCTTCAGGAGATGGACATTCTGATCCCGGTCGCTGAACAGCTGCGCGCAGAGGGCGTCGACATCACCGATCCCAGGCCGGCCGACACCCTGTTCCACGACGCGGCGCGCGCCACCTATGACGCCGCCATCTGCATGTATCACGATCAGGCGCTGATCCCGGTCAAGACGCTGGACTTCTGGGGCGGCGTGAACGTGTCGTTGGGCCTGCCCGTCATCCGCACCTCGCCCGACCACGGCACGGGCTTCGACATCGCCGGCAAGGGTCTCGCACGCCCCGACAGCCTGATCGCCGCCATCCGGCTGGCATCCGAGATGGCGGCGGCGCGCGCCGCGCGCTAACAGGGCGTGTGACCGACCTCCCTTCTCTCCGCGAAACCCTCGACGCCCACGGCCTTTCGGCCAAGAAGAGCTTCGGCCAGCATTTCCTGCTGGACCTGAACGTCACCCGCAAGATCGTGCGGCTGGCGGGGCCGTTCGAGGGCCGCGCCGTGATCGAGGTCGGCCCCGGCCCTGGCGGCCTGACCCGCGCCCTGCTGGAATCCGACGCCGGACCGGTGGTTCTGGTCGAGAAGGACCCCCGCTTCATTCCCCTGCTGTCTGAACTGGACGACGGCGCGGGCCGCCTGACCATTGTCGAAGCGGACGCCCTGAAGGTGAAAGAGGCCGATCTGGTCTCCGGTCCCGCCCATCTGGTGTCCAACCTGCCCTACAATGTCGGCACGGCCCTGTTGATCAAATGGCTGACCGGGCCGTGGTTGCCGCACAGCCTGACCCTGATGTTCCAGAAGGAGGTCGCGGAACGTGTCGCCGCAGGCCCGGGCGAAGACGCCTATGGGCGACTGGCCGTCATCTCTCAGGCCGTCTGCACTGCGCGTATCGTCATGCATCTGCCCGCCGCCGCCTTCACCCCGCCGCCCAAGGTGGCCTCCGCCGTCGTGCATCTGGTCCCGCTGGCGGAACGCCCCAGCCCCGAGCGCCTGAAGAAGCTGGAGCGCGTCACCGCCGCCGCCTTCGGCCAGCGTCGCAAGATGCTGCGCTCCAGCCTGAAGCAACTGGGCGGCGCCGCCCTGTGCGAGGCGGCGGGGATCGAGCCGGAAGTGCGGGCTGAAACGGTGGATGTGGCGGGCTTCCTGCGCCTGGCCGACGCGCTTTCCTGAGGATCTGACATGACCGTCGAACCCTTCCGCGCGATCTCCGTCAGCCGTTTGGCCCACCAGTTGAAATCCGAAGGCCGGTCGATCATCCACATGGAGTTCGGCCAGCCATCGACCGGCGCGCCCGCCGCCGCCATCGCCCGCGCCCATCAGGTGCTGGATCAGGACGCCATGGGCTATTGGGAAAGCCCGGACCTGCGCGCCCGCATCGCGCGCCTGTATGAGGAGCGCCACGGCGTCACGGTCGACCCTGACCGCATCCTGTTGACCTGCGGCGCCTCGCCGGCCCTGGTTCTGGCGCTGAGCACCCTGTTCAAGCCCGGCGACCGGATCGCCCTGGCGCGGCCCGGCTACGTCGCCTATCGCAACACCCTGCGCGCCCTGCACCTGACGCCGGTCGAGATCGCCTGCGGGCCGGAGACCCGGTTCCAGCTGACGGCCGATCAACTTCGAGCGCTGGATCCCGCGCCGGCCGGGGTCATCATCGCCAGCCCCGCCAATCCCACAGGCACCATCATCCCGGACGCCGAACTGGCCGCCATCGCCGAGGTGTGCAGCCAACGCGGCATCGCCGTCGTCTCGGACGAGATCTACCACGGCCTCAGCTACGTCGGGCCGACCTCGTCCATGCTGCAGTTTGCGCCGGGCGCCGTGGTGATCAACAGCTTCTCCAAATACTGGAGCATGGCCGGCTGGCGTCTGGGCTGGCTGCTGGTCCCACAGTCGCAGGTCGATGCTGCTCGGGCCTATATCGGCAATATGTTCCTGACCCCGCCGTCGCTGAGCCAGCACGTCGGTCTGGTCGCCATGGATGCGGTCGAGGAGTTGGAAGGCCACATCCAGACCTATGCCCGCAATCGCGATCTGATGCTTCAGGCCCTGCCGGCCCTGGGTCTGAAGAAGATCGCCCCGCCGGACGGCGCCTTCTACATCTGGGCGGACATCGGCCATCTGACGGACGACAGCGTGGCCTTTTGCGAGCAGTTGCTGCGCGACACCGGCGTCGCGACGGCGCCCGGCGTCGATTTCGACCCCGTCGATGGCCGCCGCTTCATTCGTTTCAGCTTCGCGGTCTCGACGCCCGAGATCGAGGACGCATTAAGCCGCCTGCGTCCTTGGTTCGCTGCGCGGGCCAGAGCTTAAGTCTGCCGACGTCGCGCGGTGAAGCGCGTCGTACAGGCGCTTGGGCTCCAAAGGCTTGGGCAGCCAGTCGGTCATGCCGGCGGCATAGCAGGCCTCCACCTGTTCCGCCTCGGTGCCGGCGCTGAAGCCGATCACGGGCACGGTCGCGTTCGGACCGTCGGAGGCTCGCAGGCGGCGCGTCGTCTCATTGCCGTCGATGCCCGGCATGTTGACGTCCATCAGCACCACGTCGAACGCGCGTTCCGCCAGCAACGACAACGCCAGATGACCGTCCGAGGCGGTCGCCAGATCGACCTCCAACGGCTGCAGCACAAGGGCGATGGTGCGTCGGTTGATCTCGTGATCATCCACGGCCAGCACGCGGATGCGACGCGCCAGAGCCGGGGCCGCATCCTCAAAGCCGTCGTTCGCCTCCGTGGGCAGGCCCGCCGGCAGATCGACGCACAGGGTGAAGGCCGCCCCCTCGCCCGGCGCGCTCCGCACCGTCAGGTCGCCGCCCATCAGCCGCGCCAACTCACGGCTGACGGTCAGGCCCAGCCCCGTCCCGCCATAGGTGCGCGCCACCTCGGCGGACCCCTGCGCGAAGGGCGAGAAGAGCCGGTTCATGGCTTCAGGCGTGATGCCCGCCCCCTGATCGACGACGGTCAACGTCAGGCAACGATGATCGTCACAGCGCGGCGCGGCGGCCTCCAGCCGGATCGCCCCGGCAGGCGTGAACTTGATAGCGTTGGAGATCAGGTTGTTGACGATCTGACGAAGGCGATAGGGATCGCCGCGCAGCCACACTGGCTCGCCGTGATCCAGGGCCCAATCCAGCGTCAGACCCTTTTCGGCAGCCGGCGCCGTCCAGAACCGGGCGGTGTCGCGCACCAGGTCTCCAAGCTCGAAATCCCGGCTCTCGATAGCCATCGCCCCGGCCTCCATCTTGGAGTGGTCCAAGAGGTCGTTCAGCATTCCGGTCATCAGACGCCCCGCGTCGATGATCAGTTCGGCCGTCTGCTCACGCTTCTTCGGCAGTTTGCCGTCGCGGATGACATGGGCGCCGGCCAGGATGGCGCTGACCGGGGTGCGCAGTTCGTGGCTGACGATGGCGGCCATGGCGGCGCGGTCGGCCATGGCGCTCTGCGCCTGCTCCAGGCGTGTTTCAGCCTCCGCGCGCGACCGAACCTCGGCCTGCCGTGTATGATACACGCGCCAATAGATGTTCAGCATCATGCCGGCGAACAGGGCGGCCGACAGGGTCATGACGGCCACGCCCCGGGTGTCGCCCTGGACCAGCTTGATCACCGGCATGACGGCCAGGAACAGCAGATACGGCCCGCCGCCGATGAAGAACAGAAGGCGCGAACCGATGCCCGAGGCGACATTGGTCAGCAATCCCCCGGCCAGGGTCAGGGCCGCCAGGGTCACCAGTGCGGGGTGGTTTGTCGTCCAGATGATCAGGGCCATCCCCCCGAACAGGGTGGCCATCAGGGTCGTGGACATCAGGGCCAGGCCGACCGACAGACGGTTGTTCGACGGTGGATCCCGGCGGAACGGCGCCATGGCCCAGAACTCGAATCCCTGCACGATCAACGCCATGGCCAACCAGACGGGAATCCAAGACACCATGCCGCCGCCGTGCATGGCCCAGGCCATCACAACGGCGAGCAATAGGCGCACCGGCGCTTGTTTGGCCCGCTCCGTGGCGCTGCCCGCCAGGATCGGTCCTATGGAATCCAGAGATGTCATGAGCCCCCCGCTGTCCCGACCTTAAAGGACAGAGGGCGAACAGGACGTAAATCATGGTCGCGGCTTAAGGGTTCTTCCCTATGACCGCGTTTACTCTGCGCTGCCTTTCGGCGTGGCACACCACGATCAGTAGCGTAGCTTAGAGTACCCAACGCCGCAGACCCCGGTCTGCGGCGTTATTCTCAGACCGCCTCGCGCAGCAGGGCGGCCTTGTAGTCGCCGACCCACAGGTTACGGAACCGGCGCGAACGCTCGGCGTGATAGATGTGGGCCAGTTCGGCGTAGGATCGGTCGAAGTCCTCGTTCACCAGCACATAGTCGAACATGTCGCAGTGTTCGATTTCGCCCTTGGCGTTGGCGACGCGGCGCTCGATCACGTCCTCGGCGTCCTGGGAGCGGGTCACCAGGCGACGACGCAGTTCTTCCAGGCTGGGCGGCAGGATGAAGACGCGCACGGCGTCCTCGGGGCATTTCTCGGCCACGTCGCGCGCGCCCTGCCAATCGATGTCGAACAGGACGTCGCGCCCCTCGGCCAGGGCGCGGTCGACCGGCCCGCGCGGGCTGCCATAGCGATTTCCGTGGACATCGGCCCATTCCAGGAAGGCGTCTTCGTCGATCAGCCGCTGAAACTCGTCATGCCCGACAAAGTGGTAGTCGCGCCCGTCCACCTCGCCCGGCCGTATGCCGCGCGTGGTCATGGACACGGACAACTCCAGCCCCCCGTGATCCGCCATCAGTCGGCGGCACAGCGATGTCTTGCCCGCGCCCGAGGGGCTGGCGACGATCAGGAGGACGCCCCGGCGGGGCGCGCGTTCATTCGACATTCTGGACCTGCTCACGCAACTGTTCGATGACGGCCTTGAGCTCCAGGCCGATTCCGGTGAGCGCGGTCGTAGCCGATTTCGAGCACAGCGTGTTGGCCTCACGCATGAATTCCTGCATCAGGAAGTCGAGTTTCCGCCCGGCTGGCGCCGAGGCCACAAGCTGTCGCGCCGCCGCGACATGGGCGGTCAGCCGATCCAGTTCCTCGCGCACGTCCGCCTTGGTCGCCAAAGCGGCCGCTTCCAGGAATATCCGGTCTTCCAGTCCTGGCGCATCGGGAGCCAGTTCGGTGATGCGGCGCGTGAACCGCTCGCGGATCGTCTCGACCTGCGCCGCCGCCTCGCCCTCGGCCTGGGCCGTCAGGGTTTCGATACGAGCGATGAAATCCTCCAGCACAGGGGCCAGCAGCGCGCCCTCCTGCTGGCGCGACGCCTTCAGCGCGTCCAGCGCCTGCTCCACCGTGTGGGCCATGGCGGCTTCCAGCGCCGCCCGCGCCTCGGGATCGTCGATCTCCTCGGGCGTCTCGATCACGCCGCGCAACGCCAACAACCCGTCCGCGGACGGCGGCGTCGCGCCATCCTCGGCCAGTTCGTTGGCCAGGGTCAGATAGCGCGCCAGCACGGCCGCATTGACGGCGACCGCGGCTTCACCGGCGTCGGTGCGTTTGGCCTGCAAGCCGATGCTGACCTGACCGCGTGCAAACCGGGCCTGCCCCGCCGCCTTGGCCGCCCGCTCCACGGCGTCGAAGCCATGGAGTCCGCGAAACCTGACCTCCAGATTGCGGCCGTTGACGGACCGGGCCTCGACCGACCAGGTCCAGCCGTCTCCGGCGCCGTCCGCCCGGCCGAATCCCGTCATGCCCGATAGCGCGGTCATCTCGCCCGCTGACTGGCGCCGGGCGGCAGGGTGATGGTGGCCTGGCACGTCGCGGGTTGCTCGGCCGCCGGCGTCATCGGCGCCGGGTTGGTTCCGGGAACTGCGGGCGCGGGCTGCTCTGGCGGCAAGCCCGCCTTCTGGCGTTCGATCTGGCGCCAGCAGGCCACGTTGCGCTGATGCTCTTCATAGGTCAGGGCGAAGGCGTGGCCGCCCGATCCGTCCGCGACGAAGAACAGCGCGGGATCGGCAGGCGGATTCAGCACGGCCTTGACCGCCTCCACGCCCGGATTGGCGATCGGCGTCGGCGGCAGGCCGTCGATCTGATAGGTGTTCCAAGGCGTTGCGGCCAGCAGTTCGGAACGCCGGATGCCGCGCCCCAGGGGCCGCCCCTTTGTGATGCCGTAAACGATGGTCGGGTCGCTCTCAAGACGCATGCCGGCGCGCAGCCGGTTGGAGAAGACCGCCGCCACGCGCGGCCGCTCGGCCGCCAGGGCGGTTTCCTTTTCGACGATGGAGGCCAGGACGACCGCCTCTTGCGGCGTGCGCGCCACGGTCGCGGGCGACCGCTGGCTCCACAGCAGACGCAGGTTCTCGGTCGCCGCGCGCTGCATCCGGTCGATCACCGACTGGCGCGTATCGCCGCGCGCCACCTCATAGGTGTCGGGCCACAGACTGCCTTCCGCAGGCATGTCCGCGACCGTGTCGATCAGCACCGGTTCCTTGTTCAGGATGTCCACCGCCTGAAGCGAGGACCACCCCTCCGGCAGGGTCACGAAGTGACGCACCACCCGCCCCTCGACCAGCAGGTTCAACACCCCGGCCAAGGACATGCCCGAGGGCACCTCATATTCCCCGGCCCTCAGCCGACGATCCGCCCCGGTCAGTGTCGCCGCCGCGCGGAACAGGTCGGTCGAACGGATGACGCCCTCGGCCTTCATCTTGGCGGCGATGACCGAAACGCCGGAACCACTGGCCAGGGTCACGACCGTCTTGTCGCCCTGCCGCGCCGACGGACCGGGCGCATAATAGACCGCCCAGACTGCGATCAATGCGACCAGCAGGAACAGGCCGAAGGTCGCCGATGCGGTCAGCAGCGAGACCGTGAATCCCGACCGTCCGCTCGACTTCTCGACCCGTCCCCGTCCGAACACCTCAGTCCACCTTCTTGAAGATGACCGAGGCGTTGGTGCCGCCGAATCCGAAGCTGTTGGACATGGCGACGTCGATCTTCATGGGCTTGGCCTTGTTGGGCACCAGGTCGATGGGCGTTTCCATCTCGGGATCGTTCAGATTGATGGTTGGCGGCGCGATCTGGTCGCGGATGGCCAGGACCGAGAAGATGCTCTCGATGGCGCCCGCCGCGCCCAGCAGGTGTCCGGTCATCGACTTGGTCGAGGACACCGCCACGTTCGGCGCGTGATCGCCCACCAGCCGTTCGACCGCCTTCAGTTCGATCCAGTCGGCCATGGTCGAGGTGCCGTGGGCGTTGACGTAATCCAGGTCGGACGGCTGCATTCCGGCCCGTTTCAGCGCCATCTTCATGGCGCGCAGGCCGCCGTCGCCGTCCTCTGACGGGGCGGTGATATGGTAGGCGTCGCCGCTCATGCCGTAACCCACGACCTCGGCGTAGATCTTGGCCCCGCGCGCCTTGGCGTGCTCGTACTCCTCCAGCACCATGACCCCGGCGCCCTCGCCCATGACGAAGCCGGCGTGGCCCCGGTCGTAGGGGCGCGAGGCTGTTTCGGGCGTGTCGTTATAGGCGGTGCACAGCGCCTTGCAGGCCAGGAATCCGGCGATGCCGATGGGCACGATGGAGCTTTCGGCCCCGCCCGCCACCATCACCTCGGCGTCGCCCAGGGCGATCATGCGCGCCGCGTCGCCGATGGCGTGGGCGCCGGTGGCGCAGGCGGTCACGACCGAATGGTTCGGTCCCTTCAGACCGTGGCGGATCGAAATCTGGCCAGACGCCAGATTGATCAGGGCCGAGGGGATGAAGAAGGGGCTGACCCGGCGCACGCCCTGTTCCTTCAGGACGATGGCGGTTTCGGCGATGGGGCCCAGACCGCCGATGCCGGACCCGACCATGACGCCCGTGGCCTCGCGGTCCTCCTCGGTCTCCGGCTTCCAGTTCGCATCAGCCAGGGCCTCGTCGGCGGCGGCGATGGCGTAAAGGATGAAGTCGTCCACGCGCTTGCGGTCCTTGGGCGACATGATCTTGTCGGGGTCGAAGTCCCCGTCGCCCCCGCCACCGCGTCCATCCACGCTCGGCACCTCGCCGGCGATGGTGCAGCCATAGCCTTCGGTATCGAAGGCGGTGATGGGACCGATGCCCGACCGTCCCTCGACGATGCCTTTCCAGCTCTTGTCGACGCCCCAGCCCAGGGGTGTCAGCAGACCGATGCCCGTAACGACGACGCGGCGCATGGTGCGTGCTCCTTCAGCTCCAAACCTTACCCAACGGAATCACATTGGGATTCGTCGGGGTCAGAAACAGTAAAGGCCGCCGGGCGTCTCCGCTAGGAGCGCCGGGCGGCCCTTTGAACCGTCAGCCTTTCGGCTTCCCGTCGGGGGCTGGGATCAGCCGGCCGACTTTTCGTCGATGAACTTGACCGCATCGCCGACCGTCTGGATGTGCTCGGCGGCGTCATCCGGGATCTCGATGTCGAATTCTTCTTCGAAGGCCATCACCAGCTCGACGTTGTCGAGCGAGTCGGCGCCCAGGTCGTCGATGAAGCTGGCCTTTTCCGTGACCTTGTCCGGATCGGCGTCCAGGTGGTCGATGACGATCTTGCGAACGCGCTCGAGGGTGTCGGACATCAGTGTCTCTCTGCCTGTTTGAAATCGCCGTAGAGGCGGGGGTAGCTCAGAAATCGCCGTCTCACGGCAGCGAAGGCGACGCAAGCCCGAAAGCCCGAACCGCCGTTGCATCAAGCCCTTTAGCACAGGCTTTCGGGCTGGAAATAGTCTGTTGCGCGTCGTGATGACGGCGGCGAACCTTAAATCATCGCCATTCCGCCGTTCACATGCAGGGTCTGGCCCGTCACATAGGCGGCTTCGTTCGACGACAGATAGACGGCGGCGGCTGCGATCTCGTCGCCCGCGCCCAGGCGACCGGCGGGGATCCTGGTCAGGATGGCGTCCCGCTGCTGATCGTTCAGAACGTCGGTCATGGGCGAGGCGATGAAGCCCGGCGCGATGCAGTTGACGGTGATTCCGCGCGAACCGACCTCCTGGGCCAGCGATTTGGAAAAGCCGATCATGCCGGCCTTGGACGCCGAATAGTTGGTCTGGCCGGGGTTGCCGGTCACGCCGACCACCGAGGTCACGCCGATGATTCGACCCGAGCGGCGCTTCATCATCCCCTTCACCGCTGCGCGGGTCAGGCGGAAATAGCTCTCAAGATTGATCTGGATGACCGACTGGAAGTCCTCGTCCTTCATCCGCATCAGCAGGCCGTCCTTGGTGATGCCGGCGTTGGCCACCAGAATGTCGAGCGGCGCGCCCGCCGCCGTCTCGGCCGCGTTCACCAGATTATCGACCGATTCCGGGTCCGACAGGTTCGCGGTGGCGAAATGGGCGCGCTCACCCAGTTCCTTGGCCAGGTCCGCCAGAACCGCCTCGCGCGTGCCCGACAGCACCACGGTCGCGCCCTGGGCGTGCAGCGCCCGCGCCACCGCCCCGCCGATGCCGCCCGTCGCGCCGGTCACCAGCGCGGTCTTGCCTGCAAGATTGAACATTGAAATTCTCCGCTCATCCCGGCGAAAGCCGGGACCCAGTGCTTTCACGCGCAGGATGGCCGGGATCACCATTCCAACGCAAACTCAAACGCTCATCGCCCAAAGGTCTGGGTCCCGGCTTTCGCCGGGATGAGCGGCTATCAAAGAGTCTTGGCGAACGCTTCCAGATCTTCCGGGGTGTTCAGCGCCAAGCCCTCTGCGTCCGGCGCGATCCGTTTGGCCATGCCGGTCAGAACCTTGCCCGAGCCGATTTCGGCGAAGCGCGTCACGCCGCCTTCACCGGCCATCCACTCCATGCTCTCGCGCCAGCGCACCCGCCCGGTGACCTGTTCGACCAGC
Organism: Brevundimonas sp.; assembly: GCF_032017145.1. Taxonomy (GTDB): domain Bacteria; phylum Pseudomonadota; class Alphaproteobacteria; order Caulobacterales; family Caulobacteraceae; genus Brevundimonas. The sequence goes on from NZ_DALZQC010000090.1 coordinate 11,735, forward strand.
AGGCGACGGATGACTTCGGGATCGCTCTCCGGGCGCGCCAGGACGTTTGCGACGACAGGCACGACGGGCGCCAGAATCGTCGACGAGGCCAGGGCCTGCGCCATCTCGTCGGCAGCGGGCTGCATCAAGGGACAGTGGAAGGGCGCCGAGACGTTCAGCGGAATCGCCCGCGCGCCCAGTTCCTTGGCCTTTTCGATGGCCCTGTCCACCGCCGCCTTCTCGCCGGAGATGACGATATTGCCCGCATTGTTGTCATTGGCGACCACGCAGACGTCCAGTTCAGCGCCCGCCGCCGCAGCGGCCTCCGCCAGCGCCAGATCGGTCTTTGGGCCGATCAGAGAGGCCATGGCGCCCTGCCCCACCGGCACGGCGCGCTGCATGGCCTGACCGCGCAGCTTCAAGAGCCGCGCCGTGTCCGACAGCGAGATCGCCCCCGCCGCCGCCAGCGCCGAATATTCCCCCAGCGAGTGACCGGAGACATAGGCCGCGCTCGCCACGTCAAAGCCGAACTCGGCCTTCAACGCCCGGATCGCCGCCACGGACACCGCCATCAGTGCGGGCTGGGCGTTCTCGGTCAGGGTCAGCTGATCCTCGGGCCCCTCGCGCATCAGCACCGACAGCTTCTGGCCCAGGGCCTCGTCCACCTCGGCGAAGACGTCGCGGGCGGATTGGAAGGCGTCCGCCAGTTGGGCGCCCATGCCGACCGCCTGGCTGCCCTGGCCCGGAAACAGAAGTGCGAGGGTCATCGACCGCTCCCTGAATCGTTCATCAAGGCGCGGAGCCGTAAGCCCTCGCTTCCGTCAGGGCAAGCGTCGGTTCACGGCGCGCGGCGCGCGGAGACCTCGATCCGAACCCCGATCATTTTGGACACCCAATCCGCCGCAGCGTCCGAGGCCATGCCGAGGTCCAGCGCCGTCCGGTCCACCTCCAGCGCGCCCTCCACCTTGGCCACGCCGCCGGATTCGCTGAACCGGAACGGCAGCACCACGGGGATGGTGGTAGTCTTTACGCGCAGATCGCCCGCCGCCTCATAGCGGTCGCCGCCCAGGGATCGGAAGCGCGTCGCCTCGAAACGGGCGACCGGATATTGGGTCGGTTCGAACCATTCCGCGCCCTGCAGAGAGCCTTCCTGCGTCGGATCGCCCGTCCGCGCGGAGGCGGTCTGGACCAAAACCACCGCCTTGGATCCCGCCAGATCGGCCGGGTCGAACCAGACGTGTCCTTCCCACTTGTCGAACCGCCCTTCGAACCGTTTCCCGGCGTGGGTTCCGCTGAAGCGGATGCTGGAGGCGGCGGCGTCGATGGTCCATGCCGCCGCCGTGCCCGGCATCACCGGGGCCTCCGGCTTCGGCTGTGCGGCGGCGGCGACGGGCGCCGGCGCGATCTCGGCCAGCTGGCTTTCCGTCAAGGCGTAGGGTCGGGCGGCGATGGCGCCGGCGACGG
>NZ_DALZQC010000091.1:0-12766 GCF_032017145.1 Brevundimonas sp.
GCCCCCCGGCCGTCCGCGCCGCAGCGGCGCACGGGCCGAGACGGCGGCGGTCAGACGAGACAGGGGCGAGGCGCGCTTGGACATGGACAGGCGAACGGTATAGCTGGCCGCGCGTTCCGCAAATGCTTGAAATCGTCGTCGGCTGGGGCCAATCAACGCCCATGACCGACCCCATCACGCCCAAGTCCGACACTGACGCCCCGACCCTGCTGACCGCCTGGAAGGCGGCGCAGGCCCGGCTGAAGACCGGCCGCATCGACAGCCCCGCCATCGACGCCCGCCTGCTGCTGGAGGCCGCCGCCGGCGCCAGCCGGATGGACATCCTGACCGACCCCTATCGGCCCATCACCGCCGACCAGCTGAGCGCCTATGAGGCCATGGTCGAGCGGCGGCTGAAGCGCGAGCCCGTCTCGCGCATCGTCGGCAAGAAGGGCTTCTGGAAGATCATGCTGAACGTCACCCCCGACGTCCTCAGCCCCCGCCCCGACACCGAGACCCTGATGGACGTGGCCATGCTGGCCTTCGCCAAGACCGAGGCCTTCGACGCCATCGACCTGGGCACCGGATCGGGCGCGATCCTGTTGGCGCTTCTGGCCGAGCGGCCGGCCGCGCGCGGGGTCGGCACCGACATCTCGTCCGAGGCCCTGGCGGTGGCCAAGGAGAACGCCGCCAACCTGGACCTGAACGAGCGCGCGACCTTCCTGCGCACCGAATGGGCTGCGGGCTTCGGCGACGCCAGCTTCGACCTGGTGCTGTCCAACCCGCCCTATATCCCGACCGACCATATCGCGACCCTGGACCCGGAGGTCCGCGACCACGACCCGCACCTGGCCCTGGACGGCGGCCCCGACGGCCTGCAGGCTTACCGCGACCTGGCGCCCGAGGTGAAACGCATCCTGAAACCGCTGGGCGTTTTCGCCGTCGAGATCGGCTTCGATCAGGGCCCGCAGGTCAAGGCGCTGTTCGAGGCCGCCGGCTTCACCGACGTCAAGATCATCAAGGACCTGGGCGACCGCGACCGCGTCGTCACCAACGGCCCGGACCCGCGCACCAATCCGATCCCGCAGGACTGACCGACTTCAGACGGTCGGCGGACAAGAACAGCGTCTGAATAGTGTACATCGTCTAAATCCTCCCTCCACCGCTGTGGCGTGCGCCCGATGCGGACGCGCGAGGACAGGATCGCACGGTTTGAGACTGTGGGCAGGAGGATCGCCGGAGGATGACGAAAGCTAATCTTCCATCGGCGGTCGCCAGTTCGGATCGTTCACCGGATACCAGTCCTCGGCCAGATCCCGCCATTCCGGGTTCTCCGCCTCGATCAGCTTCAGCTTCCAGTCCCGCAGCCACTTCTTGATCCGCTTCTCGCGCGCGATGGCCTCCACCACCCAGGCGTGCCGCTCGAACCAGACCAGCCGCGTGCATCCATGCGCGGCTGAGAAGCCGTCGAACGCGCCGCTGCGATGCTTCCAGACCCGCGCCTCCAGGTTCGCCGTCATGCCGATATATAGCGTGCCGTTGCGCCCGCTGGCCATGATGTAGGTCGCGATGAACGTCCGATGCGTCGGCATGGACACAACCTAGGCCATACGCCCTCTTTCGTCATCCACGTCCCCCTCCCTTTCGTCATCCTCCGGCGAGCGGAGCGAGACCGGGGGACCCAGCGGCGCGCGTGAGCGCGACCCTGTCGCGGACGAGGTGTTCAAGATCGTGCGGCGGAAAGATTTCGCCTGACGGCGCCGCTGGGTCCCCCGGTCTGCGCCGCGAAGACGCGGCTTGCCGGAGGATGACGAAAGAAAAAGCCCGCATGGAAACCATGCGGGCCAAAGTCAAATCCCAGCTACGATTTTAGCGAACTGGATGGACGATGCTTCCAAATAGGCGCGAAGCTCGTTGTCATTCGCCGGAGGCGCATCTTTGAAGCGCCTCTCATGGAGGACATCATTTGCCCTTCCACAATTCACCCCGACAAGTCGCGCGCTCACGTCTTGGACTATGCCCTTCGACATCAACGCTTTCAGCATCGCAGCTTGGTCGCACTACAGCGGCCCAGACCGCTGCTCCTTCAGGTAGTCATCAGTTACTTCCTGTAACAAGACGTGGCCTTGACCTGCAGGAAGCCGGAAGCGCCGTCGGGACTCAAAGTTCCACGAACGTTCTGTTGAACAGGGCTGTTCTGTGGACGCCTCAATGCACCCGCATCTTCCCGATCTCCAACCCGCCCTCGCCCGCTGTCACCGCGATCACCCCGCCGTCCTCGATCTCGCCGGCCAGGAGTTTGCGCGCGATCGGATCGACCAGGTCCTTCTGGATGACGCGTTTCAGCGGCCGCGCGCCATAGGCCGGGTCGTAGCCGCGGTCGGCGAGCCAGGCCAGGGCGCTGTCGTCCAGGTCCAGGGTCAGGCGGCGGTCGGCGAGCAGCTTCTCGAACCGTGACAGCTGGATGCGGACGATGCCGCCCATCTGGTCGCGGCCCAGGCGGTGGAACAGGATGATCTCGTCGATCCGGTTCAAGAACTCGGGCCGGAAGTGGGCGCGGACGGCCTCCATGACGAAGGGGCGCACGGCCTCGACATCATCCCCGTCGCCCTGATCGGCCAAATACTGGCTGCCCAGGTTGGAAGTCATGATGATCAGGGTGTTCCTGAAATCGATGGTTCTCCCTTGCCCGTCCGTCAGGCGGCCGTCGTCCAGCACCTGGAGCAGGACGTTGAAGACGTCGGGGTGGGCCTTTTCGACTTCGTCGAACAGGACGACCTGATAGGGGCGACGACGCACGGCCTCGGTCAGGGCGCCGCCCTCGTCATAGCCGACATAGCCGGGAGGGGCGCCGATCAGGCGGGAGACGCTGTGTTTCTCCATATATTCCGACATATCCAGGCGGGTGATGGCCGCCTCGTCGTCGAACAGGAAGTCGGCCAGGGCCTTGGTCAGTTCGGTCTTGCCCACGCCGGTCGGGCCCAGGAACAGGAAGCTGCCCAGCGGACGGTTTGGGTCGTTCAGGCCGGCGCGGGCGCGGCGAACGGCGTCGGAGACGGCGGCCAGCGCCTCGTCCTGACCCACCACACGACCGCCGAGCGCGGTCTCCATGGTCAGCAGTTTTTCGCGTTCGCCCTCCAGCATCTTGTCGACGGGCACGCCGGTCCAGCGGCTGACGACGGCGGCGATCTGTTCGGCGTCGACGACCTCGGGCGTCAGGGGGCCCACACGACCTGAGGCGCCGCTGGTTTCCTCGGCCTCGGCGTCTTCAAGTTGCTTTTCGATCTGGGGGATCTGGCCGTAGGCGACCTCTGACGCACGGCCCAGGTCGCCGGCGCGCTGGGCGTTGGCGAGTTCCAGGCGCAGACGATCCAGGGTTTCGCGCAGCTGGGCGCCTTGGCCCACCTTGTCCTTTTCGGCCTTCCACTGGGTGGTCAGGTCGTCGGACTGGCCTTCCAGATCGGCGATCTCGTCCTCCAGCTTTTCCAGACGATGCTGGGACGCCGTGTCGGTTTCCTTCTTCAGGGCCTCGCGTTCGATCTTGAGCTGGACCAGGCGGCGGTCGATCTCGTCCAGGGCCTCGGGCTTGGAATCGACGGCCATGCGCACCCGGCTGGCGGCCTCGTCGATCAGGTCGATGGCCTTGTCCGGCAGAAAGCGGTCGGTGATGTAGCGGTTCGACAGGGTGGCGGCGGCGACGATGGCGCTGTCGGAAATACGCACCCCGTGGTGGACCTCATACTTCTCCTTCAGGCCGCGCAGGATCGACACCGTATCCTCCACCGTCGGTTCGGCGACGAAGACCGGCTGGAAGCGGCGAGCGAGCGCGGCGTCCTTTTCGACGTGCTTGCGGTATTCATCCAGGGTCGTGGCCCCGACGCAGTGCAGTTCGCCGCGCGCCAGGGCGGGTTTGAGCAGGTTGGACGCATCCATCGCCCCGTCGCCCTTTCCGGCGCCGACCAGGGTGTGCATCTCGTCGATGAACAGGATGATCCCGCCCTCGGCCGCCGAGACCTCGGACAGGACGGTTTTCAGCCGCTCCTCGAACTCGCCGCGATACTTCGCGCCCGCGATCAAACTGCCCATGTCCAGGGCCATGACGGTCTTGTCGCGCAGGGATTCCGGCACGTCGCCGTTGACGATGCGCAGGGCCAGACCCTCGACGATGGCGGTCTTGCCGACGCCGGGTTCGCCGATCAGGACGGGGTTGTTCTTGGTGCGACGGGCCAGGACCTGGATGGTGCGGCGGATCTCTTCGTCGCGGCCGATGACCGGGTCGATCTTGCCGTCGCGGGCGGCCAGGGTCAGGTCGCGGGCGTAGCGTTTCAGGGCGTCGTAGCCGTCCTCGGCGCCCGCGCTGTCGGCGGTCTTGCCCTTCCTCACCTCGGCGATGGCGGCTTCCAGCTTGTCAGCGGTGACGCCCGAAGCCTTCAGCACCTCGGCGGCGACCCCGCCTTCCTTGGCCAGCGCGGCCAGCAGGCGTTCGGTGGTGACGAAGGCGTCGCCGGCGGCCTTGGACGCCTCCTCGGCGGCGGCGAAGACGCGCGCGGTGTCGCCGTCCAGATAGAGCTGGCCCGAGCCGCCGGTGACCTGGGCGCGCTTCTTCAACGCGGTTTCGACATCGGCCTCGGCGCGGCGAGCGTCGCCGCCGGCGGCCGTGATCAGATTGCGCGCCAATCCCCGGTTATTTGGACCGTCGCGTTCCTCCAGCAGCACCTTGAGCAGATGCTCGGGCGCGAACTGCTGGTGACGGCGGGCGAGCGCCAGCGACTGGGCCGACTGGACGGCCTGTTTGGCGCGGTCGGAATAGAGTTCGAGATTCATAACGGTCCCCTCATCAGGCGGATTTCCGCCCGCGACGCCCTTTCAGGAAGCGACGACGCGGGTCTGTGAAACCGAGATGGTGTGGCGAATGAGGCACACAAGGGGTCGGCGGACGGAGATTTTCGCCCGCCCGCGCGGGGGGCTCAGCCGCCCGACGGGCCGGTCGAGAAGTCGAACTGTTCGGGCTGGCGACGCTGGCCGCCGCCGAAGTTCCAGGTCAGGCCGACATAGAAGGCGCGCAGCCTGATCTTCTGCTCGTTCCGCTCGCTGAACAGCGGCGTGTCATAGACGGTCGTGTTGTTGAACGAGTTGAACAGGTCTCGGCCGGTGAAGTTGAACGACAGGGTGTCGCTGAGCTTTCTGCGATAGCCCAGATTGACCATGCCGCCGGCCTCGCGCGTGCCCTGGGCCAACAGGCTGTCGCCCTGCCAGAAGCCGCTGAGCTGGACGAAATCCTTGGCCGTCGGCTGCCAGTTCAGGCTGAGGCGGCCGCTGGCCAGGGTGGACTCGCGGTCGCCGCCGCCCGCCACGGCGCCGGCGTCGATCTCCTGACGGAAGACGTTGACGCTGGCGTTGTAGCGCAGGGTCGGGTGCAGGCGGCCGTTGGCCGTCAGCTCCAGGCCGATGTCGCGGCGCGACCCCAGGTTCTCGGGCCGGGTCAGCAGCACCCCGCCGCCGATGTCGGTCGCCACGTCGGTGAAGGCCTTGTCGGTGTCGCGCAAATAGGCGGTGGCCTGATAGAAGCTCTGGCCCTTTCGCATCTGCCACATGGCCTCGAACGAATCCGTCTCCTGCGGCTGCAGGTCGGGATTGCCCGAGCGCCGGTTCAGCGGATCCTGATAGGAGACGAAGGGGTTCAACTGGCTGGGCTGGGGCCGCTGGATGCGGCGCGAATAGCTGGCGCGCAGGGTCTGTTCGGGGTTCAGCTGATACTGCAGGTGCGCGGTCGGATAGGCGCGGAAATAGTCCTGGGACGCCGCGGCGCCGCCGGTCAGATCCTCGATCCGGATGTCGGCCTGCTCCAGACGCAGACCCAGCTGGCCGGACAGCTTCTCGCCCAGCGGCCGCTCATAGGTGGTGTAGAGGGCGTGGACGGTCTGGCGCGCCTCGAACCGATTGTTCAGGGCCGGAACCGGGACCACCGCCGCCTCGGACGGGCCGCGCAGGAAGTCGGTGCGCTGTTCCGGGCGCTGGTCGTTCAGCTCATAGCCCAGGCGCAGCTTGCCGCCGGTCGACAGCGGACGGGTATAGGCGCTGGTGAAGCCCCAGTTGACCTGATCGGTGGCGTTGGCCGTGCGTTCGTACAGCGCCGGACCGGCCGGGATCAGATAGTCGGTGACGGCCAGGCCCGAGCTGTCGTTGCTGTTCTTGTCATAGCGCAGCTCGTTGGACCATTCGTGGCCCGCGTCGTCGAAGCGGCGCAGCACGCGGGCGGTGGCGCCCCAGTTGGCGAAGTTGAAGTCCGAGGCGCCGTCGCGGCGATAGGCGCTGGTCACCGCCCCATTGGCGTCGCGCGTCTCGAACAGGCCGCCGCCCGTGCCGCTTCCGTCGAAGGCGACGCCGCGCAGTTCGCCGGTCAGCTGGGTCTTGTCGTCCAGCTTGTATTCGGCGGTCAGGCGGCCGAAGGCGCCGTTCTGCTCGGAGGTGATGTCCTGGTCCATCCGCGTGGTCGAAACCGTGGCGCCGGTGATCGGATCGCGCTGGTCCCGCTGGCGCAGGATGGTGATGTCTGTGGGATCGGCGCGGTAGCTGAAGTCGCCCGACAGGGTCAGACGGTCCTTCTGATACGAACCGCTGAGGCCGGTGTTCCAGCGGCCGTTGTCGCCGACATTGACCCGCAGCGAGCCGGTAGTCTGGGTTCCCGGCTTGGGAGCCGTGGGCTTGGTGATCAGATTGATGACCCCGCCCGAACCCTCGGGGCTGTAGGCGGCGGAAGGGTTGGTCATCACCTCGATGCGCGCATACTGGCTGGCGGGCAACTGGATCAACGCCTGGCCGCGACCGGGGCCGGTCAGTATGCCGGACGGGCGGCCGTCGACCAGGATGGTGACATTGGCGTCGCCGCGCAGGGAGACATTGCCCTCCGGGTCCACATCGACCGAGGGCACGTTGCGGAGCGCGTCGGCCAGGCTGCCGGTCGTGGCCTGCAGGTCGTTGGCCAGACTGTAGCTGACGGAATCGATGGAGGTGCGCACGTCGGCGGCGCGGGCGTTGACCACCACCTCGCCGACGCTGGCGGGCTGCTGTTGCTGCGGCGGTTCGGCCGTCTGAGTGCGCGGCGCGGGCGTCTGCGCCGTCGTCGCCGGGGTCTGGGCGGCCGGCTGGCTCGTCGTCGCCGGCGGCGGGGTCTGCGAGGCGGTCTGGGACGAATTCTGGGATTGAGCCAGAGCGGCGCCGGGCAGGGCGACGGCGGCCGCACCCAGCATGAGAACGAGTTTGGAAGAAGTCATGCCCCGGCGATCCTGAAAGAGTGCGCAGGCGTCTGTTTGCGCCCGTCGATAAGCCTGACTATCCACGTCACTTTGAATCGCAAAGTTACATCTTCTTCATCGAGACGGCGCGGTTGTGGCCAAGCTTGGGAACCGTCAGCGTCGCCATACGCTTTGGCCCGATGCTGACCACAAAGATGAACCCCCGCGTGTTCTGGGGCGCCAGCGCCATCGCAGGCGCCCTGCTGCTGATGACGCTGGTGGCGCCCAATACCTCCGACCTGATCTTCGGCCGGGCCCAGGCCTGGGTGATCGACACCTTCGGCTGGTTCTACGTCGCGGCCGTGGCGGGTTTCCTGGGCGCCGTGGTTTGGCTGGCGGTCGGGCCGACCGGGCGGCTGAAGCTGGGGCCGGACGACGCCGAGCCGGACTTCCCCTATCTGTCGTGGCTGGCCATGCTGTTCGCGGCGGGCATGGGCATCGGCCTGATGTATTTCGCCGTCGCCGAGCCGGTGCAGCACTATATCGCCCCGCCCGACGAGGCGCCCGGCACGGTCAAGGCCGCGCGCGAGGCCATGGTCATCACCTTCACCCACTGGGGCGTCCACGCCTGGGCCATCTATGCGGTGGTGGGCCTCAGCCTGGCCTATTTCGCGCACCGCAAGGGCCTGCCCCTGACCATGCGGTCGGGCCTGTTCCCCCTGTTGGGCAGGCGTATCAACGGGCCGATCGGCGACGCGGTCGACATCTTCGCCATCTGCGGCACCCTGTTCGGCATCGCCACCTCGCTGGGGCTGGGCGTGGCCCAGATGGCGGCGGGCCTGAACTATGTCTTCGGCATTCCCAATACGGTGCTGATCCAGGTCGGACTGATCGTGGCGGTGATGGGGATTGCGACCCTGTCGGTGCTGTCGGGCGTGGAGAAGGGCGTGCGCCGACTGTCGGAGCTGAACCTGATCCTGGCGGTCTGTCTGATGCTGTTCGTCCTGTTCGCGGGGCCGACCCTGTTCCTGCTGCGGGCCTTGGTGCAGAACTTCGGCCTGTATCTGGATCACTTCTTCCAGCGCACCTTCACCCTCTACGCCTATGAGCCGCGCGCCTGGATGGCGGACTGGACGCTGTTCTACTGGGCCTGGTGGATCGCCTGGTCGCCGTTCGTGGGCATGTTCATCGCCCGCATCTCGCGCGGGCGCACGGTGCGCGAGTTCGTGGTCGGGGTGCTGCTGGTGCCGACCGGCTTCACCTTCCTGTGGATGACGGTCTTCGGCAATACGGCCATGGCCTATGACATGGGCCAGGCGGCGGGCGCGATTTCCCAGGCGGTGCAGGCGGATCTGTCCACGGCCATGTTCCACTTCTTCGAACAGCTGCCGGGGACCCTGTTCACCTCGACCCTGGCGATCCTGCTGGTGGGGGTCTTCTTCGTGACCTCGGCCGATTCCGGCTCGCTCGTGATCGACACCCTGGCCTCGGGCGGGGCGGACGACACCCCACGCTGGCAACGGATCTACTGGTGCGTCATGCAGGGGGCGGCGGCGGCCCTGCTGCTGCTGGCCGGCGGCCTGGGGGCCTTGCAGGCCGCGACCCTGGTGGCCGCCCTGCCCTTCTGCATCATCATGATCCTGTTGGTCTTCGGCCTGTTCCGCCAGATGAACGCCGACCTGAAGGGCGAGACCCTGACCACCGAGGCCGCGCCCCTGTCGCAACAGCTGAAGCGCATCATGACGCCGGCCAGCCGCAGCGACATCCTCAAGGAGATCGAACGCCAGGGCCTGCCCGCGCTGGAGACGGTGTACGCCGCCCTGGGCGCCGAGGATTCCGACGCCGAGATCGGTCGCGACGACGCCGCCGCCTGGCTGACGATCCGCCACGCCGACCGGGTGTTCATGTATCGGCTGGGCGCCCGATCCCGCGCCCGTCCCGCCATCACCCAGCGCGACGCCCCCGTCGGCCGCCGTCCTCTGGAATGGCGCCTGACCGCCCAGACCGGCGCCGGCGAACGCCCCCACGACATCACCGGCTTCACCCAGAGCCAGATCGTCGCCGACGTCCTGGAAAAGCTGCAGGGCTGGCGACTGGCGTAAGCCGACATGGGGCGCTAGCGTCGCGGGGTCTTCGTCGGAGTTCGCCATGTCCATTCGCCTTTCGCGCCGGTCCCTGTTCGCTTCGGGAGGCGCCGCAGCCCTGGCGGCGCAGCCGGCGTTCGCCCGGGCGGGGGTTCAGACATCGGCAGCGAACGACGATGTCGCGCTGGCGCAGGCGGTGGACGCCTATGTGGCGAAATGCATGGCGGCCTGGCCCGATCAGCCGGCCCTGGGCGTCGCCGTGGTCAAGGACGGGGCGACCGTCCTGGCGCGGGGATACGGCGTCAAGGTCCAGGGCAGGCCGGCGCGGGCGGACGAGCACACCCTGTTCGCCATCGCCTCAAACACCAAGAACGTCACCGCCGCCGCCCTGGCGATCCTGGTCGACGAGGGCAAGGTGAAGTGGGACGAACCCGTCAAAACCTATCTGCCCGACTTCAAACTGTCGGACCCCTATATCGGCGAACATATCACGGTGCGCGACACCCTCAGCCACCGGGCCGGGTTCGGCCTGGGCGCCGGCGATCTGCTGTTCTGGCCCAACTCGGACCGCACCCGCGCCGAGGTGGTGGCCCAGGCCGCCTTCGTGCCGATCGAGGACGGGTTCCGCGCGCGCTATCACTACTGCAACCTGATGTTCGTCGTCGCGGGCGCGGTGCTGGAGGCGGTGTCGGGCATGACGTGGGAGGCCTTCATCCAGACCCGCGTCCTGGACAAGGTCGGCATGACCGAGACGGTCCCCCTGGCGCGTCTGGCGGACGCCGGCCGCTCGGCGCTGCCCCACGCCCGCGTCGGGCCGCCGCTGCGCACCCACGGGCCGATGGTCCAGATCGCACAGTCCATCGCCGAGGTCTGGAACTGGGATGCGGCGGCGGCCGCGGGCGGGATCTGCACCACCCCGACCGACTGGGCCAAATGGATCGCCGTGCGGCTGAACGAAGGCCGGCTGCCGGACGGGTCGCGGCTGTTCTCGGAAGACGCCGCGCGCGAGATGTATCGGCCCAACATCATCGTCGGATCGTCGCCGGGGCCGACGGCGGAACTGCCGAACCGGGCCATCGCCTCGACCTACGCCATGGGTCTGCAGGTCCAGGACTATCGCGGCGAGCGGATCGCCAGCCACGGCGGCGGATCGCCCGGCGGGATTTCGGCGACTGTGCTGATCCCCGGCCGCAAGACCGGCTTCTGCATATTCTCCAATGCGGAGGAGAGCTTCCTGCTGCGCGCTCTGCGCTCGGGGATTTCCGACCTCTGCATGGGCAAGGGGGACGTCGACTGGATCGCCGATTCCAAAAAGCTGGAAGAGGAGGGCGAGGCCAAGTCCCAGGCCGCCGCCGTCGAGATCGACGCCAAGCAGCGCGCCGGCGCCCCGCCCGCCATGCCGCTGGACGCCTACGCCGGAACCTGGCGCGACCCCTGGTACGGCGACATCGTCATCGAACCGCGCACCCAGGGCCGGGGCCGCGACCGAAAGAGCGGCCTGTGGCTGCGCTTCACCCACACGCCTGCGCTTCAGGGCTGGCTGGAGCCGTACGACGGCGAGACCTTCCGCACCCGTTTCCCCGACAAGCGCGAAGAGGACGCCTTCGTCACCTTCGCCATCCAGACGGCCCGTCCCGCGACGGCGACGATGAAGGGCGTCAGCCCCGACATCGACTTCAGCTACGACTATCAGGACCTGCGTCTGACGCGGGTGTGACGCGGGCCTGAGGGTCGCCGGGCGGCCCTGTGACCCACGGTCGCAAAGCCGGAACGGGGCCGGGGTCCGGGCGCTGTCTTCCCATCAATCCGAAGGGAGACCGTCATGTCCAAGACCCAGAACCCCCGCGCGCTCGACCGCGACGAAGCGCAGATGGTGGACCAGTCCAAGGCCCTGACCGACCACGGACCGGCCGAGCTGCGCGACCTGATCGGCCGGCTGCGGGCGCGCCGCGACCGGGTGCAGCGTCAGATCCGAACCCGGGTTCGCGACGGCCGCGACGGGCCGGATACGGGCGCGCGCGACAAGAAGGCGATCCTGACCGAAGCCATCGCCCGCGTCGCCGACGAAATGGCGGCGCGCAAGGACGGCCGATCCGCGACGGCCAATCTGCGCCAGGCCGTGGCGCGCAAGGCCGAGACGCCCCGCTGGACCGGGCCTGACGACCGCACCGCCGACACTGGCCCGGCCGAGACGCCCAACACCAAGATCGCCCCCTCCGGCGCCCTTCACGCCGAGGGAATGCGCGCCGCCATCGCCCGCTCAACCGGGGCGCGCTGATCGGCGACGAGGCCGGCCTGAAAGGCGTTCATCACAACGGACACAGCGAAGTCACGGCGACCCCAACGGAGGCGTGCTTTGGTCCGGCAAGTTCGAAGGCCTGCGGCGGCGAAGCCGCAGACGAGGTTCAATCGACATTCAGCGAGTGGAAGTCTCAGATCGTCATTCCGGGGCTGAGCCAAGCGAAGAACCCGGAACCCAGGACTGCGGCGCCGGTGCTGGACGTAGTCGGCGCGCGGATAGCGAGCCTCCTGGGTTGGCTGCTACGCGCCGCCCTGCGGGTCCGGGTTCGTCCTATGGACGCCCCGGAATGACGATTTGGGGCTGAATGTCGATTGGCCCTAATCGACGGCTTGTGGAGACCGGCGAGCGACGCTCTTCCGGTCTCGTCGTGATCGTCGTGACTTCGCCGTGTCCGTTGTGACCAACCCCCTATGCGTTTCAGGTCCACCCCAACCGTCGAATGCTCCAGCAGCGAACTTGCGGCCCTGGGTTCCGGGGCCTTCGCTCCGCCAGCCCGGAATGACGAACCGGCAGGTCTATGGTCTATCCGAATGCACGTCAGGCGGACCTAGCGGACGATTTCCAGCAGCTCCAGCTTGGACTCCTGCTTGGGCCAGGGGATGACCAGGCGCCAGCGGTTCTGACCGATCCGCTCCAGCACGCCCAGCTGGTCGCGCTCGGCCGTCTGGCCATAACGGGGATAGTGAGCCTCGTCGCCCCAGGCCTGGGCGCCGACATAGACCAGACGACGGTCCGTGTCGGGATAGAGCAGCCCTTGTGTCCGCTGCGAGCCGGTGGTCTTGCTCAGGATCAGATCGCCGCCCGCCGTCAGCTCTACCGAGCAGGCGAACCAGGGATAGTCGACATAGGCCAGACCGCCCCCGTCGCGGCTGCCCATCTTGATCGTGCGGCAGCGATAGGTTCCCGGCGCGGGTTGAAGGCGGCCGCTCTGGCCCGCATTGGGATCGGCCAACGGCCCCAGGGCCTCGACCTGACGCGAGTATCCGCCCTTCTCGGCCTCGGCGCGGGCCAGACGCCAGGCCTGGTCCATGCGGCCGAGGTTTGAGGCGTCGTCAGGCTTGGCCACCTTTCGCCAGTCGTCGGTCCCGCCCTGCATGCCGCCGTCCGTGGACGCGGCGGGCGTGGCGGCCTGCTGCTGCGGCGTCGCCGTCGCTTCCGGCGCGGCC
>NZ_DALZQC010000092.1:0-12665 GCF_032017145.1 Brevundimonas sp.
CGGCCCCCAGCGCAGCGCCCGGACCGCCAACGACGCCGCCGACGACGTCATGGCGGACGACGAGGCGGAGGCGACCGAGCCGGTCGTCCCCTCTGCGCCGCGTCAGGCGGACTGAGCCGCCTTCGCCTTCAACCGCCAGGCGTGCAGCAGCGGCTCGGTATAGCCGTTCGGCTGTTTCACCCCCTCGAACACCAACGCCCGCGCCGCCTGATAGGCCAGGCTGGTCTCGGGGTTCGTCGCCATCGGCCGATATAGCGGATCGCCCGCGTTCTGGCCGTCCACCTTGGCCGCCATACGCAGGAAGGCGGCGTCCACCTGTTCCGCTGTGCAAACCCCGTGCAGCAGCCAGTTGGCGATATGCTGCGAACTGATCCGCAGGGTCGCTCGGTCCTCCATCAGGCCGATGTCGTGGATGTCCGGCACCTTGGAGCAGCCGACGCCCTGATCGATCCAGCGCACCACATAGCCCAGTATGCCCTGGGCGTTGTTGTCCAGTTCGGCCGCCACCTCATCGTCCGACCAGTTGGCGCCATTGGCCAAGGGCGGGGTCAAAAGGGCCTCCAGCCCCGGCGTCTCGCGCCGCGCGACGTCCTTCTGCACCGCGAACACATCGACGGCGTGATAGTGCAGCGCATGCAGGGTCGCCGCCGTGGGCGACGGCATCCAGGCGGTGTTGGCGCCCGTCTTCGGGTGACCGATCTTCTGCTCCAGCATGTCGGCCATGCGGTCCGGCGCGGCCCACATGCCCTTGCCGATCTGGGCCTTGCCCGACAGGCCGCACTTCAGACCGATGGCGACGTTCCGGGCCTCATAGGCGGCGATCCAGGCGCTGGACTTGATGTCGGCCTTTCGCACCACCGGCCCGGCCTGCATGGCGGTGTGGATCTCGTCGCCGGTGCGGTCCAAAAAGCCGGTGTTGATGAAGACGATCCGGTCCTTCACCGCATGGATGCAGGCCGCCAGATTGGCGCTGGTCCGGCGCTCCTCGTCCATCACCCCGACCTTCAGCGTATGGCGCGGCAGGGCCAACAGATCCTCGACCGCGTCGAACAGCCGGTTGGTGAAGGCGGCCTCTTCCGGCCCGTGCATCTTGGGCTTGACGATATAGACCGAACCCGTCGCGCTGTTGCCGAGCCCGCCCCCACTCCTGGTTTCCTGGCCCTTGATGTCATAGAGGGCGATCAGGCTGGTGACGATCGCATCCATGACCCCCTCGGGCGCCTCGGACCCGTCCGCCAGGCGAATAGCCGGCGTGGTCATCAGATGGCCGACGTTGCGCACGAACAGCAGGCTGCGCCCCTTCAGCGTCACCGACGATCCGTCCGGCGCGGTCCACTGTCGATCCGGCTCCAGCGCGCGGGTCAGGGTCTCGCCGCCCTTCCTGAACGTCGCGGACAGGTCGCCGCGCATCAGACCCAGCCAGTTGCGATAGGCCTCGGCTTTATCCGCCGCATCGACGGCGGCGACCGAATCCTCCAGATCGACGATGGTGGTCAGGGCCGATTCCAGCACCACGTCCGCCAGTCCCGCCGCATCGCCCCGCCCGACCGGATGGTCGCGGTCGATGACCAGTTCGATATGCAGGCCGTTGTGGACCAGCAGGATCGAGGACGGCGCCGCCGCCTCTCCCCGGAACCCGACGAACTGGGCCGCATCCTTCAGCGCCGGCGACAGGGCGCCGTCCGCCACCGACCAGCCGGCGACATCGGCGTGCGAACCCGCCGCCAGCGGCGCCGCCTCGTCCAGAAACGCCTTGGCCCGCGCCACGACCCGCGCGCCGCGCGCCGCATCGTATCCGCCCCCTTGCGGCAGGTCGCCCAGGGCGTCGGTGCCGTACAGGGCGTCATACAGGCTGCCCCACCGCGCATTGGCGGCGTTCAGCAGGAAGCGGGCGTTCAGAACCGGCACCACCAGCTGCGGCCCGGCCATCTGCGCGATCTCGGCGTCCACACCCTCGGTCGCGATCGTGAAGGGCTGCGGCTCCTCGACCAGATAGCCGATCTCGCGCAGGAAGGCTTCCGACGCGCCCACGTCATAAGGCTGGCCCCGCCGCGCCCGATGCCAGTCGTCGATCTGGCCTTGCAGGGCGTCGCGTCGGTCCAGCAGGGCGCGGTTCTCGGGCGAGAACCGTTCGAAGATCGCCGCCGCGCCCGACCAGAAGACCGCCGGATCGAGCCCCAACCCCGGCAGCACCTCTCGCTCGATCAGGGCGATCAGTTCGCCTGCGACGCTCAGCCCGGCGCGATCTTCATGGGTGGTCATGACGGCGGCTCCTTGCGGCCGGCGCCAGGACTTGGGCCGACCTGTAACAATGCGTGATGAGGTAAACGGAGCCCGCCCGCCCGCGCAAGGGTCACGTCGCGTCATCGCCGTCGCTTTTCGTCCAAGACGGGGCGCGGCTGGTCAGAAACGCTTAACCGCGTCCGTGAACGAGACCGCAAGCGGGGGCGCCTATCGTGGGCTTACGGACGACATCGCGTCCGGCCCGGTCGAGCGTGTTTCCGATGCTGTTTCTTCTGAACGATGTGGTGTTCGATCTGGACGAGGCCTGCCCGGTCACGCCCGCGGACACGCGCCGGTTCGAGAAGCTGTCCTTCGACTATGTGCTGGAGCTGGGCTGCGAACTGTTCGCCGAGGATCCGCTGCTCCACCGCAACGATCCTGAACGCGCGCGCCGCCTGGCCTGGCTGATCGCCGAGCGCAGCCCGGACGTGAATGCCGCCCTGTTCGCCGCCCCGGCCGTCGCCTGCGATCCCGACCTGGTCGAGCCGCGTTTCTGCGCCCTGCCCGATATCGTCATGCATCAGCTCCAGGCCAAGGGCCGTCGCCTGAACGCCGTCGCCGCCGACCGCGCCGTCTGGAACCGCATGGCCGCCTGAGGTCGGGCGGTTGCTTTCCCAGGTTGCCAGAAATCTCGGGTTGTGGCTGGTTCACCCTCGATAGGGGGGCCACATGATCAAATCCTTCAAGCCTTTCGCCGTGGTGGCGGTTCTGGCGTCGGCTGTATCCATTACCACACCGGCGCGCGCCGAGTGGTTGAAGGCCGAGAGCGAACACTTCGTGGTCTATGGCGACACGAGCGAAGGCGCGATCCGCAACTACACCCGCAAGGTCGAGCGATTCGACAGCATCATTCGCGTCTTCTTCCCCGTTCAATCGGACGTCGATGTGCCGCCGCTCGCCATCTATTTGGCCGACGGCCGTTCCGATATGCGCAAGGTCTGGCCCGACATTCCAGAGAATGTCGGCGGCTTCTATACCCCCGGAAACGAACGGATCTTCGCCGTCACGGGCGGGCGTGGCTCGGACAACGACCACACCCTGTTCCACGAATACGCGCACCATTTCATGCGCCAGTATCTGCCCGGCGCCTATCCAGGCTGGTTCGTGGAGGGGTTTGCGGAATTCTTTGCGACAGCCGACGTGACCGTCGGTCGGATGAAGGTCGGCCTGCCCAATCAAGGACGGATGTATTCCTTGCAGGGCGGGCTGAACAGCTGGATGCCGATGGAGACCCTGCTGCGCGCCCGTCCGATGGAGGTCAAAGGCCGGGGCCACGCCTACTATGCCCAGGCTTGGGCCTTGACGGCCTATTTCATGAGCACGCCCGAAAGGCGCGCGATGCTGGGCCGGTATCTGTCCAGCGTCATGAATGGAGAGGATCGCGTGGCATCCATGACGACCGCGACCGGACGGACGCCGAACCAGCTGCAGTCCGACGTCTACGGCTATCTGGAACGCATGACGTACCAGTGGCAGAATCGCGAATTCGAGCCTGCGGAGGTCAAGGTCAGTCGGCTTCCCGCCTCGGCTCGTGATCTTATGTGGCTGGACCTGCGCCTGGCCCGATACGTTCCGGAAGATCGCCGCGCCGAAAATCTAGCCGAAGCGCAACGCGCCTACGACCGATACCCCGGCGATCCCTTGGCGGCGCGCGTCCTCGCCCAGGCGCATATGGATATGCAGCAGGACATGGACGCCGTGCGTGTTCTCGACAGCCATCTGACCCAGAATCCCGCGGATGCTCTGGCGCTGCGGCTCAAGGCGGTCGCCTTGATGAATGTCGGCGACGAAGATTCTGACCACCGTTCGTCCCTGTATCAGCAGGCGCAAACAACCCTGGCGGCCGCCTATCGCCTCGACGCCACCGACTATCGAACATATACGGCCATGGCTCGAAATCGGCGGGGCCAGCCAGATTATCCCACCGTGAACGACCTTCACGTGCTTTTGCTCGGATCGGAGCTTGCGCCGCAGGTACAGCAACTGCGTTTCGAGGCAGGCGCGGCTCTGATGGCCCATGCCAGATACGTGGAAGCGATCAGCTATCTGGCGCCGCTCGCCAATGACCCACATGGCGGCAAGGAGTTGGACGAGGTTCGACGCATCCTCAACGAGGCGCGCGCAAAGGCTGGCCTGGTTTCCGCTGGCGACGAAGCGCCTTCAGCGGACGAGGGAAGCGACGAGGCGGCGCCGACCGCCTCTTTACGCTTGAGCCTGCGCTCACATCACCGCGTTGAAGACGACATGGACGATCGTCGCCACGGCGACGATGAAGCCGAAGCCGACCGCAAGACCCACGGCCGGATGCAGCGGTCTGTTGGCGGTCGGACGCTCGCTCACCAGGTGGGCGATACGGTCTTGAGGATGGATCACAGCCATTGTTCGTTTCCTTTCCCTATGACCCCGGAGAACTCCGGGAGAGGGCGTCGAACTCTGTCGGTCCGATCATCGCCTCGGACACGAGCATGACTCCAATAGCCCCTTATGGCGAGGGGTTATTTGGTCTGACGCAACATCGTGATGTCATGTGCGAAGCCGCCAGCGAGTGACTTTCGGCGCGCGGCGGGGTAGTCGCGCGCCATGTCCTCCCTGACCTTGCCCGAAGAAGCCGCCAAGTCTTCAAGAACCCTCGCCGCCGAGGCGGCGAGGCGCCGGACCTTCGCCATCATCGCCCACCCGGACGCCGGTAAGACCACCCTGACCGAGCATATCCTGCTGGCCGGCGGCGCCATCCGTGCAGCGGGCGCCGTGCGGGCGCGGGGCGAGAACCGTCGCACCCGTTCGGACTGGATGAAGATCGAGAAGGAACGCGGGATTTCCGTCAGCGCCTCGGTCATGACGTTCGAGCACGACGGCAAGATGTTCAACCTGCTGGACACGCCGGGGCACGAGGACTTCTCGGAAGACACCTATCGCACCCTGACCGCCGCCGACTGCGCCATCATGGTGCTGGACGCCGCCAAGGGGATCGAGCCGCAGACGCTGAAGCTGTTCGAGGTCTGCCGCCTGCGCGACATTCCCATCATCACCTTCATCAACAAGCTGGACCGCGAGGCCCAGGATCCGATGGCTCTGCTGGACGATATCGCCTCGCGCCTACAGCTCGACCCCGCCCCGATCTGGTGGCCGGCCGAGAGCGGCAACCGCCTGCGCGGCATGGTCGAGGTCGGGACCGGCCGGTTCCAGCCCTATACGCGCAAGGCCGCCGGCGCCGCCGAAGACCCGGATCACCCCGCCGCCCTGCCGCTGGACCAGGCGGGGCAGTATTTCGAGGCGGGCGAGCAGGACGCCCTGACCGAGGCCGTCGAACTGGTCGAGGGCGGCTATCCGGCCTTTGACCGCCAGTCCTTCCTTGAAGGCCATCTGACGCCCGTGCTGTGGGGCTCGGCGCTGCGCCACTTCGGCATCGACGAACTGCTGAAGGCCATTGGCGACTGGGCACCCGCGCCCAAGGTCATGAAGGCGAAGAAGGAATCGCCGCCGGAGACCCGCAACGCCCCCGCCCCCGTGGACACCACGGTCGAGCCGGGTTCGAACGAGGTCACCGGCTTCGTCTTCAAGGTTCAGGCCAATATGGACCCCAACCACCGCGACCGGATCGCCATGTTCCGTATGGCGTCGGGCGCCTTCAAGCGCGGCATGAAGCTGAAGGTGCAGAACACGGGCAAGTCCCTGTCGGTCAATGCGCCGATCATGTTCTTCGCCTCGGACCGCGAACTGGCCGACGACGCCTTCGCGGGCGATGTGATCGGCATCCCCAACCATGGGGTGCTGCGCGTCGGCGACAGCCTGTCGGAAAGCGGCGTGGTGCGGTTCGCGGGCCTGCCGAACTTCGCGCCGGAAATCCTGCAGCGCGTGCGCGTGAAAGACCCGCTGAAGGCCAAACACCTGAAGAAGGCGTTGGAGGGCCTGGCCGAGGAAGGCGTGACCCAGCTGTTCCGGCCCGAGATCGGCTCGGACTTCATCGTCGGGGCCGTGGGCCAGCTTCAGTTCGAGGTCATGGCCGACCGTCTGGGCGAGGAATACGGTCTGGACGTCGTCTTCGAACCCAGCCCCTACGCCGAGGCCCGCTGGGTGGGCGGCGCCGACGCCGACGTCGAGGACTTCAGCGGCAAATACCGCCCGCAGATGGCGCGCGACATCGACCAGGCCCCGGTCTTCCTGGCCAAGTCGAGCTGGGAGACCGGCTACGTCGGCGAACGCTTCCCCAAGATCGCCTTCACCAAGACCAGGGAACGCGGCTGAGACGCAATGGGTCGCCTCACGGCGCCGCTTCGGACTTTATTCGGCCCTGCGTCTGGGCCATGGTCAGATGTCGGGCGCAGATGCGCCGGAGGACCGATGCCCTTGCTGTTCGCCCTAACCAGCGCCGCCCTGATGCTGCAGGCCGCACCTTCCGTGGGGCTGGTGTCTTATGACGAGGCGGTGCGCTGCGCCGGGCTGACGCAGGCGGCGTCGGAACTGGAGGGCGGCGAGAGCGCGCAGGGGCGTCGGCTTTACGATGCAGCCCTCTATTGGTCGCTGGCGGCGATGCAGGCCGCGACCGCCGCCGGCAAGCCCGCCCCCGCCGCAGAGGCCGATCAGACCCGCGCCCGCATCGCCGCCGTGCGTCAGTTGAACGGCGACGCGGCCGAGGCCAGGACGACCCTGCAACGCTGTCAGCAGAAGACGCCGAACCTGGGCTGATCGCCCCGCGACGAAGGCTGGGGATAAGCCCGACCGAACCGCTTTGGCGGCGCTGCGTTTGCATTGGACGCCGCAAGAGACCCAGTCTGCGTCTCGAAGCGGGATTACAGAGGTCCAGCGCATGTTCGAATTCGGCCGCGATCTTCGAAAACTCTTCGCCCAGGCGCGAGAGAGCGAAGACCTGGGCTGGGTCGAACTGATCGGCCCCGACCTGCTGCGGGCCGAGGCGTTGCGCGAATCCATCGACGCGGGCCGGGTGTCCTGCAACCGTCCGTTCGAGACCGAACACCGCGCCGCCGCCCTGTGGCGCGAACACGCCCGGCGGACGGGCGCCGCCGAGAGCCTGGATCGGGCGGACCGCTGCGCCGAGAGCCTGTCCCGTTCCGCGACGACCGAGGATCAGGCCGCCCTGGCGGCGGCGGACGGCGCGGCGGCGGCGATGTTGCGGTTCGATCTGTGCGGCGCGCCGGAGCGGCTGGATCGCGCCCTGGCCCTTCTGGCCAGCGTCGATCGCCCGCGCAACCGACGCGCGGCCTCAATCCTGGCCGCGACCCTCGCACGGCTGAAGGCGCGCACGGCGCGCCTGGCGGGAGATATCGACAGCCTGGCCGAAGCGGGCGGACTGATGGATGCAGCGGTTCAGGGCGATAGGGCCGAGGACCTGGAGCTTAGGATGGATCAGGCCGCCCTGACGCTGGAGACGGGCGTGGCGCGGCGCGACGTGCGCCTGCTGGACCAGGCGGGCCGCAGCCTGGGCGCCCTGGTCGAGGCCGCCTCGCCCGACCATCGCCCGTTGACGCGCGCGCGGGCGTTGGCGCTGTGCGGCGCCGGTTTGTCGGCCCTGGCCGCCGTGGCGGCACATCAGGCGGCGGGGGCCCAGGCGCGGACCCTGTTCGACGCCGCCGCCGAACAGTTCACCCCCGATCACAGCCCCCTGGACTGGGTCGCCATCCAGATCCTGCGCGCCGGCGACGAGGCTCGACCCTTGATGCTGCTGGCCCAGGCGGAAAGCCTGACCCAGGGCCGCGATCTGGTGCTGGGCGCCGTGGTGCGCGAGCGGCGGATCACCCGCGAGGTCGCCCTGGCCGAGGCGGTCGGCGATCTGGCGGGCCTGATGACGCTGGAGACGCGGCTGCGCGCGCGGATGCCCGAGGCGACGCCGCTGGACTGGTCCGCCGACCAGATCGGCATGGCCGAGATTCTGCTGGCGCGCCGGCGGCTGACGGGCGCCGCGCCTGGCGGGCTGGGGCTGATCCTGGGCGAGGCGGCGGCGACGGCGCGCGAACGGGGCGTCGATGTTCTGGCCGAACGGGCGGAAACCCTGCTGTCCAGCGCCAGGGCTTGACGCCCGCCTCAGCCGCCCATGGCGACGAAGGCGCCGTTCAGGAACCTGGGCTTGCCATAGCTTAGACGCTGGCCGTCGTCGGCCAGGACGCGGCCGCCGGCCGCCTCCAGAACCGCCTGTCCCGCCGCCGTGTCCCATTCCGAGGTCGGGCCGGTGCGGGGATAGGCGTCGAACCGCCCCTCGGCGATCAGGCAGAACTTCAGCGAGGAATCCGTGCCTTGCCAGCGAGTGCAGCCGTGGCGGGCGGCCAGGCGCACGGCCTCCTCGTCGGTGACGCTGTGGCTCAGCAGGGCCAGACCTTCCTGCGGCCGGTCGCGCACGCGGATGGGACGCCAGTCCTCGCCGGCATGGGCTTCGCCGGCCTGAAGGGCGCCGAACTGACGCCGGAAGGCGCCGCCCTCGGGCTTGTCCGTGCGCCAGGTGGTCGAGGTCGCGGGCGCCGTCACCACGCCCGCGACCGGATATCCGGCGTGCATCAGGGCGATGTTGACGGTGAAGGCCTCGCCCCCGCGCACGAATCCGCGCGTGCCGTCCAGCGGATCGATCAGCCAGAACCAGTCCTCGGCCGAGGCGGGCGCGCCGCTTTCGGACACCGCCTCTTCGGCCACGGTCTGGACGCCCGGATAGGCGGCGGCCAGTCGCTCCAGGATCAGGGCCTCGGCCGCGCGATCCGCCTGGGTGACGGGGCTGTCGTCGGACTTGGTCTCGACCGCCGTGCCGGCCCGCCAATAGGGCAGGATAAGCCGCGCGGCCTCCTCGGCGATCTTGGCCAAGGTCAGGGCCAGGGCGCCCGATTTCAGGTCGCGTTCGAGAGCGGCGTGGAACGGAACGGGGGAGGAGGCGGTCGTCATGGGCGGGTCGATAGACCATCCGGGCGGTTCCATGAACCGGCAAATCACGTCACCTTCGCGCGCGACACGAACTGTGACCTGAGTGCTCCAGCCGCCATGACCCCGACCGACGACAAACGCGCCGCTCCGCTCGACCTGCCCGTCGACGGGACGGAACTGGCCACCTATGTCGCGGCCAAGCTGTGCCATGACTTCATCAGCCCGTCCGGCGCCATCGTCTCGGGCCTGGACCTGATGCAGGACCCGGCGGCGCAGGACATGCGCGACGACGCCCTGGCCCTGATCGAACAGAGCGCCCGCAAGATGGTGGCTCTGGTCCATTACGCCCGCGTGGCCTTCGGCGCGGCGACCACCAGCGAGCGATTCACCGCGCGCGAACTGGAGAGCCTGCTGGTCGGCATGACGCAGGGGGGCCGCGCCACCCTGGACTGGCGCATAGCGGATGGCGAGTTCTCCAAGCCCCAGGCGCGGGCCCTGACCAACCTGGCCTATCTGACCGTCGGCGCCCTGCCTATGGGCGGCTCGGCGGTTATCCAGTCGCGGGTCGAGGACGGTTTTGTCTATCTGGAAGGCTTCGCGGAAGGATCGCGGGCCAGGCTAAAGCCCGAGGCGGCGGCCGGTCTGGCGGGCGAACGCCTGACCGAGGGACTGGCGGGTCAGTGGATCCAGCCCTACTGGCTTTGGCTGACGGTGACGGCGGCCGGCGGCGCCCTGCACGTCAAGGTTGACGACGGAAAGGTCGCCCTGGTCGCCCGAATGCCCGCCTGAGGCCGTTTCCAAACGAGTCGTTAACTGGCATCAGGGCAATATTCCGCCCGAATCCAAGGGGCGAACCCGTCGCGACGTCGAGGAGAGGGCCATGAATTTTCGAACCTGCCTGATCGTCGACGACAGCCGCATCATCCGCAAGGTCGCACGCCGGATCATCGAGGGCCTGGGCTACGAGGTCGACGAGGCCGCCGACGGCGCCGAGGCCCTGGCCTATTGCATCGGCGCCATGCCGGACGTCGTGCTGGTCGATTGGAACATGCCTGTGATGGACGGGATCACCTTCCTGCGCCGCCTGCGCGCCACGTCGGGCGGCGACCGGCCCAAGGTGTTGTTCTGCACCATCGAGACCCGCCCCGAACGGATCGCCGAGGCCCTGGCCGCCGGCGCCGACGACTATGTGATGAAGCCCTTCGACGGCGAAATCCTGCAGTCCAAGCTGACGGAGGTCGGAGCGATCGCCGCATGACGCCGGACGATTTCGACAAACTGCAGTCCCTTCTCGCCACCCGCGCCGGCTATCGCCTGTCGCGGGATCGCATCCATCTGGCCGAACATCGGCTGGGTCCGGTGGCGCGACGCGAGGGCTACGCCAATGTCGAGGCGCTGCTGGCCAATCTGTGGGCCAATCCGGTCGCCTCCCTGGCCTGGTCGGTGATCGAGGTGCTGCTGAACGCCGAGACCTGGTTCCGTCGCGACCGCACGCCCTTCCGCATCCTGGAAAACGAACTGCTGCCGGCCCTGGCCAAGGCGCGCCCGGACCGTCGCGTCAAAATCTGGTCGGCCGGCTGCTCCACGGGCCAGGAGGCCTGGTCAATCGCCATGGCGGCGCTGGAGACGCACACCGCCGTCGATCTGATCGCCACCGACCTGTCGCAACGCGCCATCGAGAAGGCGCGCTCGGGCCTCTATACCGGCTTCGAGATTCAGCGCGGCCTGACGGCGCGGACCATGCTGCGCTGGTTCGAGCCGATGGAGGACCAGTGGATCGTCAAGGCCGAACTGGCCGATGCGGTCCGCTTCGGCCGCTCCAATCTGCTGGACGAACCGACCGACGACGCCCGTTTCGACGTCATCTTCTGCCGCAATGTGCTCGGCGACATGGAGCCGTCGCGGCGCGCACGGCTGCTGGACGGGCTGGAGCGGCGGCTGGTCGACGACGGCTGCCTGTTCCTGGGCGCCGACGAACGATTGGAAGGCGAGACGGTGGCCTTCCGTCCGGTGAACGGCCGCCGGGGCCTGTACGTCAAGGCGCCGTCCGCACTGCGCCGCGCAGCGTGAACCACGCGACAGACGCCGCCGTCGTCAGGCGGCGTGCAGTTCCTGCTTCACCCGTTCGGCCAGGGTCTTGATGTCCAGCGGCTTGGGCAGGAAGGACACGCCCGTCTCGTCCTGCAACAGGTCCGAGAAGTCGCTTTCTGCATAGCCAGAGATGAACATGACCGGCGCGTCGCCCAGATAGGGCCGCGCCTTCTTCAACAGCGACGGGCCGTCCAGGCCCGGCATGATGACGTCGGAGATCATCATGTCGATCTGGCCCGCATGCTCCTCGGCCAGCATCAGCGCCTCCTCGCCGTCCGCCGCCTCGATCACCTCATAGCCGCGCTGGCGCAGCAGACGGGCGGCGATGCCGCGCACGGCGTCCTCGTCTTCCACGAACAGGATGCGTCCGGCGCCCGACAGGTCGCGCGGCGCCTTGGCCTTGACCTCGACCGGCTGAACCTCGGCCAGTTCGGCCTCGCCGGCGGCGGGCAGGAACAGGCGGAAGGCGGCCCCGCCCCCCTCGACATTGCCGACCGCGACATGGCCGCCGGCCTGCTGGGCGATGCCATAGACGGTGGCCAGACCCATGCCGGTGCCCTCGTTGACCGCCTTGGTGGTGAAGAAGGGCTCGAAAATCTTGTCCAGCAGTTCCGGCGGCACGCCGGGGCCGGTGTCGGACACTTCGATCAGGGCGACCTCGCTGGTCGGGGCGTCGGCCCAGCCCAGGCCGCGCGCCTCTTCCGCCGTCAGACGCCGGGTCGAGATGGTGACGACGCCCGCGCCCGGCTCGACCACGCCGCGCATGGCGTCGCGGGCGTTGACGGCCAGGTTCATCACCGCCGTCTCCAGCTGGCTCTTGTCGGCCAGCACCACCGGCAGGTCGCGGCCGTAGTCGGTTTCCAGCCGCACGTCCTCGCGCAGCAGGCGGCGCAGCAGGATGGCGAACTCGCCCACCAGTTCGCCCAGGTCCAGCCGTTCGCGCCGCACCGTGGACTTGCGCGAGAAGGCCAGCAGCTTGCGCACCAGATCGGCGGCGCGAATGGCCGTCTGGCGGATTTCGTTCAGCCCTTCGTAGGACGGATCGCCCACCGGATGGCGTTCCAACAGGCCGGACAGCTGAAGCTGGATCGCCGTCAGCAGATTGTTGAAGTCGTGGGCCACGCCCCCGGCTAACTGGCCCACGGCCTGCATCTTCTGGGCCTGGTTGAGCTGAAGCTCCATCGACTTCTGCGACGAGACGTCGAACAGCCAGATCCGCCGACGTTCGCCCTCGGGCGCCACATACAGATGCAGCATCTTGTCGGGATAGGCACGCGCGACCAGTTCGACGGGGCCCGAAGAACCGGCCGCCAGCTTGGCCCGCGCCTCGGCGACGCCGGGCGGATCGAACAGATGGCCGAAGGCCGCGTCGCGCGCCGCCGCCGGGCCGGTCAGGACCGCCAGGGCCGGATTGGCCTCTTCCGCCCGGC
>NZ_DALZQC010000093.1:0-12360 GCF_032017145.1 Brevundimonas sp.
ACCCGGCGGTCATCCACCCGCGGCTTGCCGTGGCTCTTGGGGAAGAAGGGCTCCAACCGAGCCATCTGCTCGCCCGTCAGCCAATACAGATCGCTCATATCCAGACTCCTCAGGAGCCTGAATCAGATCGTTCGCCTCACATCAATGGGTCCTGAGCCTAGGTGACCGTGTTCCAGCGCGCCCGGTATATGGATTCACGTTCGGCCGCGTCGTACTCCCCGCCACGCGCCCGCTGGGTCGCCTACGCGATGAGCGTTCTATTCCTCGGCTTGATTGGCATGTCGCTTTACGGGCGCCTCCAAGGACCGGACTGGCTGTTCCTGGTTTCTGGCGCGGTAGGATTCGTCTCTGCGATCATCGGCAGCCGGATTTGGATGCGGGTGTGGCGGCAAGAGTTGAGGGAGGACGTCCGGTGACGCCACTTCCTCGGTTCGACCCCGTCATTCATGCCCCTGGACGCTTGCAAATTTGCGCAATCCTTTCTGGCGTGGACCAGGCCGAGTTCAGCCTGTTACGAGACCGGTTAGGTGTGTCTGACTCCGTCTTGTCCAAGCACCTCAAGCTCTTGGAGGATTCGGACTACGTCGCTTTGACCAAGGCTACGCAAGACGGTCGCCAACGGACCTGGGCCAACCTGACCAAACAAGGCAAGGCAGCGTTCAAGGCTCACGTCGTCGAACTGAAATCGGATGGCCGAGCTGTAACGCGCCACACCGTCCGCCTGCTTTTCGAAAACCTGGAGACCGAGACGATACGGCCTCCACTTCTGCTTTCCACCGATACTGTTGAAAAAGTCCGCGACCCTGCTGTGATCGACCTTCTGGGCTCGATGTGGTGCCGCCGCGAGAATCTAACCGATTGATTTTGTTAAAGCCGAATTTCGTGAACGGCACGCAGTTTGCGCCGTTTCAGCGGTCTCCCGACTTTTTCAACAGTATCCACCCATTGCGGACATTCAAAGTGTCGGCTTACGGTGAACCTCGAGTGTCGATCCATCTGGAGTTCGGCCAACGCCTGAGGTGGACCCCCAAGCATGACCGATCAGCCAGCACCCTCGATTCTCGACATGACCGTCGGGATCGTAGCCAACTACGTATCCAACAATGACCTTCCGCCAGAGCGGATCGGAGATCTGATCTTTTCCACTCATGCGGCCCTTGCGAACGTCGGTCAGCCTGAACCGGAAGCGGTCGAAATCTACGTCCGCGCCAGTGCTGGCCAGATTCGGAAGTCGATCACCGATGCGGGTCTGGTCAGTTTCTTGGATGGCCGAACCTACAAGTCGCTGAAGCGTCACTTGTCGGCCAACGGGATTACGCCGGACGAGTACCGAGATCGATACGGGCTAGCCTCTGACTACCCGATGGTCTCGCCCGCCTACTCGGCCCGTCGGTCTGAGCTGGCAAAGTCGATTGGGCTGGGCGCGAAAGGCCGCAAATCTACGCCTCCTACGGATGGTCCAAAGCCGTCCACGAAACGGGGCCGCTCGTCGAAGTGAGCTTCCGGTCGCTTGGGGCTTGCAGGTATGGCGCAGGTCGAAATTTGAAATCCGACTGAGCTAACGATCGTAACTTCGGAAGTGCCCGAGCCGACCGCTTCGCCCAAAATGGGTAATGTGTGGGTAAGGGCCTTTCACCGTCAGCGGATTGGTGCCAAAAGCCATGCGCCGTTTGGATTTGACAGATTTGCTTCCGTCGAATTCGTAATGATGGGGTCGCGTGTTCGAGTCACGCAAGCGGCACCACTTCCTTTGTTTAAGGGCCGAACGCCGCCTGGCGGCGGTGGGGGACCGGCCGCATATCCTTGTGGTTGAATTGCGGATCACCGGCGCAAGTAACACCCCTTAGGTTGCAAGCTTTGGCTTGACGTGGAGGGCGTTTTGGGGCCTTGGCACCGCATCAGATCTGACCGTAGGCCGAAATGAACGACGCAGTTGATCCCGTAGACATCGCAATTGGCGGACGCATCCGCGCGCGTCGCGAGGAACTTCGCATCACACAGGCCCAGTTGGCCGCCGGCGCGGGCGTCACCTTCCAGCAGATTCAGAAGTACGAGCGGGGCGTCAATCGCGTGTCCGCCGCGCGTCTGCTGCAGATCGCCTCGGTTCTGAAATCCACCGGTGCGGCCCTGCTGGGTGAACTGGAGACGGCCGAGGGCGACGAGCTTGCGCTGGCCGCCCCGGGCGTCGCCGAACTGCTGGCGGCCTTCCGCGGCATTCAGGACCCCGCCCAGCGCGACGCCCTGCTGACCGTCGCCAAGGGGCTGCGCGGCTGATCGGCCGCCCCCTGACGTCCCCAAGTCAGACCTGGGCCTGACGCAGCAGCCGCTCGACAGGCTGGCCGTCGGCCTCGCCGGTCGAATGATCGGCCAGCCAGCGCTGAACAGCCGACAGGGCGCGCAGGTCCAGGCCGTCCGACCGGCCCGCGTCGATCATGTTCTGACGCACCACTTCCAGCATGAAGGCCGCCTCGGCGGCGCTGGCGGGCGTGTGGTTCAGCAGACGGGTCTCGGCCTCGACCATGGGCCCCAGATCCAGTTCGGATAGCAGATTGTCGGGGCTGCCCGACACGCCGACTTTTTCGGCCATGGCGGCGGTGTCGAACCAGGAGCGGAAGAGGGGTAAAAAGCCCTTGATGGGTTCGGTGATCACGTTTCAGATCCTTTGAGTGCGTGCGGCCTTGGGCCGGGCCGCAGCGATGATTGAGAGCGGGCGTAGGGGGCGCAACGCGCCTCCCACACTCCAAGGAGGGCCAAGAACATGATCTCGACCCAGACGGTCATGCGCGCGGTGACGATGGACCACGTCAGGGCGCCAGGACCGAACAGCGAAGACAGGTGGGTGACGAAGGCCAGCATCTGGGCGCCGGCGGCCAGCAGCAGCCACCAGCGATCATAACGAAGCGCGAGCCTTATCAGCAGGACCAACAGACCCAAGGAGATCGTCGCGACCGCCCATCGGAACTGACCGATGACCAGATGATCGACCCAGCCCGACAGGATCTGGGCGAGAAACAGACCCAAGGCGGCTTCTCGCTCGGGTCGACGTCCCTTCCAGACCAGCAGGCACAGGGCGAGCACAGTCACGCCCGAGCCGAACATCAGCAGCGGCGAGGGCATGAAGTCGCTTCCGATCAGGCGGCCAGTTTGACGACGTCGAGGCGGGCGGTCGGCTTGGGATCGGTCTTGGCTTCGCCCATCCCTTCCATCCGCCAGCCGATGCCATGGTCGTCAGCGACCGTCGCCAAGTCGGCATGGCCGGCGACGATGCTGGCGCGAACGGTGGCCAACTGACCCAGGCCGGAAATGATGTGTTCGATGGCCGATTGCCCCACCTCGGCCGCCAGACGGCTCTCAACGCGGCCCTCCAGCGAGGTTTGGACAAGGCGGCATACCTCGATCATGGCCTGGTCGATGGCGTGTTCCGCCGTACGGACCTGTCTTGCGACCCTGACCCCAACCTGCATGTTTCTCATTGGTCGATCCCTTGGAATGATGTCCGCGTCAGCGGGCCCATTCGGGAGCGATCCGGTCGAAAAGGGTGGGAACCCCCATGCCTGCCGTCACGATCCCGAGGGCCAGAAGCAGGGCGACGACGGCGCCGGCGATCATGACCCCCAACCGTGCGCCGATCCCGCGAGGCGGGGGCGGCAGAGGCCAGGACGGCAGGACGTCGGCGCTGTCGTCGACCGACCGTTCAGCCGACGCCGGATCAACTGGCCCGGCATCGACCGGTTCGGGAATGAGTATCGGCGCCTCTGAGTAGGCGATACTCAGTCGGCGCGCGGCCAGTTTTCGATCCGATACGCCCAGTTTGGCATAGGCGCGATGCAGGTGGTTGCCGACCGTGCGGGGGGATATGCCCAGGCGTGCGGCGATCTCCTTGTCCTCCAGGCCCTGGCCGGCAAGGTGCACGCACTCGCTTTCTCTTGTCGTCAGGCTGTCAGGCATCTGATCCCCCGCGCGCTGTTTACCGTATTTATCGCGGGTGTCAGCCGCTTACGGTTAGGATGCGAACGATATCCATTGATGCTGGCCGGCCGTCAGATCACTTGAACATATAAGCATATCTTTATATGTCTGTCCGCTAGACACAGACAGGAGCCACCCTTGGCCGCTCGTTCCTCCTTTCTCTTCACCTCGGAAAGCGTTTCCGAGGGCCACCCCGACAAGGTCGCGGACCGCATCTCCGATACGGTCGTGGACGCCTTCCTGGCCAAGGATCCCGAGGCGCGCGTGGCGTGCGAAACCCTGGTCACCACCCAGCGCATCGTGCTGGCCGGCGAGGTCCGCGCCACCCAGCCGGGTAACACCAAGGAAGAGAACGAAGCCTTCACCCAGAGCATCATCGACAGCCTGGAGCCGCTGGTCCGCGCGGCGGTCAAGGACATCGGATACGAGCAGGACGGCTTCCATTGGGAGACGGCCGAATACGCCTGCTATCTGCACGCCCAGTCGGCCGATATCGCCGTCGGCGTCGATTCCACCAATGAGAAGGACGAGGGCGCGGGCGATCAGGGCATCATGTTCGGCTATGCGTCCAACGAGACGCCGGAACTGATGCCCGCGACCCTGCAATACAGCCACAACATCCTGAAGCGGCTCGCCGAAGTGCGCCACGCCGGCGGTTCGCAGCTGGAGCCGGACGCCAAGAGCCAGGTGACGATCGAATACCAGGACGGCAAGCCGGTCCGTGCGACGTCCATCGTCCTGTCCACCCAGCATGCCAAGGGCCTGAGCTCGGAACAGGTCGCCGAGATCGTGAAGCCCTATATCCTCGAAGTGCTGCCGGAAGGCTTCACCGACGAGAACACCGTCTGGCACATCAATCCGACCGGCATCTTCGAGATCGGCGGGCCTGACGGCGACGCCGGCCTGACCGGGCGCAAGATCATCGTCGACACCTACGGCGGCGCGGCCCCGCACGGCGGCGGCGCCTTCTCGGGCAAGGATCCGACCAAGGTGGACCGTTCGGCCGCCTACGCCTGCCGCTATCTGGCCAAGAACGTGGTCGCCGCCGGTCTGGCCGACCGCTGCACCATCCAGATCTCCTACGCCATCGGCGTGGCCAAGCCCCAGTCAATCCACGTCGATCTGCACGGCACGGGAACGATTTCTGAAGCGGTGCTGGAAGACAAGATCCTGGACCTGATCGGCGGCGCCACGCCGCGCGCGATCCGTCAGCATCTGGGCCTGAACAAGCCGATCTACGCCCGCACCACGGCCTATGGCCACTTCGGCCGCGAGCCGGATGCGGATGGCGGTTTCAGCTGGGAAAAGACCGATCTGGTCGATCAGCTCAAGGCGCTGGTCTAGGCCGAGATCAGGCGGCCTGGTCGTCGACGATCAGGCCGCGCACACCTGTCAGATTGGCGTCGGTAAGGTCGATCTGGCGCGTCTGGGCGCCGTGCAGGATCGCCCGCGCCAGATCGGCGTTGGCCAGCACGGCGCGCCTAAGATCGGCGCCCGACAGGTCGGCGCCGCGCAGAACCGCCCCGGTCAGATCGGCCGGCATCAAACGATCCGCCGCGATCAGAAGCGGCCCCAACTGCGCCTCGCGCAGGTCCGCCCCGTTAAGCCGCGCGCCCTTCAGACGCGCCCCGCGCAGATCGGCGCGACGCAGCCTGGCGGACCGCAGGTCCGCGTTTTCGAGCTGGGCGCCCTGCAGCTGCACCCCTTCCATGTCCAGGCCGTAGAAGACCGCCCCCTTGGCCGACAGGGCCGTCAGGTTCAGGCCGGTGATGGATTTCAGCGGACGCAGATCGACCCCATCGAAGACCGAAGGCTGCCCCTCCGCCCCGCCCGTCTCGCACCAGCGGGCGTGTTCGCGCAGCATTTCGGCCGCCGGCATCCGGTCCACGGACTCGCAGGCCGACCGCTTGTCCGTCAGCGCGCCCTGCATGTCCGCCCCGTCGGCGCGCCACAGGGTGGTCTTGCAGCCGACCAGAATGGCGTCGCGCAGGTCCGCGCCGGACAGGTCCGCGCCCGACAGGTCCGCCCCGGCCAGGTCGGCGCCCCGGAAATCGGCCTGTTTCAGATTGGCCCGAACCAGTTTGCAGTCCTTCATCACCGCGCCGGAGAAGTCGGCCCGCATGGCCATGACGCCCGACATCTTGGAACGCTGCAGATTGGCGCCGGCCAGACAGGCGCCGTTGGCCTCCGTGTCGTCGCGATGACGGGGCTCGATGACCTTGAAGCCCAGTTTGGCGTCGGCGGCGGCGATCGTGCCTTCGCGCAGGTCCGCCTCGAACATGTCGGCGCCGGACAGGTCCGCCCCGCGCAGGCAGGCGCCGCGAAGGTCGGCGCGTCGCAGACTGGCCTCGGCCAGTACGGCGTCCTGCATGTCCGCGCCGAAGAAGTTGGCGTTGTCCAGCTTGGCGCCCGTGAGGTCGCAGCCTTCCAGACAGGCGGCGGCGAAATCGGCGTCGGCCAGATTCCGGCCCTTCAAACTGAGGCCCGACAGATCCATCCAGGCGAAGACCGCGCGGGCCCCGCCGGGGCGGGCCTGGAACAGCCGGTCGTGCCGGGCGCAGACCACGTCCAGTTCCGCCTGCGTCAGGCGCCGTCTCACCAGGGGTTCCGCAGCCAGGGCCATCGGATCACCCTAGCGGTCGTCGCTTAAGAAGCCTTGAACGGCCTCGACACCCTCGCGAGCTGGATCAGACCGTCAGCAAGCCCTGCTCGGCCAGGACGTCGGCCAGTTCGCCGGGGCCGGTCCACAGGCGGGTGTAGCCCGCCTCTCCCAGCCGCTTCAGCTCGGTCACCAGATCGGCCTTGGGCGAGGCGACGAAGCGGCCGTCGAAGCCGACCCCGTCCGAACTGACCCGCACCATCGGCCGGCCGGTCTCAAGCCGGTGCAGGAAGCCCTCGCACAGAGCCTCGCCTTCTTCGCACATCAGGCCGGTCTCGACGGTCAGGCCCTGCGCGCGCAGGCGCTCGGTGCCGCGTCCGGCGGCGAAGGGCGACGGGTCCAGACAGGCGATGACCACCCGCGCCACCCCCGCCTCGGTCAGGAAGTGGGCGCAGGACTTGCGGCCCGACGAGCGGGCGCCGCACGGCTCCAGCGTGACATAGACGGTCGATCCCGCCACCTCGGCCCCGCCGGCGGGCACGGCCTGCTCCTCGGCATGGGGACGGCCGCCCGGCGCCGTGGCGGCCTGGGCGATGACGCGGCCGTCCTTGACGATGACGCAGCCGACGGCCGGATTGGGCCAGGTCTCGCCCATGCGACCGGTCGCCAGGGCGATGGCCTGGGCCATGAAGCCCCGGTCGGCGTCGCTCCAGCTCATGACGCCTCGGGCAGGGCTTCGGCCCGGTCGGCGTCCAGATACCGCGCGGCCGTCGGCTTCAGCGCCGCGTCCAGGTCGATCTCCAGCGGATTGCCGGTCGGGATTTCGACGCCGACGATCCGGTCGTCCGGCACGCCGAACAGCAGTTTGACGATGGCGCGCAGCGAGTTGCCGTGGGCGGCGATCAGCACGTCCTCGCCCGCCTTCAGGCGTGGTGCGATCTCGGCGTCCCAATAGGGTTTCACCCGGTCCAGCGTGGTCTTCAGGCTCTCGGTGTCCGGTATGGCCTTGCCGGCGTAGCGGGGATCGGCGTTGAAATCGAACTCGCCGCCCGGCGCCAGCGGGGGCGGCGGCACGTCATAGCTGCGGCGCCAGACCTTGACCTGATCCTCGCCGTGTTTCTCGGCCGTCTCGGCCTTGTTCAGCCCCGTCAGACCGCCGTAGTGGCGCTCGTTCAGGCGCCAGTCCTCGATCACCGGCACATCGGTCAGGCCCGCCGCCTGCAGGGCCAGGGCGCCGGTGCGCTTGGCGCGCGTCAGGACCGAGGTGAACATGACGGCCGGCTTGAACCCGGCCTGGGCGATCAGCTCCCCGCCGCGCCGCGCCTGGGCCTCGCC
Source organism: Brevundimonas sp. (assembly GCF_032017145.1). Taxonomy (GTDB): domain Bacteria; phylum Pseudomonadota; class Alphaproteobacteria; order Caulobacterales; family Caulobacteraceae; genus Brevundimonas. The sequence continues at coordinate 7,904 of NZ_DALZQC010000093.1, forward strand.
CTCGGCCGTCAGGTCGACGTCGACCCAGCCGGTGAAGCGGTTTTCGAGATTCCATTGGCTCTGGCCGTGGCGGAGCAGGATCAGGCGCGGCATTCGATGGGTCCTTGGGCGTCGGTCTGACGGGCAGACGGTCCCCTGCGGGGTAGGACGCCGTCAGAAATCGGTCAAGGTTCGGCGACGCAGGGACCTGTCCCGCCGTCCTTGCCGCCACGCCCATGCGGGCGTAACCAAGAGGCCATGTCCGACCGCCTCTTCTTCGCCCTGGCCCTCGGCGCCGCCGCCGTGATGATCGCAGTCGCCGTCGTCTGGCCCTAGACGTCCGACGACCGGGTCAGAACAGGATCTTGCGCAGATTGATGCGGAAGACGCGGCCCTGCGGGTCCAGATAGTCCGACTGGTAGTTGACCGGGGTCGAGCCGTCGCTGCTGGTCACGGAAATCCGGTCGTCGAAGATGTTCTGCACCCCGAAGCCGATGCGCGTGCCCTTCAGGATCGGGAACCGCTCCACCCAGGCCTTGCGCTGGGTCAGGTCGGCGAAGGCGAACAGATTGACGGTGGTGCGCCCCGAGAAGTCCAGATCGGGCGAACCCAGGGCATCGCCGTTGACCCGCGTGCCCTCGCGCCAGTTGGCGTTGACGAAGGCGCCCAGGCCGTTTCGGAACAGCCCCGTCTGCAACTGGACCTCGTGGCGGGACTGGCCGCCCGATCCCGAGATGGAATCGCCGTTCAGCAGGTCAAGCGGCGCCAGGCCGTCGCGGATCGTCACCTCGTCCTGAACCCGCCAGGTGTGTGTCAGCGACAGGTTGAACATCCCCTGCCCCGGCTGCATGCCCGGCCCGCGCGAACCGCGCATACGACCGCCCGGTCCGCCGGGACCTCGCGGGCCTCCGGGGCCGGGCCCCATCGTCATGGCGCCTCCCGGACCGCCCGGTCCACGTCGCGCCAGCGACGGATCGGCCTTTCCGAACGGACGCGAGAAGTTGAAGCCCCACTGAACGTCCTGCTGCTCGCGCATGAAGAAGTTCAGCGGGCGGGCGTCGATGGAGACCAGATCGCCGTTCGCATCGCGCACGAAGCGGTCCGGCAGGGCCGCCTCAAGGTCGGGGGTGATGGCGGGGAAGCCGGCGATCTCATTATCCGCCTCGGTGCGGGTGTAGGCCAGGTTCAGGCGGAAATCCTTGTCCGACACCGGCTGCCAGTTGACGCCCAGTTTCAGGATGCGCCGATCCTCGGCCTTCAGATTGGGATCGCCGCCGGTGATCTGGGTGATCTCGACCGTCTGGTTGGTGCTGAAGTCGAACACCGGCGTATTGGGGGTGGCCACGGTGGGATCGTTCAGCTGCTGGACGGTGGGGGCCTTGCCCTCGTCCGAATAGTTGGCCGACAGCGACAGGCGCTGAACCGGCGACCAGTTCAGACCGGCCCCGACCGACGAGACCCCGCCGAAATCGGACAGTTCCTGATAGGACAGGTTCAGATTGGCCGACAGGTCGCCGATCTTGGGCAGGACGCCGCGATCGACGTTGGAGATCGGCAGGTCGAAATTGGCCTGGACGCTGCCCGAATTGCGCGACTGCGACCGGTCGACGGCGACGCCCCCGCGCACGCTTTCGGAATCCAGCGACTGATAGCCGGCGCCGACCTTGAAGGTCGACGTCACCTCGCCCGCCGGAAGCTCGAACGGACGGCCGTTCAGCACCAGTTCGCCGGTCGCGGTCTGGGCCGTCGAATGGGCGGTGTCGCGCGCCCGCTCCGTCACCCGGCCGCCGATATCGCCGAACGGATTGACCGATGGGTCGTTGGCCGTGATCGCCGTCTGCAACGCCGCCGCGTCCAGACCGCGCCCGGTGGAGGTGTCGGTCGTGACCCGGTTGTAGTCGCCCGTCGCCGTCCAGCGCCAATCGCCCAGATAGCCGTCGAACACCGTGCCCAGGCCGATGGTGCGGGTGTCGGTCTGGCGCGTCAGGGCGTCGGGCCGGTCGACGTAGCGATACAGCAGCACGTCGTCGCCGAAGGGCGAGAAGGGGTTGGCCGACGGCAGGGTCAGGGTGACGCCCGGCAGGCCCAGATAGCTGAAGCTGCTGGAGTCCTCCAGGCTGCCGCTCAGGGTCATGCCGACCTTGTCGTTCAGGTCGTGCTTGTAGGTCCCCGCGATGGAGGCCTGGTGGGTCTGGGGCGACAGGGTGCGATAGGCGTTCAGATCGCCCGTGTTCGCTACGCCCGCAGTCGAGACGAAATCGGACAGGGTCGGCGCGCCGGTCGCGGCCGAGACGGGAACGCCCGCCACATAGACCGTCGATCCCGCCAGGGCCGACAGGGCCGGGTCGATGCCCGTGTCGGCGGGGTTCGTCTGTCCCGCCCTGGGTACGCCCCCCAGACCCGTCACATTGCCCCGGCCGTCGAACAGGACGCCGGAGCCGGTGCGGTCGATGTTGCGTTCGGTCTCGAACAGGGTGTTGGAGGTCGTGCCGTTGATGTCCAGGGACCAACGGTCCGACCCGGCGATGCGCAGGACGTTGTTCTCGCTGGCCGTCGTGGTCCGGCCGCCCTGCTCGGGCCGGCTGACGTTGACCGAGGCGGTCAGCGACTTGAAGTCCGCCTTCAGGACGATGTTCACCACCCTCTGATTGGCGCTGTAGCCATAGGACAGCGCCGTCTCTTCCGGCAGGACGTCGAAACGCTCGATGGCCTCGGGCGGAACGCCCCGGATCTCGCGAAAGCCCGAGATGCGGCGCCCATTGACCAGAAAGACCGGAGAACCGCCGCGCGCGCTGCGGGTCTGGGCCTCCAGCAGACTGACCAGCTCGCCGATGTTGGTCGCGCCGAACGCCTGGATCTGGGCGGCGTCGTAGGAGACGATCGGCTCCTGCCCGCCCAGGGCCACGCCGCGCCGCGCCGCCGTGACCTCGACGTCGGGCAGGATCACCGTGGGTTCGTCCTGCTGGGATTGAGGCGTGGCGGTCTGCGGCGGGGTCGCCTGCACCGCCGCCGGCTCGACAATGGCGGGCTGGACGGCGGCGCTGGGGGCCATCGCGAGGAGCAGAAGCGCGGTCTGGGTCATGGAACAATGATCCGGGAAATGACTTTCAGCCCTCTGGAGGACGGGACAAACATGGCCGTAAAACGACACAATTCATGAAGAAAGAGAAAGCGTTGCGTGTTTCCAACAGGGTCGAAAAACCTGCGACGGAAACGGGGCCGTGGCGCGTTAAAGACAGTCGGGGTGCGCCCGTGACGCGATCCGCAGGGCGTCGAGCGCCCCGCTCCGCCGCCCAACCGCAGAGTCGATCAAGGAAGACTCCGCGTTGACCGCCTCCGGGCTTTCGGCTATAGGCCCGCCCTCTTGAGATTTCCGCGCCGTGGACGTGTGCTCCGCGGCGTTTTCCGTTCGAAGGTTTGACATGGCCAACAACCCCGGCGCCCGCAAGGCGATCCGCAAGATCGAAGCGCGGACCCAAGTGAACAAGGCGCGTCGCTCGCGCGTCCGCACCTATCTGCGCAAGTTCCAGGAAGCTCTGGCCGGCGGCGACGCCGCTGTCGCCAAGACCGCTTTCGTCGAAGCTCAATCCGAGCTGATGCGCGCCGTCTCCAAGGGCGTGGTTCACAAGAACACGGGCTCGCGCAAGGTGTCGCGTCTGGCCGCCCAGTTGAAGAAGATGTCGGCCGCCTGAGCCGAAATTAATCCCACAGCCAACGGAACAGCTGTCGCTGTTTCGTTACGGGATTATCAAGCAATTACAACGGCGAAGAAGCATCTGCTTCTTCGCCGTTTTGCGTTTGGCCGCTAAGCCCCACCGACCCTGAACAACAGTCGTCGGGCCTTGATCCGGCCAAAATTCCAAGCGGGAGCAGGGTTTGACGGAGTCAAACAATTTAACTGCGAATCGACCAACGAATCAGCGTTGACCCTCCCGGCTCGCGGCGTAAGTTTTGGCCTCTAACGCACTTCCATCCCAACACGGATGAAGACGGCGCGGGACTTCAGTTCCGCGGCGGCGGGAGATGTCTGTCCAGGAGCTCGGCCCCGTCCGAAAAGCATCGCTTTTCGGCGCAGGAGAAGTCGTCCCTGAACCATCGCCCTGAAGCGCGCACGGTTCGGATTGGTTTTGGAGCGGCGGCAAGATGGTTGGGGGCGCAACGGCGATGGCGGGCGGAACGAAGACGTCGGGATTGACGGACCCGGACCGCATCTGGAACGAGGCCGCGTTGCGTCTGCGCGCCGAGATCGGCGACGGCCCCTTCTCGTCCTACATCGCCCCTTCGGCGGTGCGCCTGGACAACGCCGGGGGCCTGATCCTGGTCACCCCCACCGCCTACGCCCGGGATTGGGTGCGCAAGAACGCCCTGCGCCGGATGAACGAGCTGTGGCTGGGCCTGGACGGCCTGTCGCGCCGTCTCGAGGTGCGTTGCCGCGCCGAGGTCGGGTCCGCCCCGCCGGCCTCGGCCGTGCGGCCCGG
>NZ_DALZQC010000094.1:0-12334 GCF_032017145.1 Brevundimonas sp.
GGAAGCGCGCATCGCCCGCGCCGTCCTGCCCGCCCAGGCGCCGCGCGCCGAACTGCTGCAGGTCTGGACCGGCAAGTACGACGGCGTGCCGCCGTTCGACAAGGTGACGCCCGCCAAGCTGCGCGAGGCCATGCTGGAAGGCATCGAACTGCAACGCGCCGACATCGCCGCCATCGCCAACAACCCCGAGGCCCCGACCTTCGCCAACACCATGGCGGCGCTGGAGCTGGCCGGAGAGCCGCTGGACCGGGCGTCCAACATCTATGGCGTCATGACCTCCAACATCGGCGGCGAAGCCTATGATGCGGTCGACACCGAACTGTCGCCGCTGCTGTCCGCGGCTTCGGACGAGATCACCTTCAACGAGAAGCTGTTCCAGCGGGTCAAGGCCGTCGCCGACACCGCCGACGCGGCCGGCCTTAGCGCCCAGCAGAAGCGTCTGGCCGAGCGCCGTCGCGACGCCTTCATCCGTTCAGGCGCCAATCTGGACGCAGCCGGCAAGGCCGAGCTGGGCCGGATCAACACCGCCCTGTCCAACGCCTTCACCCGCTTCGGCCAGAAGGTCGTCGCCGACGAGAACGCCTGGACGGTGATCCCGAACGAGGCGGGCCTGTCGGGCCTGCCGGAGTCCAACAAGGCCGCCGCCGCATCGGCCGCGCGCAGCCGCAACATCCAGGGCTGGGCCATTCTGAACACCCGTTCGGCGGTCGATCCCTTCCTGACCTTCGCCGACGACCGGGCCCTGCGCGAACAGGTCTGGAAGAAGTTCGTCAATCGCGGCGACAACGGCGACGCCAACGACACCAACGCCACCATCGCCGAGATCGTGAAGCTGCGCGACCAGCGCGCCAAGCTCCTGGGCTATCGCAACCACGCCGAACTGCGCATGCAGGACACCATGGCCAAGACGCCGGCGGCGGCCGAGGCCCTGATGAACCGCGTCTGGGCCCCGGCCAAGGCCCGCGTCGCCGAGGAGGTCGCCGACATGAAGGCGATCGCCGGGTTCGACATCGAACCGTGGGACTACCTCTATTTCGCCGAGAAGGTCCGCAAGGCCAAGTACGACCTGGATCAGAACCAGCTGAAGCCCTATTTCGAGCTGAACGCGGTGCGCGCCGGCTCCTTTGCCATGGCCGAGCGTCTGTACGGCTTCAAATTCACCAAACTGCCTAAGGGTTCGGTCCCGACCTTCGAGCCGGACGTCGAGGTCTATGAGTTGCACGACAAGGCCACGGGCAAGCTGATCGGCCTCTATTACACCGACGACTACGCCCGTCCGGGCAAGCGTTCGGGCGCCTGGATGACCACCTATCGGTCGTTCTCGCAGTTGGACGGATCGAAGGTGATCCTGGGGTCGAACAACAACAACTTCACCAAGCCCGAGCCGGGCCAGCCGGTCCTGATCTCGCTGGACGACGCCGAGACCCTGTTCCACGAGTTCGGCCACACCCTGCACTATTTCTCGTCGGTGGTGACCTATCCGTCGTTCGGCAATACGCCGCGCGACTTCGTGGAATATCCGTCGCAGGTGCACGAGCACTGGGTGCTGAGCCGCCCGATCCTGGACGGCTATCTGAAACACTATCAGACGGGCCAGGCCATGCCGCAGGCGCTGGTGGACAAGATCGAGGCCGCCGCCACCTTCAACCAGGGCTATGCGACGGTCAGCTATCTGTCTTCGGCCATCGTGGACATGGACCTGCACACCCAGGCCGTGCCGCCGACCGACATCGACGCCTTCGAAAAGGCCAGCCTGGCGCGGATCGGCATGCCCAAGGAGATCGTGATGCGGCACCGCCTGCCGCAGTTCAATCACCTGTTCACCTCGGACGCCTATTCGGCGGGCTACTACAGCTATCTGTGGTCCGAGACGATGGACGCCGACACCTGGGCGTACTTCGAGGAGTCGGGCGACGTGTTCAACCCGGATATCGCCGGCCGCTTCAAGTCGATCATGCTGGCGCCGGGCAACACCACCGACCGCGCCGAAGCCTACCGCGCCTTCCGCGGTCGCGACCCGGACGTGGCGGCCCTGCTGAAGGTGCGGGGCTTCCCCGTTTCCTGATGGGGGCGCCGCCCTTCGGGCGGTCTTTAGCATCGTGAGTTGGACGCCGTCGGACGATCCGTCCGGCGGCGTCCTTTCGTTTCAGGCGTCGAAGGCGACGCGGCCGCGGGCATAGTCGCTCTGGGCGCGGTCGGGCAGAAGCGACAGGGCTTCGTCCCGCACCTTCTGCATGCAGCTCAGCCGTTCGACGGGCTGTCGGCCGGTGCAGAGCGTTCGCGCCACGCGCTGAACCCTGTTGTCGAACGCCGTCGCCCCCGCGCGGCTCGACAGGTCGAGGTCGCCAAAGGGGATGCGGGCTTCGATCGGGGCGGCGGCGGCCGAGCCTGCGGCGAGGACAGCGGCGGTCGTCAGAGAGGCGATCCTGAACATGATCCTGTTTCCATTTTTCCGCCCCTTGTCAGCCGGGGCAGGGAACGGTGAAGCTGGATCGGATCGAAATGGCGAAGCTTCCACGGCGGAAAGACGGCGCATTCATAATTCGACGTCATGACATTTCGGTCAGGTTCGACCGGCAGGGTAGGCGGGTCGGGACGATGCCGGCGCTTCAACTGCGCCGCCGCACCCTTTAAGTCTGAGGTCGATCTTCTACGGAGCGTCCATGCCGGTCGTCGCCTCTTATGTTTATCGTGACGGCCAGCGCGTGCGCGCGGCGCCGTTGACCGCCGAAGGACTGGCGCTGGAGGCAGGCGAGTTCGTCTGGGTCGGTCTGGTCGATCCGACCGACGAAGAGTTCGACGTCCTGGTCCAACGGTTCAAGCTGCACCCCCTGGCGGTCGAGGACGCCCTGGCCGCGCACCAGATGCCCAAGGTCGAGGTCTATGGCCGCGAACTGTTCGTGGTGGCGCGCACGGCGGCGCGGATCGACGAACGGATCAACTATGGCGAGACCCATATCTTCGTCGGCCCGGACCATGTCATCAGCATCCGCCATGGCTCGTCGCGGACCCACGACAGCCTGCGCGCCCAGCTCGAAGCCTCGCCCGACGAGCTGAGGCGCGGGCCGGATTTCGTCCTGCACGGCATTCTGGACTTCATCGTCGACGCCTATACGCCCATCGTCGATGAGTCCGAGGACAGCGTGCTGGAGATGGAGCAGAAGACGCTGGACGCCTTCCTGTCCCGCGCGGAGATCCGGCGCCTGTTCACCCTGCGCCGCGAACTGCTGAAGTTCCGACGGATCCTGGGGCCGATGGAGGAGGTGGCGCGGCGGCTGCAGTCGCTGGACCTGCCCTGTATCGACGTCGATGTCCGACCCTATTTCCGCGACGTCAGCGACCATGTGCAGCGGGTCAACAGCCGGCTGGGCGGGCTGAACGACATTCTGTCGTCGGTGTTCGAGGTCGCCAATCTGCTGGAGCAGCAGCGCCAGGGGGTGATCACCCGCAAATTGGCCTCCTGGGCCGCCATCCTGGCCGTGCCCACCGCCATAGCCGGCATCTACGGCATGAATTTCGAGTTCATGCCCGAACTGCACTGGCGTTACGGCTACCTCGCCGCCCTGGCCCTGATGGGCGCCGTCTGCACGGCCCTGTTCGTCACCTTCAAGAAGACGAAGTGGTTGTAGGACGGTGATCCACCCCACCGTCATCCTCGGGTCAAGGCCCCAGGATGACGCAGAGTGTGAGGGCCTTAACCGCTGTTCCTCAGCCCCGCCGCCACGCCGTTGATGGCCAGCAGAATGCCTTCGCGGACGCGGGGGTCCTCGTCCCCTGCGCGGCGGCGGCGGATCAGTTCGATCTGCACATGGTTCAGCGGCTCGACATAGGGCATCCGAATGCGGATCAGACGGTCCAGCTCGGGCTGGCCGCCCAGCAGGCTGTCATGGCCGTTGATGGCCAGGATGGCGTCATGGGTTCTCTGCCATTCCTCGCGGATTTCGCCATAGATGCGGGCCGCCAGGGAGGCGTCGCCCACCAGGGTCGAATAGCGGCGGGCGATGGTCATGTCGGACTTGGCCATGACCATCTCCATGTTCTGGACCAGGGTCCTGAAGAAGGGCCAGGCCTCGGCCATCGCCTTCAGCTCGGCCATGTCATGCCCCTGAACCGCCGATCCGAACCCGTACCAGCCGGGCAGCATCACCCGGCTCTGCGACCAGCTGAACACCCACGGAATGGCGCGCAGGTCCTCGATCCGCGTCGAGGCCGTCCGCGACGACGGGCGCGAGCCGATCTTCAGGTCGGCGATCTCGGCGATGGGGGTGGCGGCGCGGTAGTAGTCGACGAACCCCTCCGTCTCATAGACCAGCTTGCGATAGGCGGCCATCGACCGCGCCGACAGGTCCGACAGGGTCGCGCCGTGTTCGGCGGTGAAGGCGTGGTCCGTCCCCTGGCCCAGCGAGGCCAGCACCGCGCCGCAGGTCAGGGCGTCCAGATTTCGCAGGGCGATTTCCGGCTCGCCGTATTTGTTGGCGATGACCTCGCCCTGTTCGGTGGTGCGGATGCGCCCCTGAACCGTGCCTTCGGGCTGGGCCAGCACCCCGGCGAAGGCCGAGCCGCCGCCGCGCCCGACCGTGCCGCCGCGCCCGTGGAACAGTTGCAGCTTCAGATCATGGGCTTGCGTCACCTCCACCAGGGCGCGCGACGCCTCGTGCAGCTCCCAGCCCGAGGTCAGATAGGAGCCGTCCTTGTTGGAGTCCGAATAGCCGATCATCACCTCCTGCACCCCGCGCGCCTTGGCCACGGCCAGGGCGGACGGCTCCTGCAACAGACGCTCCAGCGTCGGGCGGGCGGCGCGCAGGTCTTCGATGGTCTCGAACAGGGGCGCGGCCTGGATGGGGCAGGCGGCGGGGTCTTCGGGCCGGTACAGGCCGACCTCCTTCAACAGCAGATAGACTTCCAGCAGGTCGGACGCCGCATCGGTCTTGGACACGATATGGGTGCGGATGGCCTGGGGCCCGAAGGCGGCGAGCGCGGTGGCGGCGGCCTGCAGGATGGCCCGCTCCTTCAGGGTTTCCGGCTCGTAGTCGGCATAGGGGCTGAACAGCAGGCGCGACGAGGCCAGTTCGGCGGCCAGCACCTTCAGACGCCCTTCCTCGTCCAGCGCCAGATAATCGTTCTCGACGCCGGCGACCTTCAGCAGGTCGGCGACGACGCGCTCATGCACGTCGGCGTTCTGGCGCATGTCCAGGGTCGCCATGTGGAAGCCGAACACCTCGACCGCCGTGATCAGGTCGCTGAGGCGGTCGTCGGCGAAGACCCCGCCGTGGTGCGACACCAGGCTGTCGTGCAGGGTCTTCAGATCGGCCTCGAAGGCGTCGGGACCCGAATAGGGTTCGGCCTCGACGGCGGCGCGGCGCGGCGCGGGGGCGTCGCCCAGCTTCCGGTGCGTGGCGGCGAGACGGGCATAGACGCCGGTCAGGGCGCGGCGATAAGGCTCGTCCGCCCGGTGGGGCGAGGGGTCGCGCGCGGCGTCGGCCAGGGCCTGAAGCTCGGGCGACACCTCGGCCAGTTCGGCGGCGAGGCTGAGTTCGGCGCCCAGGGCGTGAACCTCGTCCAGATAGAAGGTCAGCACGGCCCGCGCCTGGGTGCGGAAGGCGGCGGCCATGACCGTGGCGTCTACGTTCGGATTGCCGTCGCGGTCGCCGCCGACCCAGGTGCCGACCCGCATGAAGGGACGAAGGTCCGGCGCGTCCAGCAGGCGCCGCCACGCCGCCAACTGCTTTGGCGCGACGTGCAGGAAGATGCGATCCAGGAAGGAGACGACGGTGTCGATCTCGTCCTGAACCACCAGCCCCTGGGTGCGGACCAGGCGGGTGGCCCACAGAATGACGATCTGGCGACGCAGCGGCTCGGACACGGCGGCCGGGGTACAGGCGTCGCCTGCCTTGTCGCAGGCGTCCAGCAGGTCGCTGATGGCGGCGATGCGGTCGATGACGCTCTTGCGGCGCACCTCGGACGGGTGGGCGGTCAGGACGGGCGAGACCAGCGCTTCACGCAGCAGATCGGTCACCGCCGCCTTGTCCACGTCCTGTTCGGCCAGGCGTTTCAGCGTGCCCTCGGGCGTGTCGAGGCGGGCGCCGGCCTCGGACTGGTCGCGGGCGCGCCTGCGGGTGGCGCGATCCTCGGCGATATTGGCCAGCAGGGAAAACAGGGCGAAACTGTGCGCCAGCCCCGCCGCCTGATCCACCGTCATGGCCGTCAGCAGCTTCTCCAGCCGCTTGGCCGGATGCGAGGCCGGATCGCGGTGATAGGCGATGGAGGCCTGGCGCACGGCCTCGACATGCTCGTACAGGGCCTCGCCGCCCTCCTTGCGGATCACCTCGCCCAGAATGCCGCCCAACAGACGGACTTCATCGCGCATGGCGTCGTCGGCGGCGGGGCTCATCATTGCGTAATCCAGGGTTCAGGCGGGGAGATGCGCATGTGAAGTATGCCAAACCGCATCGTCAACGCACGAACCGTGTCAAAGGCCAAAACCGTACGATCATGGTGAACCGGCCGTTAGGGTTTCTTAACCGGCGCGCGGCGATGATGGGGCGTAGGAGTCCAGATCGGTCCCGCCCGTGCCCATGTTCGCAAAACGCCAGTCCGCCCTCGCCGCCGCCGCCGGAGCCGCTCCGCGTGTCAAAGACGGCGCTGGGCTCAAGCCCGTCGTGGAGGCGCTGAGGAAGCCGCCGGTCGCGGCGGGTCTGGCGGGCCTGTTGCTGGTGGGCGCCGGCGCCCTGTTCCTGACCGTGCTGGGCGACCCCAATGCGGGCGTGCCCTCGGCCCATGTGGCGCTGGAGCGCGACAAGCCCGCCCCCGCCGCCCCGGCCCCCAGCGGGTTCGAGGCCTTTTCCATGGGGGCTATGGGGCTTTATCAGACTCTGGCGGGCGGCGGCGATCCGGCGGCGAACGGCGAGGCGGTCATCACCCTGCCGGACGGCGGCAGCGTGTCGGGGGCCGCGCCGGCCGCCTATACGGCGCCGGTCCATGCCGCCTCGCCCTTGGTCAAGGCGCCGATCGCGGGCCTGTCCCAGCCCGGATCGAACGGTCCCCTGCCGATGATCGCCCCGGACGGCCGCGTGCCGGCCCAGGCCTACGCCCGGCCGTTCCGCCCGAACGGCAAGCCGCGCGTGGCCCTGATCGTGGGCGGGCTGGGGCTGAACGCGGTGACGACCCGCGCCGCCATCGAACGCCTGCCGCCGGAAGTGACGCTCAGCTTCGTGCCCTATGCGGAGAACCTGCAATCCTGGATCGACCAGGCGCGGGCGCAGGGCCACGAGGTCATGCTGGAAATGCCGATGGAGCCGACCGGCTATCCCGACAACGACCCCGGTCCCTATACGCTGCTGGCCGATGGGGGCGCCGACGACGTGGCGGCCAAGATGGACTGGCTGCTGAGCCGCGCGACCGGCTATTTCGGCGTGACCAACTATCTGGGCGACCGTTTCGCAAGTTCCGACACGGGCATGAACGCCTTCCTGACGGTCCTGCGTCAGAAGGGCGTGGCCTTCCTGGACGACGGGTCGTTCCAGCGTCGGCCCGGCGCCTGGTCGCGGGCCAGCGCCGACCGCATCATCGACCGCACCCAGTCCCCCGCCGCCATCATCGCCGCCTTGAACGGGCTGGAGGCCCAGGCCAAGCTGCGCGGCTCGGCGCTGGGAACCGGCTTCAGCTATCCGGTGACGGTCGAGGCCGCCGCCCGCTGGACCGCCGGCCTGGACCAGCGCGGCCTGCAACTGGCCCCCGCCTCGGCCATGTCGATGCGGCCGGGGCGGTGATCAGGTTTTGGGTGAGGCGTGCTAGTGAGCGAGCAGTGAGCCAGATGCGCCTTCGCTCACCCCTTGCTCACTAGCACGCCTCACCAAGAATCCATGACCGACCTCACCCTCTACCGCCCCAACGTCGGGGTCGTGCTGTTCAATCGCGACGGCCGCGTCTGGTATGGCCGTCGCCACGCCACGCCCGGCCCCTACAACTGGCAGTTCCCGCAAGGCGGTGTGGACGAGGGCGAGGATCTGGAGGCGGCGGCGCGACGAGAGCTGCACGAGGAGACGGGCGTCACCTCGGTCGAGCTGCTGGACCGGACGGCGGACTGGATCCTGTACGACTTCCCGCCCGAAGCCATGAACAACGCCAAGGCCTGGCGCGGCTTCAAGGGCCAGAAGCAGCAGTGGTTTGCCTTCCGCTTCACCGGCGAGGAGACCGAGATCGATCTGGCCGCCGAAAAGGACGTGGAGTTCGACGCCTGGCGCTGGGGCGATCTGTCGGAAGCCTGCGACCTGATCGTGCCGTTCAAACGCTCGGCCTATGAACAGGTCGTGGCCGCCTTCGCCCATCTGGCGGCATAAGAAAAAGGGCGGCGCGAACGCCGCCCTCTCCGTAGTCTACCGTAAGACGGCTCAGGCCGCCTCGGCCTTGCCCTCGATCAGGGTCGAGCCGGCGCCGATTTCGATACGGCGGGGCTTCAACGCCTCGGGCAGTTCGCGCTTCAGCGAAATCGACAGCAGGCCGTTGACCAGATTGGCGTCGGTGACGACGACATAGTCGGCCAGCTGGAACCGGCGTTCGAAGTCGCGCTCGGCCAGGCCGCGATGCAGATAGGTCTTCTGCGGGGCGGCGTCGTCGTTGGCGGTCTTGCGGCCGGTCACGGTCAGCAGGTTTTCCTTCACCTCGATGTTCAGTTCATCGGTGGTGAAACCCGCGACGGCGATTTCGATGCGATAGGCGTTCTCGCCGGTCGTTTCGATATTGTAGGGGGGATAGCCGGTGTCCTGGCCAGTCGCGCGCGAGGCGCTTTCCAGCAGATTGGCCAGACGGTCGAAGCCGACGGCCGAACGGTACAGCGGCGAGAAATCATAGGTACGCATCAGCATCCTCCTGAGGATCAGCAAGGTTAAGCCGCCCGGCGGTTTGGCCCGGACGGCAGGCGATCAGATCGACGACCCGAAACCGGCGCCGTCAGTCTGGAGAGCCCGAAATCGGCGCCCTCGACGGATCAGATGGGAACCCCGAATGCGGCGTCAAGGGGCGGGGGCGACAGGCTGCGACCGATCGTCGGCGTCGCGCCATCGTCATTTGCGTCGGGGGCCGGGCGGCCTATGGAGAAGCGACCTTTAGAGCAGGATCGTCCGCCCATGCGTCTCGCCGCCCTCAGCCTTTTCGCCCTTGCGGCGGCCGCCGCGCCCGTGACGGCCCAGACCGCGCCGCCCGCGTCCCAGACCGAGAGCGCCTGGACGCCGCCGCGTTCGGCCCTGTCCAGCGCCATGCCGACCTTCGCCGAGGACACGGCGCTTCAGACCGCCGTCGCCGCCGAGACCCGGCCCGCCGCCGACCGGGCGCGCGACGTCTATCGCCACCCCTACGAGGCCCTGACCTTCTGGGGGCTGACGCCCGGCATGACGGTGGTGGAGATCGAGCCGGGCGGCGCCAGCTGGTGGCGTCACATCCTGGAGCCCTATGCGGCCGCGACGGGCGGGCGCTATGTTCCCGTCAACAAGCCGCTGGACGGCATGGGCGTGGCGGACGGCCAGGCCGACTTCATCCTGGTGGCGCGTGCTTTCCACAACTGGGCGCGCGACGGCCGCACCCAGCCCTATCTGCAGGCCTTCTTCAAGGCGCTGAAGCCCGGCGGCGTTCTGGCCGTCGAACAGCATCGCAGCGCCGAGGGGCTGAACGCCGCCGAGGTCGCCTCCACCGGCTATGTGCCCGAAAGCTATGTGATCCACGAGGCCCGCAACGCCGGGTTCGTGCTGGAGGCGCGCAGCGAGCTGAACGCCAATCCCAAGGACGATCACGACCATCCGTTCGGCGTCTGGACCCTGCCGCCCATTCGCCAGTCGGCGGCCCGAAACGATCCGTCCGGCCGGACCCTGACGGCCGATGAACGCGCCGCCTTCGACGCGATCGGCGAAAGCGACCGGATGACCCTGCGATTCCGCAAGCCGGAATAGGCCGTTCCGTTTTGACCCGGCCCGCGAACCCGATTAAGCCCGATCCGCCGGGTGTGTCGGGCGCGGGGCCGCACCCTTGCGGGAGTATGGAATGGCGGAAGGTCAGGCGATGGGGCGCGGCGTGTCGCGTCGGTTCCTGCTGGGCGGCGCGACCGTCCTGGCGCTGACCGGCATGGCCGCCTGCGGTCGCAAGGACGAGTCAAAGGCGCCCGCCGCGCCGAACGCCCCGCCCGCCCCCTCAGGCCCGCCCGAGGGATCGCTGGAATGGGCGGTCCAGGGATCGTGGCGCTCGGCCCAGGACAAGGCCCGCGACGCCTTCCGCCACCCGATGGAGACGCTGCGCTTCTACGGGCTTCAGCCCAAGATGGCCGTGGTCGAGTTCTGGCCCGGCGGCGGCTGGTACACCGAAATCCTGGCCCCCTATCTGTCCAGGGGCGGCGGCGCCTATACAGCGGCCCTGTTCCCCGAAGGACCGACGGCCGATCCGGCCCAGGCGGTGCTGAACGCCGCCTTCCGCACCCGCTTCTCCAGCGACAAGAAACTGTATGGCGAGCCGCAGTTCAGCGTGTTCGGCGCCGCCTCAGGGCCGGTGACGGCGCCCGGCACGGCGGACCTGTGCCTGTTCATGCGCACCCTGCATGGCTGGATGGCGGCGGGGATCGCCGAAAAGGCCTTCGCCGACGCCTTCGCGGCGCTGCGGCCCGGCGGCGTTCTGGGTGTCGAACAACATCGCCTGGCCCCGGCGCAGGATCAGGATCCAGTCGCGGCCAACGGCTATGTTCAGGAAGCCTTCGTTCGCCAGCTGGCCGCAGAGGCCGGCTTCGTCTTTGTCGAGGCGTCCGAGATCAACGCCAATCCGAAGGACACCAAGGATCATCCGTTCGGGGTCGACACCCTGGCGCCGACCCGCCTGACCGCGCCGCGCGGACAACCGGCCGATCCGACCTTCGACCGGACCAAATACGAGGCGATCGGCGAGAGCGATCGCATGACCTTGAAGTTCAGGAAGCCCGAGTGAACCGCGCCCAAGCCTTCGCCGCCAACGCCCCCCTGATGGGGGTGCCCGGCGCCTATCCGCCCCCTGGCGGCAAGGGGGACTGGTTCCGGGGCGCGGGCGGGATGCGCCTGCGCGCCGGCCTGTGGACGCCGTCGCACCTCAGCGCGGACAAGGTGCGCGGCACGGTGGTCCTGAGCCCCGGCCGCACCGAGCCGATCGAGAAATACTATGAAGTCATCGGCAACTTCCTGGCGCGGGGCTGGTGCGTCCTGACCCATGACTGGCGCGGCCAGGGCCTGTCCGCCCGCCTGCTGCCCGACCGACTGAAGGGCCACGCCCGGGCGGTCGAGGAGTTTCTGGACGACTACAATCGCCTGTTGAACACCTATGAGGCCCAGTGTCCCAAACCGTGGATCATGGTGGGCCATTCGATGGGCGCCTGCCTGAACCTGCTGACGCTGGAAGGCGGCGAGGAGCGGTTCGCGGGCGCGGTCCTGTCCAGCCCCATGCTGCGTATCAAGACCGGCAAGCGGTCGATGTGGTCGGTCAAGCTGGTGGTGCGCTGGAACATCCGTCACGGTCAGGCGGGCGACTACATCCTGGGCGACCCGGACGATCCGTTCGACCACAACTTCGCCGAGGACGCCCTGACCTCGGACGCCAGCCGCTACGAGATGTGGCGTCAGCAACTGTTCGCCTGCCCGCACCTAGCCATCGGCGGTCCGACCTATGGCTGGCTGGCCTTTGCGCTGGACGCCGGCGAGCGGGCCCTGAAGCCCAAGGCGCTGAAGGCGGTCAGGGTCCCGGTGGCCATCGTCCAGGCCGACGCCGACGACGTGGTGTGGAAACAGACCACCCGCTGGGCCGCCAAACGCCTGCCGCGCGGCCGCTATGTCGAGGTCGCCGGCGCCAAGCACGAGGTCATCATGGAGGCCGACGATATGCGCGCGGTCTTTCTGGCGGAGTTCGACGCCATGGCCGATCTGGTGTCGCCGACGACGGATACGGCGGTCGCCCCCTCGGCGCGGACCGTGGATGTCACAGCCGACGAACCGTCCGTGGCCTGACGAACCGTGTCGCCTGGAGCAATCGGCGTTTGAGGTGATGCGGGCCTGAAAGGCGTTCATCACAACGGACACAGCGAGGTCACGACGACCACGACGAGACCAAACCCGTGTCGGCTTCCAAGTCTCCACCAGCCATTATCAATCTGCGGCTTCGCCGCCGCAGGCCCTCAATACCCGCCAGACCGGATCACGTCCCCCCTGTGTTCGCCGTGACTTCGCTGTGTCCGTTGTGACGACTCCCTATGCGTTGCAGGACCAACTCGACCGCCGAATGCTCTAGGTTCTGTGGACACTTATCGCATCCATAAGATGGTTGCGGCGAGGTGCAG
>NZ_DALZQC010000095.1:0-12324 GCF_032017145.1 Brevundimonas sp.
GCCGTTCGCAGCGTGTCGCGCCGGGTGCTCAGCGACGCCGAACTGCGCACCGACGCCGAACGCTATGTGCGCCATTTCGCGGGCGGCCTGGCTGCTGCGGCCCGCGCGGGCGATGCGGCGGCGGTTCAGACCGCCCTGGCGTCGGACGCCGGACGCGCCTTCATGCTGCTGGACGCCGCTGTCGGCGATCTGGGCTAGGGAGCGACGGGACTTGACGATGCCCTCCAGTTGCCGCCACTTGCGGGTCACCGAACTGTCATGGGCGTGGCGATGGCCGGCACGATGAGCGAGATCGACAGCCTAGAGGATGCCGATCCCCGAAACGGCGACCGCCGCCCCGGCATCATCATCTGCGCCTATGAGGGCGAGGACGCGGGCTGGGATTTGGTCGAGGACCTGTCCGGCGAAATATGGAGCCCGGCGGGCGCGCGCGCCGTGCCGATCGTCGGCGACGACCCCGACGCCCTGGCCTCGACAATGGCGGCGTATCTTGGCAGCGGCGACTGCCGCGCCGTCCTGCTGGTCGGCCGCACGCACAAGGGGCAAGGCTTCCGGGTCCAGATGCGGGCCGAAAACCGGACGCTGGATCACAAGCATCGCCTGTCCAGCACCGGCCCCGGCGTCGCCCGCGCCACGGCGCCGGTCGCCGACATCGTGCGCGCCCTGACCGCTGCGGGTCTTGAAGCCGACGCTTCGTCCGAGGCGGAAGAGGACGCCGGTTCCTATCTGCTCTACCGGGTGCTGGCCGATCTGCCGGACGGGCCCTTGACGCCCTCCATCGGCCTGCTGCGCGCACCTGCCCCCGCCAATGAGGCCGCCGTGCGCAAGGGCGTCAAGGCCGCCGCCTCGGCCATGGCCAGCCACCTGACGCCCCTGCCCCGCGCCGGGTGAACGAGCGAAAGACAGGGGTCGATCTACGGTCTAGGTTGGCCAGATGATCGTGAGTCGCAAACTGATATTCTTCGCCGCCCTGAACGGCGCAATGGCGGTCGCCGTCGGGGCCTTCGCCGCCCATGGCGCGGGGCCGCAGATCAAGACGCTGTTGACCACCGGCGCCCAGTATCAGCTGATCCATGCGGTCCTGGCGGTCGCCGCCGTTCAATGGCAGGCGGGCGCAAGACTGGCGTCCATAGCCGGCTGGCTCGCGTCCGTCGGGGGCCTGATCTTCTGTTTGTCCCTGCTGCTGATCGCCTTCGTCGGCGTGCCGGCCTTCGGCGCGATCGCCCCCATCGGCGGGGTGCTGATGATCGCCGGCTGGCTGTGCCTCGCCTTGGCCGCCCTTCGTTCCTGATCGTTTCGTCCGAGTAGAAAGACCCCCTGCATGGCCTTCCCCACGCCCGCCGATCCGCGTCGCAGCCTGTATCCCGAGATCGATGCCTACGCCTCGGGCTGGATGAAGACGGAGGGCGTACACGAAATCTACTACGAGGAATCCGGCAATCCGCATGGCGTTCCGGTCATCGTGCTGCACGGCGGCCCGGGCGGCGCGGTCAATCCGGGAATGCGCCGGTTCTTCGATCCAGCCGTCTATCGGATCATCATGTTCGATCAGCGCGGTTGCGGCCTGTCGCGCCCCCACGCTTCACTGGAGGACAACACCACCTGGACCCTGATCGCGGACATCGAGCGGCTGCGGGTTTTGTGCGGCGTCGAGAAATGGGTCGTATTTGGTGGGTCGTGGGGTTCGACCCTGTCGATGGCCTACGCCATCACCCACCCCGAGCGGGTCAGGGCCCTGGTGCTGCGCGGCATCTTCCTGCTGACAAAGAAGGAGTTGCACTGGTTCTATCAGGACGGCGCCTCGATGATCTTCCCCGACGCCTGGGAGCGATTCCTGGAACCCATCCCCGAGACCGAGCGCGGCGACCTTATGGCGGCCTATTACAAGCGATTGATCGGCGACGACGTGGCCGAGCGCGAGCGCTGCGCGGTCGCCTGGTCAAGCTGGGAGGGCGAGACCGTCAGCGTGGAAGGCCCCAACGCCCGGCCCGAGAAGTTCGCGGAGCCGGAGTTCGCCGTGGCCTTCGCCCGGATCGAAAACTGGTTCTTCACCAACGCCGGCTTCTTCGAGGAGGACGGCTGGATCCTGAAGAAAGTGGACCGGATGCGGCATATCCCGTGCTGGATCGCCCAGGGTCGCTTTGATGTCGTCACGCCGATTTCCGGCGCCTGGGCCCTTCACCGCGCCTGGCCCGAGGCGCGCCTGGATATCGTGGACGACGCCGGCCACGCCTCGTCGGAGCCAGGCATCGTCGACAGTCTGGTGCGCGCCACCGACTGGGCCGCGACCGCCTGAAGCCGACCTCAGGTCAGAGAAGAAGGGGCCGCCACGTCGATCACGGGGCGGCCCTTTCGCCTGCTGGGTTCAGAACCGTCTGGAGCCGCGCTCGTCCAGGCTCCACGCGCCTGGCCCTGAGGTGAAGATGTAGAGGAAGACAAAGCAGAACAGGATGGCCGCATCGCCGCCGTTCACCGCCGGCATCGGGTCGCGCGGAAAGTGGAACATCCAATAGGCCACCGCCATCTGACCCGAGGCGATGAAGGCCGCCGGGCGAGTGAACAGGCCCAGCACCAGCAGCACGCCCGTCACCAATTCGATGGCGCCGCCGATGCCGAACAGGGAGAACAGTTCCTGCTGGCCAGGTTCGGCGCCGGCTGGGAAGCCGAACAGCTTGACCAGCCCGTGGGCCAGAAACAGCAGACCGGCGACGATCCGTAGCGCCGCCAAGGCTCTCTGCGACCACGCGCTTGCTTGGTTGAACATCGTCTTCCCTCCCTCTTCTCGCGCGCTGACGCGATGCGGATTTCACGGCCGGACCGAGGTCCGACCGTGAAGCTTGATCCGAAAATCAGGCCGCGTCCACCAACACGATCTCGGCGTCCGACAGGGCCTTGACCGTGATGACGTCTTCCTGGGCGATGGCGGCGCCGTCGCGAGCATTCAGGCGAACGCCGTTGACCTCGACCTCGCCCTTGGCCGGCACCAGATAGGCGCGACGCGCGGCGCCTATCGGATAGTCGGCGCTGTCGCCCGCATTCAGCGTCGCCGCGACAACCCGCGCATCGGTGCGGATCGACAGGGCGTCGTCATCGTCGTCGAAGCCGGACGCCAGGACTACGAACTGCCCGGCCCGTTCGCCCTTCGGGAAGGGCTTGGCGCCCCAGCTGGGCGCATCGCCGCGCCGCGTCGGTTCGATCCATATCTGGAAGATCCGGGTCAGTTCCGGCTCGGCGTTGTATTCCGCGTGCCGGATGCCTGTGCCCGCGCTCATCACCTGAACGTCGCCCGCGACCGTGCGGCCCTTGTTGCCCAGGCTGTCCTCGTGGCTGATGGCGCCGTCGCGGACATAGGTGATGATCTCCATGTCGGCGTGCGGATGGGGCGGGAAACCCGTGCCGGGCGCGATCTCGTCGTCGTTCCAGACACGCAGATTGCCCCAGCTCATCCGGTTGGGATCGTAGTAGTTGGCGAAGGAGAAATGGTGTTTGGCGTTCAGCCAGCCGTGGTTGGCGCCGCCAAGGGATTCAAACGGTCTGCGCTCGATCATCGGTGGGGTCCTTTCGCGTCGGAACCGTCCGACGCCTTTGCTTGACGACAAGATAGAGATCGGCGACCGAACAGAAATAGAAACCAACGAAACTCATTGTTTCGCTTCGAATAGGCCGCCGCATGTCACGCCTGCCCGATCTGGAAGCCCTGGCCATCTTCGCCAAGGTGGCGGAGACCCAGTCGTTTTCCGGGGCGGCGGACAGCCTGTCCCTGTCCAAGGCCACTGTGTCCAAGGCGGTGACGCGGCTGGAGCAACAGCTTCAGACCACCCTTCTTCACCGGACCTCGCGCCGGTTCGCCCTGACGGACACAGGCCGAACCCTGGCGGGCCGCGCGGCCCATATGCTGGCCGAGGCGGAAGGGGCGGTGTCAGAGGCGCTGGACATGTCGGTGACGCCGCGCGGACTGGTGCGACTGGCCGCGCCCATGTCGTTCGGCATGGCCTATGTGGCCCCCGCCCTGCCCGAGTTTCTGGCCACCAATCCCGACATCTCGATCGACCTGCATCTGGCGGACGAGGTGATCGATCTGGTCGGCGGCGGTTTCGACTGCGCCCTGCGTATCGCCGCCCTGCCCGATTCCTCGCTGACCGCGCGGAAGCTGAGGCCGGTCAAACGCGCCCTGGTCGCCTCGCCCACCTATCTGGCGCAGCGGGGGCGGCCGACCCATCCGAACGATCTGAACCGCCATGCCTGCCTCTGCTACGCCTATATGCCGACGCCCGACATCTGGCGGTTCAGCAATGCGGCGGGTGAAGAGGTGGTTGTGCGGCCGCAGGGGCCGTTGCGCGCCAACAACTCCGACGCCCTGACGGCCTCGCTGTGCGCGGGGCTGGGCATCTTCCCCCAACCGGACTTCATATACTGGAGAGATGTCTCGAGCGGCCGTCTGGAGACCGTCATGACCGACTGGAGCCTGCCGCCCATCGCCCTTCATCTGGTGGCGCCCAACAGCGGACCGCGACCCGCACGGGTCACGGCCCTGATGGACTATCTGGCCGACCGGTTCAGCAAGCCTTTGTGGCCCGGCGATACGGTCGGCCGATAGGGCGTCAGCCGCACTTCACGTCCTTGACGATGTTGGTCGCCTCGTCGAACACGAAGTTCACCCGGTTCTCGCGATAGTCCATGGTCGCAGGGCAGGTGGTGCACAGGATGCGGAAGGTCTGGCCGGTCGGAGCGCTCGGAATGGTCGAGCGATTACGCCCGACGTAGCTTTGATAATCCTCGACCTTGCACGCCTTGAAGGCGGGTTCCGATCCGCTCGTCGGCGGCGTCGTGGTCTGGGTCGGGGCGCAGGCCGAGAGCGCCAAGGCGCCGGCTGCGAGCAGCGTGCTGACGATGATTTTCATGATCCGTCCCTTTTCCTATTCGGCTCAGCCGCAGCGAACCTGTTCGATGATCCCGGTCTGCTCATTGTAGAAGATGTTCAGGCGATACGCCGAGAAATCCTGTTGCACCGGGCAGGTGGTACAGGTCACGCGACGATTGACCACCTCGACCGGCACCGGAATCTCGGTGCGCGACTTGCCGACCAGATATTGCATCTCTCCGGCCTTGCAGAAGTCTTCCGTCTGCCCGGTCGGCATCCGGCTGCCGACAGGCGGGTTCAGCTGCGCCTGCTCGACCGCGCGCGGGGCGGGCGCCTCGGACACCGGCGTCGAACAGGCCGCCAGCAGGCCCAGTAGGATCAGGCCGCCTTTTCCCAGCGCCCTTCGTCCGACTGTTTCCAATAGGCCAGATCGGCGCCCTGATCCTTCAGCGTCCTCCAGCGGCCGCGCGCGTGCTGCAGCGCCGGTTCGTCCCGCCCGTCGAAAATTATGAAGCATCGTTCGAACCCTTCCGTTGCGCCCATGTCTGCATCGTCGACAATGAACAGCGCCTGAGCGCCGTTCAGGTTCTCGCCCGTTTCGCTCAACAGCACGGGCTGTCGCTCGGCATGGGGCTGATCGGCCCGGCCGTGCGGTAGGAAGCTGTCTTCGCGAAACGTCCAGAGCAGTTCGTCCACATCGTCCAGACGATGGGAATGCGACGACTTCACCATGGCGCGCCAGCCCCGCTCGATCGTCTTTTCGAGCAGGGTCGGCAGCACCTGGTCCAGCGTGGACCGCTCCAGGTGGTAGAACCAGATTTCGGGCTTGCCGCTCATCCGGCCCTACCTATCCGACGATCAGGCTTCGTAGGTGTCGGCCACCATACGGTCCAGGGTGCGTACGGCGAAGCCGACGCCGCCCTCGGGCACGGTGGGGTTGGGGCTCTTGTTGGCCCAGGCGGTCGGGGCGATGTCCAGGTGCGCCCACGGCACGCCGTTGGTGAAGCGTTGCAGGAACAGGGCGGCGGTGATCGAACCGCCGGCGCGACCGTTGCCGGTGTTCTTTACATCGGCGATCTTGGAATCGATGTGCTGTTCGTAGATGGCCGGGATCGGCATCCGCCAGAAGTTCTCGCCCACCTTCTTGGCCGCCGCCAGGATCGGATCGGCCACATCGTCGGAGTTGGAGAAGACGCCGGCGTAGTCCAGGCCCAGCGCCACGATCATGGCGCCCGTCAGGGTGGCCAGGTCGATCATGAACCTGGGCTTGAAACGCTCCTGCGTGTACCAGAGCGCGTCGGCCAGCACGAGGCGCCCTTCGGCGTCGGTGTTGATCACCTCGACCGTCTGGCCCGACATGGACACCACCACGTCGCCAGGACGCTGGGCGTTGCCGTCCGGCATGTTCTCGACCAGGCCCAGAACGCCCACGGCGTTGACCTTGGCCTTGCGGCCGGCCAGGGCGATCATGGTTCCGGTCACGGCGGCCGCGCCGCCCATGTCCCACTTCATGTCCTCCATGCCGTCGGCCGGCTTGATGGAAATGCCGCCGGTGTCGAAGCAGACTCCCTTGCCGACGAAGGCGATAGGCTGACCACCGGCCTCGCCGCCCTTCCACTGGATCACGGCCAGCTGGCTTTCGCGACGGCTGCCCTGTCCGACGCCCAGCAGGGTGCGCATGCCCAGCTTCTCCATCTCGGCCTCGCCCAGGATTTCGACCTCCAGGCCCAGGCTTTCCAGCGCCTTGACGCGCTTGGCGAACTCGGCCGGATAGAGGACGTTTGCGGGTTCCGACACCAGGTCGCGGGCGAAGATCACACCGTCCGCCACGGCCGACAGCGGCTCCAGCGCCGCCTCAGCGGCGCGCAGGTCGGCGGTGACGACGCGAACCGCCGTGATCGACGGAATCTTGTCGGCCTTTTGCGTGGTGCGGTATTTGTCGAAGCGGTAGGCCGCCAGACGCGCCGCGAAGCCCGCCCGCGCCGCCTGCTCGGGCGTCAGGTCCGATGCGTCGATGGTCAGCACCTCGGCGCCCGACAGCTTGACCGCCGCATAGGCCGAACCGCCGAAAGCCTCGACCGCCAGATCGTCCAGCTTGGCCTTGTCGCCCGCGCCGATCAGCAGGACCGAATCCGCGTCCACGCCCGACGGGGCGGCGATCAGCAGGCTTTGGCCCGCCTTGCCGGTGAAGCGGCCCTTCGTCATCGCCTTGGTCAGGGCGCCGCCCGCCTTGCCGTCCAGCGCCGAACCGGCCGCCGTCAGGGCGCGATCTTCGAACACGAGAACCGCGACAATTTCGGCGGCGTCCACGGCGGCGACGAATTCGATCTTCATTCAACCAACTCCAGCCAGGCCCCACCCGGCGTCTGCAAAGACTAAAAGACAATGGCGCGTCCGCTTGTCGCCGACGCGCCGTGATGTGCTACTAGATGCGCCTCAATGTCGCCGCCTGCAACCGGGCGAAGTCCATCCGCCCATGACCCTGATTCAAAGATACCTTTTCCGCCAGATCCTCTTCCCGGTGGTCGCCGCCTGCGCGGCGCTGGCGGGAATCGGAATTCTGAGCCAGAGCCTGGACCAACTCCAGGTCATCGTCGAGCGGGGCCAGAGCGTGTGGATCATGGTCAAGCTGACGCTGCTGGCCCTGCCGCAGCTGCTGGCGGTGATTCTGCCCATCGGCCTGTTCGTCGGCGCCCTGATCGCCTTGACGCGGCTGCAGCGGGAGCAGGAGCTGACGGCCAGCTTCGCCGGCGGCATGACCCGGTGGCAGGTGATCTCTCCCGCCGCGCGCATCGCTGTTCTGGTCGCGCTTGTCACCCTGTTGGTCAATGTCTTCCTGCTGCCCTGGGCCCAGCAGGAGGCGCGACGCCAGGCGTTCGACATCCGAACCGACCTGGCCGCCCTTCTGGTCGAAGAGGGACAGTTCGTTCAGGGGCCTGACGGCCTGACCGTCTATGTGCAGCAGATCGAACAGAACGGCCTGCTGAAGAATCTGTTCGTCTATCTGGACGACAAGGACAAGGTCACGACCTGGAACGCCGCAGAGGCGCGATTCAGCCGTGACGCCGCCGGCACGCCGGTCCTGACGATGATCGACGGCTCGGCCCAGCGCTATTCGTCGGGCGGAGTTCTGGAGACGCTGTCGTTCGGCCGCTACGACTTCTCGCTTGCCCCGTTCGTCGGCGTGACCGACACCCTGCGCTTCAAGCCCACCGACCTCTATCTGCGGCAGTTGCTGAACCCCACGGCCAAGATCGTGGAGGTCGCAGGCACGCGCGGCGAACTGTTGGCCGAGGCCCATTCGCGGCTTTCCTCGCCTCTCTACGCCCTGGTGGCCATGGCGCTGGCCCTGTCGGCCATTCTGGGCGGATCGTTCAGCCGCACCGGCTATACGCTGCGGATCGCCAAGGCGGCGGGCCTGTTCCTGCTGCTGCGCGTCATCGGCTACGGACTGGTCGCCGGCAGCGCCTGGAACGCCAGCCTGAACGTGCTGCAATATGTCGTGCCCATCGTCGCGGTCGCCATATCCCTGCGGGTCCTGTTCCGCGCCCTGAAGCCGCGTCGCAGCCGTAGCGCCCGCGTCCTGCGCGATCTGAAGGCGAGGTTCGCATGACCGCCGTCACCCCGCGTTCGACGGCGCCGGCCCGCCGTTCGCCGCACATCCCCCGCCTGGGCGTCATCGAGCGCTATGTGCTGGTGCAGCAGTCCAGGTCGCTGGCCGTGGCGCTGGCGGTGATCGCCGGCCTGGTCATGCTGATCGACTTTGTCGAAGTGTCGCGTGGGCTGGGGTCGGATCAGGACCTGTCGGCGGTGCGGATCTTCGGCCTTGTGTTGCTGAAATCGCCCTCGGTGATCCTGCAACTCATGCCGTTCGTCTTCCTGTTCGGCACCCTGTCGGCCTTCATTGGCCTGAACCGGCGAAGCGAGTTGATCGCCATGCGTGCAGCAGGCGTTTCTGCGTGGCGGTTCGTGCTGCCAGCGGCCGGCATGGCCTTCGTCCTGGGCGTGGCGACGGTGACAGTCCTGGGACCGCTGGCCTCGGCCGGGGACGGCCTTTGGCAGCGCGAACGCGCCCGCATCTCGGGAACGGCGCCCGGCGGCGATCCGAACGCGGCGATCTGGCTGCGCGAAGGCGACGACCAACGCCAGATGATCATTTGCGCCGGCCGTCAGGACCGGGCCAACGCCCGCCTGCTGGACGTCAGCTTCTTCATCTACACCACCGCGCCCGGCGGCGGTCGCACCTTCTCGGAGCGGATCGACGCCAAGTCCGCCTCGCTGAACGCCGGAAGCTGGCGGCTGACCGATGCGGTCGGAGCCCAGATCGGCCAGCGCGCCGTCAGCTATTCCAGCCTGACCCTGGTCTCCAGTCTGGCCGACGAGGAGGCGTTCGAGCGGTTCGCCCGGCCGCAATCGACCCCCTTCTGGTCATTGCCGAACCAGATCAGCCGGATCGAGAACGCCGGCTTCACCTCCACCGCCTATCGACTGCGCTTCCAGCAGCTTCTGGCCACCCCCCTGGTGTTCGCCGCCATGTCGATTCTGGCCGCCGCCTTCTCGCTTCGCCTGATGCGGCTGGGCGATCTTGCGCGAATGAGCGGGGCCGCCGTCGTGCTGGGCTTCGCCTTCTTCTTTTTGAACCAGTTTTCGTCGGCCATGGGATCGGCCGAGGTCGTGGCGCCCTTCGTCGCCGCGTGGCTGCCGCCCGTTCTGACGGCGCTCGCAGCCTTTACCTTGCTGTTCTATACCGAAGACGGCTAATCGGGCGCTCGCTTCTCAGAATACGGATGGCCTATGCAGGGTGATCGCCACGATCGACGCCGCAACGCTTTCAGAGCAAGGCTTCTCGCCGGCGCCGCCTTGGTCGCCTGCGCGCCCCTGGCCACGCCGGTCTTCGCCCAGACCGATGCGCGCGCCACTCCGCCTGCGGTGCAGATATCCGCGCCGTCCGATGGTCTGGCGCCGAACGCCGTCTATGTGGACGCCGACAACGCCCAGCGTGTCGGCGACGCCATCGTGGTCAACGGCACGCCCGAGAACCGGGCCTACGTCCGCACGCGCGGCCATGTGCTGCGCGGCGAAAGCCTGTCCTACGATCTGAACGCAGGCTCAGCGACAGGCCAGGGCGATGTCGAGGCCATCGCCCCTAACGGCACGGTCGTCTACGCCAGCCATCTGGAGTTGGACCAGAACCTGACCACGGGCGTGGCGGTGGATTTCGCCACCCGCCTGCCCAATGGCGCCAGCCTGATGGCCGCGACGGCTGTGCGCCGCAGCGAAAACGTCAACGAGCTGAACTACGCCCGATTCACCCCCTGCCCGATCTGCGACGAGAACGGGCCGCGCCGCCCTACCATCTCGATCCAGGCCGAGCGCGTGGTTCAGGACGAACAGCTTCGCGCCATCCTGTATCGGAACGCCGTCTTCTATATCGGCCCCTTGCCGGTCTTCTACACGCCCTTCTTCGCCCACCCCGACCCCTCGGTCGAGCGAGCGTCCGGCGTCCTGGTGCCCATCGTCAACCTCGACGAGGGTCGGGGCGTGTCGGTGGAGGTTCCCTACCTCCACGTCGTCTCGCCGTCCGAAGACTGGCTGATCAGCCCGCAGATCAACACCAAGGTCGCGCCGCTTCTGAACCTGCAATGGCGGCGACGGTTCGCCGACGGCATGATCGTGGCGCGCGGCGGCTATACCAATGAGCGCAACTTCGGCGACTTCGACATCGACGGCGACGGTCGGCTGGAGAGCAACGCCCGCTTCGGCGACCGTGAGAACCGCAGCTATCTGCTGTCGCATGGCGAGTTCGATCCCGACGGGCCCTGGCGCTTCGGCTTCACGGCCGAGCGGACCTCGGACAAGACGCTGTTCGACCGCTACGACATCCGCTCGCCCTATCAGGACAACGGTCTCTACTACGGGGATCGGCGCCGGCTGATCAGCCAGATCTACGCCGAGCATCAGACCGACCGTTCCTATGTGTCGGTCGCCGCCTTCTCGATCCAGAGCCTGCGGCTCGACCCCGCCTTCGCCGCCACCGATTTCCGCGACGCCAACGGCTTCAAGGTGTTCGAGGACGATCACACCCTGTCCCTGGTCGCGCCCCTGATCGACGCCCGGTGGGAGCCGCACGAGCTGGTCATGGGCGGCCGGCTGCGGCTGAAGGGTTCGGCGGTGTCGCTGTATCGCGACCGTTTCGTCGGCGCGCCCATCCTGAACCCCGAGATCGTGCCGCCGGTCACGGAGGGCCTGACTGGCGTGGACAGCCGCCGCGTCACCGGCCAGCTGGAATGGCGGCGCACCGTCATCCTTCCGGTCGGGGTGCGGGTCGAGCCGTTCGTGGACACCCGCGTCGATCTGTATTCCATGTCCGACCTGCCGCCGATGATGGGGATCGACAGCGACGCCACGATCAGCCGCTCTCGCCTCAGCGCCGGGCTGGATGTGACCTATCCGCTGATCAAGCGCGCCGGCGACGCCGACATCATCCTGGAGCCGGTGGGCCAGTTCTCGGTGTCCAACAAGGTCGATCTGGACCCGCGTATTCCCATCGAGGACGCGCAGGTTCTCGAACTGGACGAATCCTCGCTGTTCCGCATGGACCGCTTCTCCGGCTACGACCTGCTGGAAGGCGGCGCGCGTCTGACCGCAGGGGGGCGCGCCACGATTCGCTGGTCCGAAGGACGCAAGGCCAGCCTGTTCATCGGCCGCAGCTATCGCTTCCAGCAGCAGGACGACTTCAAGACCTCCATCCCCGACGCGCCTGCGCGCCTTTACGATCCCACCGGCCTGGCGTCGGAAACCTCGGACTGGGTGGTTCAGGGCGACTTCTCGCCGTCGGATCGAATCCGCAGCTGGTTCCACGCCACCGTGGACGGATCGGGCGAGGTTCGGCGCGCCGAAGCCGCGCTGGATGGTCGCTGGGGCCGGCGCAACCAGGCCATCGTCAGCTATATCCTGGACCAGTCCAACCCCGTCGATGGTCCGTTCAACCGAAACTACGAGTTCGTTCAGCTGACGGGCCAGCAGTTCCTCTATCGCAACTGGGGTTTCACCGTCGCCGGCATCGCCGACCTGGACGAGAACGAGATCACCCGGTCCGAAGTCGGCATGCTGTTCGACGACGACTGCTTCCGGTTCGAACTGGGCTATCGCCGCGACAACACCCGCGCCCGGCCCGGCGGACCGTCCGAAGGCATCTATGTGCGCCTAAACCTCGCCACTTTCGGAGGTTCAGGTTATGGACAGGGCGACATGCGTTGAGCATGACGCTTTACGGGGCGCGACCGCCTGCCCGTCTGGCTGGCGGACCGCTGTGAGGAATCAGGACGAGCAATGGGTTTGATGCGTTATTCGACGGGGGCTGCGCTCGCGGCGGTCCTGCTCGCCGGTTCGGCCCATGGCCAGACGGCCCCGGCCCGCCCGCAAGGGTCCGCCCAAACTCCGGCTCAGACGCCGGGCCAGGG
>NZ_DALZQC010000096.1:0-12042 GCF_032017145.1 Brevundimonas sp.
CTGCTGCACGGCGCGGCCCTGGCCCGGCGCGCGGGCGGCGAGACTGTCGGGGCGGTCGAGCATCGGGGTCCGGGGGCGTTTGACGAAACGCCATTCTGCGGCTTGGGCCTCTATGTCGCGTTAACATGAAACCTTTCGCGCGAACCGGATTGCGCGACGCATCAGCCTCCGCTATCGACGCCCTCGCAGGAGACGTGGCCGAGTGGCTGAAGGCAACGGTTTGCTAAATCGTCGTACCGGGTAACCGGTACCGAGGGTTCGAATCCCTCCGTCTCCGCCAGTTTCTCTCTCTTTCAAAAGATCGACAGATCGCGTCACCGCGCAAGACGCTTGCGTAGTCGCGGCATTCGCGACGCGGCTGGGCGCTGCGACGTGGAATTCCGCACGCCCCGCCCTCGGCGCAGCTTCGCCCATATCCCGCCGTTCTTGATGGATATGCGGCGAAGTGACGCGGGATTGGCCGCGACGGGGTTGGGCTGAGATGACGTCGGACGCTTCTAAACCGCAGGGCGACGGGCCGGCGGTGTTTCTGGACGCCACCGGGCGTCGGGCGCGGCGGATGCGGATGGCCGCGATGGCGGCGGCGATCGTCGCGGGGGTCGTGTTGGCGGGATTCGTAGCCAGCCTGATGATCCTGCCCAGTCTGACGGGTCTGTCGGTCGTGTCGCCTGCTGCGTCGGCGGCAGCCCATCGCACCCGTGGGGCCGAGCGCGCCCTGTTGAACTACATCGCCCACCGACAGCGGCCGGCGAGCCGCGCGGCCTCGACCAATGGGGCGCCCATCGCCGGCGCCTGGTTCGCGCCGTGGGAGGACGGGGCGCTGGATTCCTTCACGCGCCATGCGGGCGATCTGACCCATGTCTATCCGACCTGGATCGAGCTGCGTGACGACGGCGGCGATATCCTGACCAAGGACTGGGATCCGACGCGCAACCCCACCACCAAGCCCCTGATCGCGGCGGCTCGCGCG
Organism: Brevundimonas sp.; assembly: GCF_032017145.1. Classification (GTDB taxonomy): domain Bacteria; phylum Pseudomonadota; class Alphaproteobacteria; order Caulobacterales; family Caulobacteraceae; genus Brevundimonas. The sequence goes on from NZ_DALZQC010000096.1 coordinate 971, forward strand.
CATGGGGTCAAGATCGTGCCGGTGGTCGGCAACGCCACCGAAGGGCGTTTCGACGCCGGCCGTATCGACCGCATGCTGTCGCCGGCCAACGCCCAACACGTCATGGATCAGCTGGTCGGCTTCGTTCAGGCGAACGGGTTCGCCGGTCTGCAGATCGACTTCGAACAGGTGACGCCGCAGCAGATCGAACGCCTGACGCCGTGGCTGGCGCAGTTGCGCCAGCGGCTGCACGCCCAGGGGGGCGAGCTGTCCATCGCGCTGGAAGTGGGCTTGAGCGACCACGACATCCGCGCCCTGTCCGGCGTCGTCGATTACGCCGCCATCATGGCCTATGACGAACACGGCGAAGACAGTCTGCCGGGGCCGATCTCTTCGGCCCTGTTCGTGGACAAGGCCTTGACGCGGTTCACGCAACTGGTGCCGGCGGACAAGCTGATCCTGGGGATCGGGGCCTATTCCTACGACTGGCGCGATGGTGACCGTTCGGCCGAATCCCTGACCACGACGGCGGCGCTGGCGACGGCGCGCGGCTATCGGCCCGAGGACAATCCGGCCGATGTGGTCGATTTCGACCCCCAGGCGCTGCAGCCCACCTTCCGCTACACCGACGATCAGGGCCGCGCCCACGAAGTCTGGATGCAGGACGCCGCATCGGTCGCGAACGCCATGACGATGGGGCGGGGCAGGGGGCTGCGCGGCGCGGCCCTGTGGGCGCTGGGCGAGGAAGATCCCGCCAGCTGGAAGGTGTTCGGACGTCACGCCGCGCCGGCGATCACCGTGATCCCGGCGCTGGAGCATGTGGCCCTGACCCAGCAGATCGCCTTCACCGGCCAGGGCGAACTGCTGAACGTGATCGACACCCCCCATGCGGGCGAACGGCGCATCGCGGTCGATCCGGTCAGCGGCCTGATCAGCGATGAGGTCTGGACCCGCTGGCCCTCGGCCTGGACCGTGCGGCGCACCGGGGCGCCGGACCGCACCCTGGCCCTGACGTTCGACGACGGCCCCGATCCCGAATGGACGCCCGAGATCCTGGACGTGCTGAAGGCCAAGGGCGTGAAGGCGACCTTCTTCATGATCGGCGGCAATGCGGCGGCCAACCCCGACCTGGTTCGGCGCGTGCGCGACGAGGGCCATGAGATCGGCAACCACTCCTTCACCCACCCCAACATGGCCCATGTGGACGAGGAGCGGGTGCGACTGGAGTTGACGGCGACGGACCGGGCGCTGGAAAGCATTCTGGGGCGTCAGGTGACCCTGTTCCGACCGCCCTACAACGCCGATTCAGAGCCGGAGTCCTATGGTGAGATACTGCCGATCGCGGTGGCGTCCAAGCTGGGCTACACGACGGCCGGGGAATCCATCGACCCGAACGACTGGAACCTGAGCCGCCCCAACCCGGACGGCGGAACCCACCTCCTGCGCCCCGACGAGATCGTGGCGGACGTGCTGGCCCAGGCCGATGCAGGTCACGCCATCCTGCTGCACGACGCCGGGGGCGACCGATCCGCCACGGTCAAGGCCCTGCCGGTTCTGATCGACGCCTTGCGGGCGCGCGGGTATCGCCTGACGACCATCGGCGGCCTGGTCGGGCGCACGCCGGATCAGACCATGCCGGCCCTGCCGAAGGGCGAGCGGTCGCTGATCGCGGCGGATTCGGCGGCGTTCGGCTTCTCGCACGCGGTCGGGGTTGTGCTGTTCGTCGGCTTCAACCTGGCCATCGGCCTGGGCCTGGCCCGGATCGTGCTGATGCTGGCGCTGGCGTCGCGGCGCAGGCGCCGGGCCGAGGCGTTGGATCCAGCGGCGCCCAAACCGCGCGTGGACGTGCTGGTCGCCGCCTATAACGAGGCGCCGGTGATCCATCGGACCCTGGACAGCCTGTTGGCAAGCCGAGACGTCGATGTGTCGGTCATCGTGGTCGACGACGGGTCCAGCGACGGCACCTATGAGGTGGTGCAGGCGGCCTTCGGCGACGATCCGCGCGTGCGGCTGAGGCGCAAGGCGAACGGCGGCAAGGCGTCGGCCCTGAACCTGGCGCTGACTGAGGCGACGGCCCCGGTGGTGGTGGGCGTGGACGCCGACACCCAGCTGTCCGGCGACGCCTTGGCCAAGCTGGCCGCCTGGTTCGCCGATCCCAAGGTCGGGGCCGTTGCGGGCAATGTGAAGGTCGGCAACCGCAGCAACCTGGTCACGCGCTGGCAGTCCATCGAATACATCACCAGCCAGAACATCGACCGCCGGGCGCTGGCCCTGCTGAATGCCGTGACAGTGGTGCCGGGCGCCATCGGGGCCTGGCGCACCGAGGCGTTGCGGACGCTGGGCGGCTATCGCTCCGACACCCTGGCCGAGGACATGGATCTGACGTGGCGGGTGCGCGAGGCGGGCTGGGTCATCGCCAACGAGCCGACAGCGCTGGCCTTCACCGAGGCGCCGTCGTCGCTGGGCGGCCTGCTGAAACAGCGATTCCGCTGGAGCTTCGGCACGTTGCAATGCCTGTGGAAACACCGGCGCTCGACGTTCCGGCACGGCTGGTTCGGCGGGCTGGCCCTGCCCAGCCTGTGGCTGTTCCAGATCGTGGGCCAGGTGCTGGCGCCGCTGATCGACCTGCAACTGGCGGCGGCGATCCTGATGCAGGGCCTGGCCTGGCTGGCGGCGGCGCAGCACGCCGATGTGGACGCGGCGCCCAATCCGACCCTGTGGTTCACCCTGGGGGTCTATGTCGCCTTCACCCTGCTGGAGCTGGCGGCGGGCTGGGTCGCCTTCGGCTTCGACCGGGAAAAGCGCGGCGACCTGTGGCTGCTGCCCACCCAGCGGTTCGTCTATCGCCAGATCATGTATGTGGTCGTCTGGCGGGCGCTGGAGCGGGCCCTGTCGGGCTTGGGCCAGACCTGGGGCAAGCTGAAGCGTACCGGGGACGTCCAGGCGCCGGCCGGCTGAGGCGGCTAGCGGAAGGCGGCGGGCTTCAGGCCGTGACGGGCCAGTTTGTCGTAAAGCGTCTTTCGCGGAACGCGCATCTCGGCCAGGACGGCGGCGATGTCGCCTTGGTGGGCCTGAAGGGCGTCGCGCAGCAGTTCCGCCTCGAACCGATTCAGGCGGTCGGGCAGGCTGAGGCCGTCGTCGACCGGGCGCGCGACGTCGTCCAGCGACAGGGCGACCCGCTCGGCGAAATGGGCCAGTTCGCGGATGTTGCCGGGCCAGTCGGCCTCGACCAGACGACGACGCACGCTGTCCGAGACGGCGGGCGGCTCGATCCCATGACGGTCGGCGGCGCGGCGCAGGAAGTGGGCGAACAGCAGGGGAATATCCTCGCGCCGTTCGCGCAGCGGCGGCACGCGCAGTCGCACCACGTTCAGCCGGTAATAGAGGTCTTCGCGGAAGGTCCCGGCGCGCGCGGCGGCCTCCAGGTCGATCTTTGACGAGGCCAGCACGCGCAGATCCAGGGCGCGCGGCTCGTTGGCGCCGATAGGATGGACCTCGCGCTCCTCCAGCACGCGCAACATCTTGACCTGGACGGCCAGCGGCATGCTCTCGACCTCGTCCAGAAACAGCGAGCCGTTGTGGGCGCGTTCCACATGGCCGACACGGCGACGCAGGGCGCCGGCGAAGGCGCCCAGCTCATGGCCGAACAGCTCGCTTTCGATCAGGCCGTCGGGCAAGGCGCCGCAGTTGACGGCGACGAAGGGCGCCAGCCGACGCCGGCCGCCGTTGTGCAGGGCGCGGGCGACCGCCTCCTTGCCCGTGCCGGTTTCGCCTTCGATCAGCACGTCCATGCGGGCGTCGGCGATCTGGGCGATGGTGGCGCGAAGGGCTGTGATGGCGCGCGAGGCCCCGGCCAGCGGCAACTCCTGACCGCTGTCGGAGGCCATGGCCAGGAGGCGGCGGTTCTCCAGCACCAAACCGCGCTTCTCCAGCGCCCGGTTCAGGCTGTCCTGCAGCCGTTCGAACGGGAAGGGCTTGGCCACGAAGTCGTAGGCGCCGGCCTGCATGGCCGCGACCGCATCGGCGACGTCGCCATGGCCCGTGATCATGATGACCGGCAGGGCCGCGTCCAGCGCTTGAAGCCGATCCAGAACCTGACGCCCGTCCAGGCCGGGCATCCGCAGGTCGGTGACGACCACGCCCGGAAAGTCCGCATCGACGGCCTTCAACGCCGCCTCGGCGCCGGCGAAGGCATGGACGTCCAGACCTTCCAGCGTCAGCCGCTCGACCAGGGCCTGGCGGAAATCGGCGTCGTCCTCGATCAGGGCGACGGCGGTCAGGCGGGCGAATTGCATCAGGCGATCCTCAGGGTGGCGACGAAGGCGGCGCCTTCGCCGGTGTCGGCCAGATCCAGTTCGCCGCCGAACCCGGCGACCAGATCGCGGCAGATGACCAGACCCAGACCCAGGCCGTTGGCGCGGGTGGTGACGAAGGGGGTGAACAACTGGGCGCGAACCTCGGCGGGCACGCCCGGCCCGTTGTCGGCCACGATCAGGCGAACGCGATCCGCCGAACGCTCCACCCGCAGCGTCAAACGGGCGCCGGGCCGCCCCTCTAGCGCCTCGGCGGCGTTCTTGACCAGATTGACGATGACCTGCTCCAGGCGGAAGCGGTCGGCGCGCACGGCCACGTCGGCGTCGCCTTCGCGAACCAGAATGACGCCGCCCTCGTCCAGACGGCCGCGCGTCAGCAACAGGGCGCCGTGGATGGCGTCCTCCAACCGCACCACGCCGATCTTGGGGTCGGTCTTGCGCGAGAAGGTGCGAAGGTTCTCGGTGATCGAGCCGATCCGTTGGGTCAGGTCGCCGATGCGCGACAGGGCGGTGCGCGCCGTCGCGGCGTCCTGGCGATCCAGCAGTACGGCGGCGGTTTCGGCCTGGGTCTGGATGGCGGCGACAGGTTGATTGATCTCATGGGCCACGCTGGCCACGATCTGGCCCAGGGCGGCCAGTTTGCTGGCCTGCACCAGTTCGTCGCGCAGCAGTTCGCGGGCCGCCTCGGCGCGCCGACGTTCTTCGATCTGGCCGCTGAGGGCGACGTTCGCGTCACTGAGTTCGCGGGTGCGTTCGTCGATGCGCCGCTCCAACTCGTGCCGGGCGTCCTCCTCGGCGCGGGCGCGGGCCAGGGCCTGGTGACGTCGGCGCAGCAGGAACGCGATCAGCCCCGCCAGCAGGGTTACGACCAGGGCCGCCAGAGCGCGGGCGCTGGCTACGGCGGCCTCGACCGCGCCGCGACTGGGCGACAACAGGTGCAGGGTCCAGCCCGGCGTGTCGGTCCCCACGGCCGCGTGCATCCAGCGCTGCTCTCCGCCGATGGGCGCTGTCCGCATCAGACGCGGCTGGTCGTCCGGCGGCGTATCGAAGGGCAGGGGACGCAGCGCCTCGGCGCGAAGCGTCTGGCCGGTCAGGGTCAGGCGACGGCGCGTCTCATCCAGAGGGTCGAGCGTTCTGAACCGCCAGTCCGGGACGCTGGTGATCAGGACGACGCCGGCTGGATCGACGACATAGGCCGGTTCGCCCGACGCACGCCATTCGGCCTCCAGCGCGTCGAACTCCACCTTCACAACAACGACGCCCAGCGGCCGGCCATCGGCGGCGCCCACGCGCCGCGCCAGATACAGGCCGGGCCGGCCGGACACCGTGCCCAGGGCGAAGAATTCGGCCTGGCCGCTCCTCATCGCATTGATGAAATAGGGCCGGAAGCCGTAGTCGGCCCCGACGAAACTGGTCGGCAGGCGCCAGTTGCTGGCCGCGCGTGTGCGACCGCCCGCGTCGATGACATAGATCGCCGCCGCGCGGGTCTGACGCGCCAGACCCTCCAGCTTCGCATTGACCGGATCGGCGGCGTTCGCGCGCGATCTCAGCAGGCTCGCGATGTCGGGATCGCCGGACAGGGCCAGGGGCAGCGAGCGGTGCTTCTCCAGTTCGCTGCGCAGCACGGCGGCATGAAGGGCCGCCGCCGACTGGGCCTGACGCGCCAACTCCGCCTCGGCGTCGCGACGCGCCACCTCGCCCGTCGCAAACGCCGCGAGAACGGCGGCGGCGAGCCACGCGACGAGCGCCAGCCAAAGAGACTTTCTGGGGCGGTTAGGCGATTCCGAACCAGGATGGGATGACGACGTCATGTCTGAGACTGTGCGGAAAATCGCACTCCAATACTAGTCGCCCGCGCGAAATATCGCACTAGGCCCGATCAGATTATTGAGGGCCGCCGATTTTAGATTATTAAAAACAACAGGATGGTCCCTCGCGACCGGGCGGCTTTGCATCGATGGCGGCATGGGGAATGGTCTGGTGGACCGGAGCGCGGCGAAGATCGCGCCCATCGAGGAGACTGCGGCCCCGCCGCATATCAGGAGCCACTCGTGATCCCAGTTCCGTCAGAGACCGCGCCGGTCGTGCGCCGGCCGTTCTATCGGCATCTGTATTTCCAGGTGCTGATCGCCATCGCGCTGGGTGCGCTGATCGGCCACTTCTGGCCCGAGTTCGGCGAGAGGCTGAAGCCTCTGGGCGAAGGCTTCATCAAGCTGGTGAAGATGGTCATCGCCCCGGTGATCTTCCTGACCATCGTGACCGGCATCGCCGGGATGCGCGACCTGGGCAGCGTCGGGCGGGTGGCGGCCAAGGCCTTCGCCTATTTCCTGGTCTTTTCGACCCTGGCCCTGATCGTGGGACTGATCATCGCCAATATCGTGCGTCCCGGCCACGGGCTGAACATCGATCCGGCGACCCTGAACGCGGGCGCGGTCGAACAGTATGCCGCCGCCGCCCATGATAGCACCATCGTCGGCTTCCTGATGGGCGTCATTCCCGACACCCTGGTCAGCGCCTTTTCGACCGGCAACATCCTGCAGGTGCTGTTCGTCTCCATCCTGTTCGGCATCTCCCTGGCGCTGATCGGAGAGCGTGCCCAGCCGGTGCTCGACCTGTTCGATACGCTGAGCGTGGCGGTGTTCAAACTGGTGGCCATCGTCATGAAGGCGGCGCCCATCGGGGCGTTCGGCGCCTTCGCCTTCACCATCGGCGCCTATGGCATCGCCTCCATCGCCAATCTGGCGGCGCTGATCGTGACCTTCTACGTCACGGCCATCATCTTCGTCGTCGGCGTGCTGGGGCTGGTGGGTATCGCCAACGGCTTCTCGATCCTGAAGCTGATCCGGTATCTGAAGGAAGAGCTGCTGCTGGTGCTGGGCACCTCCAGCTCCGAGGCCGCCCTGCCCAGCCTGATCTCGAAGATGGAGCGCGCGGGCGCCGCCAAGTCTGTCGTCGGCCTGGTGGTCCCCACCGGCTATTCGTTCAACCTGGACGGCACCAACATCTATATGACGATGGCGGCCCTGTTCATCGCCCAGGCGCTGAACATCGACCTGACGATCTGGCAGCAGATCACGCTTCTGCTGGTCGCCATGCTCAGCTCGAAGGGCGCGGCGGGCATCACAGGCGCCGGCTTCATCACCCTGGCGGCGACCCTTTCGGTCGTGCCGGACGTGCCGGTCGCCGGCATGGCGCTGATCCTGGGCATCGACCGCTTCATGAGCGAGTGCCGGGCCCTGACCAACTTCATCGGCAACGCTGTGGCGACCATCGTGGTGGCGCGCTGGGAGAAGGCGCTGGATCGCGACGCGCTGGCCGCGGCGCTGAATGGACAACCCCAACCCATCGCCGTCGGACCCGATCCGGCGGCCGGGCCGGGAGACGATCTGGTCCTCGCCAAGGACTAATGGCGCGAGGACGACAACCAACAGGAGACGGGACCGTCGATCAACGACGGCCCAGGAGGAGGAAACAGGAATGACCAGACACTCGAAATTTGCCCTGCTGGCGACCACGGCTTCGGCTGTGACGCTGATGGCCGCTGGCGGCGCCTGGGCTCAGGCCGAACCGGTCGCCGCCGAAGCGCCTGCTCAGGTCGATGACATCGTCGTCGTGGGCACCAATATCCGCGGCGCCCGCACCACGGCGGCCCTGCCGGTGGTGGTCGCGGATCGCGAGCAGATCGAGGCCACCGGCGCCTCGACAGGCGACGAACTGCTGCGCACCATTCCGCAGATGGGCGATGTTCAGTTCGACAGCTCCAGCGGCGCCCAGACCTCCAATTCGGCCCGTGGCGACGTGAACTCGGTCAATCTGCGCTCGCTGGGCGTGGGCAACACCCTGGTCCTGCTGAACGGCCGCCGCGTGGTGCAGCACCCGACCAGCCAGGGCACGTCCGACACCGGCACGGTGCCGGTCCTCAGCTACAACTCCAACGCCATCCCGGTTGCGGGTCTGGAGCGTCTGGAGGTCCTGCTGGACGGCGCCGCCGCCATCTATGGCGCGGACGCCGTGGCGGGCGTGGTCAACACCGTGCTGCGCGACAACATCGACGGCCTGTCCATCAGCGCCCGCTACGGCGGCGCCGAGGGCACGCAGATGCGCGACTTCGAAACCAACCTGTTCGCGGGCAGGAATTTCGATCGCGGCAACCTGTCGATCTTCGCCAACTACGCCTCGCGCTCGGCGCTGTGGGCGTCGGATCAGGACTTCACACGCTCTGACGACATTCGCGACCTGTTCGCCGGCTATCCTGATTTCGCGGGCGTGCAGACGCTGGATGGTCGGTCCTCGAACACGCCGTGGGCGCGTCTGTCGGTTGGGGCGCGCGCCGTGATCCGTTCGAACGGTGTGGCGGTGACAAACGCGCAGGGCGCCTTCCGCTATCAGCCGACCAGTTTCGGCTGCGGCGTCAATGTCGGCAACGACATCTGCATCGCCAGCGGCAACCATGCGTTCAACACCACCAACCGCGACATGCGCTACGACACCCGCGTCGGCACAACGGTGCGGCCGTCCGTCGAACGGATGAATGTCTTCCTGACGGGGCGTTACGACATCACGCCGGACGTCGAAGCCTTTGGCGAGATCGGCTACTACAGCGCCAACAGCCGCGCGGTGCAGCCGCCGGTGGTCAACCTGAACCAGATCTGGATTCCGGCCAGCAACTACTACAACCCGTTCGGTCCTGTGCGCTTTGCGGATGGTGCGCTGAACCCCAATCGTCTGCCCGGCCTGACGGGCGTGCCGACGGGCGGCCTGCCTGTCCTGATGACCAATTATCGTTTCGTCGATACGGGCTTCCAGATCGTCAAGGTCGACAACTATCAGGCGCGCCTGCTGGGCGGCCTGCGCGGCGAGTGGCGCGGCTTCGACTGGGAGACGGCGCTGCTGTATTCGGAAGCCAAGGCGACCGACAGTTCGCCCAACATCAATATGACGGCGCTGCAGAAGCAGTTGGCCCTGTCCACGCCGGACGCCTACAACCCGTTCGGCGGCGGCTGCGTGACCACCACCAGCTATGGCGATTGCTCGCCCAGCTCCCAGGCGGCGATCGACGCCATCGTCTTTGACATGCGCCGCGTGTCCAAGACGACCCTGAGCCTGGCCGATTTCAAGCTGTCGCGCGGCGATCTGTTCAACCTGCCCGCCGGGCAGGTGGGCATGGCCTTCGGGCTTGAAGCGCGGCGAGAGACCCAGAGCGACGACCGCGACGCGAACCTGGACGGAACCTACACCTTCACCGACATGGTGACGGGCGAGAAGAACGCATCCAACGTCTCGGCCGTCAGTCCCAACCCGGACACCAAGGGCAGCCGCAACGTCTTCTCGACCTATATCGAGTTCGCGGTCCCGGTCATTTCGCCCGAGATGAATATCCCGCTGGTCCAGCGCGTCGATCTGCAACTGGCCGGTCGCTATGAACACTATTCGGACTTCGGTTCGGTCGCCAAACCCAAGATCGCCGCCGCCTGGGATGTGGTCGATGGCGTACGTGTGCGTGGGTCCTATTCGCAGGGCTTCCGCGCGCCGAACCTGGAACAAACCAACGCCACCGAGTACGGCCGTCTGGCCAGCGGCGTGGACTATGTGCGCTGCGAAGCCGACCTGCGCGCTGGGCGCATCAACAACTTCGCGGATTGTTCGCGGCCGTTGTCCAGCGTTTCGCTTCTGGTCGCCGGCAACCCGGATCTGGAGCCGGAAGAGAGCACCAACTCCTCCTACGGCCTCGTGCTTCAGCCGCACTTCATCCCGCGCCGCTTCGGCGAGTTCACCTTCACCATCGACCGCTGGCGGATCGAGCAGGAGAAGATCGTCGGCCTGCTGGGCGCCCAGACAGCCGTCGCGCTGGACTATCTGTACCGTGTGCAGGGCCAGACCAATCCTCTGGTGAACCGCCGTGCGCCGTCGCTGGAGGATATCCAGCTGTTCGATGGCACGGGCCTGGCGCCCGCAGGCGATGTGGTCTCGATCAACGACCGTTTCATAAACCTGCAGCCGCAAACGGTCAGCGGTCTGGACCTGGCGATGAACTGGTCGCTGCGCCGCACCCGCTATGGCACCTTCATCGTCAATGTGAACGCCTCCAAGCTGGAGAAATTCACGCGCGACCCCGGCGATATCGTCAACGAACTGTTCGCCGCGCGCGGCGCCGGCACGATCAACGCCGGTACGACCCTGCCGGACCCCAGCCAGCTGATCGGTCAGAACGGGCGGCCGGAATGGCGGGTCAACGCCAGCCTGACCTGGCGCAAGGGCCCGTGGCGTGCGGGCGCATCCAGTCAGTATGTCAGCGGGTTTGAACAGGCCAGCCTGCTGGGACGCTCCGGCTCGCCGTGGGAGGTCGATGGCCGTCAGACGATCAACGGCTATATCGACTACGCCTTCCCCGATGAGATGCGTGTCCGTCTGGGCGCGCGCGACCTGACCAACGAAGGTCCGCCGCTGGCCGATACTGTTGAAAAAGTCGGGAGACCGCTGAAACGGCGCAAACTGCGTGCCGTTCACGAAATTCGGCTTTAACAAAATCAATCGGTTAGATTCTCGCGGCGGCACCACATCGAGCCCAGAAGGTCGATCACAGCAGGGTCGCGGACTTTTTCAACAGTATCCGCCGACAACGGCTATCGCGGCACGGTTCACAGCCCGTGGGGCCGCTACTGGTATGTCAACGTCTCCAAGACGTTCTGAGGAAGGGTCGGCGCGATGAAGGTTCTTGCCGCTCGGACCCTGGCGGCCCTGGTCGCCGCCTTCGTCGCGCCGGCCGCGTCGGCGCTGGCG
>NZ_DALZQC010000097.1:0-11963 GCF_032017145.1 Brevundimonas sp.
GCGGCGGCGTTGACGACCGCCCTGGCGGGGGTCGATCCGGTCGTGCTGGTCGCGGCGGCCGTCGCCATCGGCCTCAGCCTGTGGCCGCGCGCGGCGAAGGAGACGCCTTGGGGCGGGTGGCTGGGACTGATCGGGCTTGTGCTGGTTCTGGGCGTCGCCGTCCAGGCCGTGGCGCCCGAGGCGGCCTTTCTGCTGATCTGGCCCGCCCTGATCGCCGCCATGACGGCTGCGGCCACCGCCCTGATCTCCACGCGCCTGACGACCTGGACCGCCCTGGTGCCGGCGGCGTTGGCGACGGCCGTGGTCGGCGGATGGCTGCTGGTTCAGGCGCACGGCGTGTTTTTGGGGGTCGGCATGGACCTTCCAGGCGTGCTGGGCGTGATCGCGCTGTTGATCGTGCTTCTGGCCCGACCGCTGTCGCCGGGCGCAGACGATGGAGCGCGGAAACTGAGCCTGATTGCAGCCGTCTTGGTCTTGGCGGGAATGGTCGCAGGGCTGGGCGCGCGAATGATCACCTAGGCCGAATGCGTCAGAAACGGTCGTGACTCGTTTGATGTTCTCGTTTTGATCGAGAGAACATCTTGTGAACAAGAACAAACCATGCACATAGTCCCCCTCACGAAACGGGGGCGGGTCCAGGCGGGTCTCTCCCAAGCTTAATGACGGGAATCATGGCAAGGGAGACGAAGGCAATGGCTTCGCAGGCGGCATTGAAATTGGTGGGCAAGGACGACGGCGACAAGCAGCGCGCCCTGGAGGCGGCGATCGCGCAGATCGATCGCGCCTTCGGCAAGGGCTCGGTGATGAAACTCGGCAAGGCCGGGCAGGTGAACGAGATCGAGAGCGTCTCGACCGGCTCGCTGGGCCTGGACATGGCGCTGGGCATCGGCGGCCTGCCGGTCGGGCGGGTGATCGAGGTGTTCGGCCCCGAATCGTCGGGCAAGACCACCCTGGCCCTGCACACGGTCGCCGAGGTGCAGAAAAAAGGCGGGGTCGCCGCCTTCGTCGACGCCGAACACGCGCTGGACCCTGTCTATGCCCAGAAGCTGGGCGTGAACCTGGACGATCTTCTGGTGTCTCAGCCGGACGCCGGCGAACAGGCGCTGGAGATCGTGGACACCCTGGTCCGTTCGGGGGCTGTGGACATCGTGGTCGTGGACTCCGTCGCCGCCCTGACCCCGCGCGCCGAGATCGAGGGCGAGATGGGCGACAGCCTGCCGGGCCTGCAGGCGCGCCTGATGAGCCAGGCGCTTCGCAAGCTGACGGCCTCCATCTCCAAGTCCAAGTGCATCGTCCTGTTCATCAACCAGATCCGTCACAAGATCGGCGTCATGTACGGCAGCCCCGAGACGACGACGGGCGGCAATGCGCTGAAGTTCTACGCCTCGGTGCGTCTGGACATCCGCCGCACCGGTGCGATCAAGAACCGCGACGAGGTGGTCGGCAACACCACCCGGGTCAAGGTGGTCAAGAACAAGGTCGCCCCGCCGTTCCGCGAGGTCATCTTCGACATCATGTATGGCGAGGGCATCTCCAAACTGGGCGAGGTCATCGACTTGGGCGTCAAGGCCGGGGTGATCGAGAAGTCGGGCAGCTGGTTCAGCTATGACTCCACCCGGATCGGCCAGGGCCGCGAGAATGTGCGCGAGTTCCTGAAACAGAACCCCGACATCGCCGCCTCCATCGAAAAGGCCGTGCGCCAGTCCACCAACAAGATCGCCGACGACATGCTGGGCGCCCCCGAGCCGGACGAAGGCCAGGATCTGGAAGGCTGACGCCAGGCAAGGGCCGGCGGCGGCCAGGCGGACTTCGAGCGTTCGCTTCGGCTGCGGCCCGGTCTTTTCACCGCTACTCCGTCGCCCCTAGCGACCCGCCACCGACCCCGCGAAGGGCGGCGGAGCGACCCGCTCGACCTCGCGTCGAGCGGGTCTTTTTCTTTTTTGGATTAGCAGGGTTCGTGGGACTTGAGTTCGATTGTTCAACCTATCCGCTCATCCCGGCGAAAGCCGGGACCCAGTGCTTTGGGATATCCGGCTTGTGCATTGGCCCGCGCAATCGATCCAACGCACTGCTGAGCGACAGAACTGGGTCCCGGCTTTCGCCGGGATGAGCGGAAGAGGTGGCGCTGAAACGAGAACGGGCGACCCGAAGGCCGCCCGTTCCTTAGGTCAACGCTGTCCGCGGCCGATCAGGCGGCGGCCTTCTCCGGGGCGAACTTGCCGTAGAAGGTCTCGTTCTTGGCGGCCATGTCGCGCAGCAGCTGCGGGACCTTGAAACGGTCGCCGTACGACGCCGCAAGACGGTCCGCCGTCTCGACGAACTTGGCCAGGCCGATGCCGTCGATGAAGCTGATCGGGCCGCCGGTCCAGGGCGCAAAGCCCCAGCCCAGGATGGCGCCCAGGTCGGCTTCGCGCGGGTCGTCGATGACGCCCTCTTCCCAGCAGCGGGCCACTTCGACGGCCTGGCGATACAGCAGGCGCGTCTTCAGCTCGTCGATCTGGGCGAAGGCGGTCGGCTCTTCCGGCTGGTCGATGCCCTTGGTGACGGGCGCCAGTTCGGACAGACCCTTCCACAGCGTCTTGGGCTTGCTGTCATAGTCGTAGAAGCCCTTGCCGTTCTTGCGGCCGAAACGTCCGCCCTCGACCATCTTGGCGACGATGTCGGCGCCTTCCGACGGGACATATTTGTCGCCCAGGTCCAGCGCCGTCTGTTTGGCGATCTTGTAGGACAGGTCCAGGGCGACGTCGTCGTGCATCTCCAGCGGGCCGCGCGGCATGCCGGTCATGCGGCCGACATTGTCGATCAGGGCCGGGCCGTAACCCTCCTCCAGCATCGCCATCCCCTCCATCAGGAAGGTGGAGAAGCAGCGCGAGGTGTAGAAGCCGCGGCTGTCGTTCACGACGATCGGCGTCTTCTTGATCTTCAGCACATAGTCCAGGGCCTTGGCGATGGCGGCCTGACCCGTCTTTTCGCCCAGGATGATCTCGACCAGCATCATCTTGTCGACCGGCGAGAAGAAGTGGATGCCGATGAAGTCCGCAGGCCGCACCGAGGCCTCGGCCAGACCAGTGATCGGCAGGGTCGAGGTGTTGGAGCCGAACACGGCGCCCTCGGCCAGTTGCGACTCGGCGCGCTTGGTCACATCGGCCTTGATCTCGCGGTTCTCGAACACGGCCTCGACGACCAGGTCCGACCCCTTGATCAGATCGTAGTCGGTGGTCGCGGTGACGGAGCCGAGCAGGGCGTCGTATTTCTCCTGCGTCAGCTGACCGCGCGACAGACGCTTCTTCAGCAGTTCCTCGACATGGGCCTTGCCCTTGTCGGCGGCCTCCTGGGTCTGGTCGATCAGGATGGTCTCGATACCGGCCATCGCCTGCACATAGGCGATGCCCGCGCCCATCATGCCGGCGCCGATGACCGTGACCTTCTTGGGATCGGACTTGGGAACGCCCGCCGGGCGCACGGCGCCCTTGTCCAGCTCCTGCTTGGACAGGAACAGCGAGCGGATCATGGCCTGGGCCTGCGGCGTCATCAGGGTCTTGATGAAGTAGCGGGTCTCGATGCGCAGGGCCGCGTCCATCGGCACCTGGGTTCCTTCGAACACGGCCTTCATCAGGTTCACCACGGCCGGATAATTGCCGTAGGATTGTTTGCGCAGCATGGCGTTGCCGACCATGAAGTTCTGGATGCCTGCCGGATGGAAGGGGCCGCCGCCGGGCAGTTTGAAGGACTTCTCGTCCCACGGCTGCACGGCCTTGCCGCTGTTCTTGATCCAGGCCTTGGCGGCCTCGACGCCTTGCCCCTTCTCGACCACCTCATGGACGATGCCGGCGCCCTTGGCGTCGTTGGGGCGGAAGGACTTGCCCTCGCTCATGGCCATCATGGCGTTCTGGACGCCGACCAGGCGCGTCAGGCGCTGGGTGCCGCCGCCGCCGGGGAACAGGCCGACCTTGATCTCGGGCAGGCCCAGCTGAATCTTGTTGTCGTTCTCGACCACGCGATAGTGGCAGGCCAGGGTGAACTCCACCCCGCCGCCCAGCGCCAGGCCATTGATGGCCGCCGCAATCGGCTTGCCCGAGGTTTCCAGCGCGCGGAAGGCGCCGTTCAGCATCCAGCCGGCGTCGAACGCCTTTTGCAGGTCGCCGCCGCCCGCCAGCATGCCGGACGCCATGTCGCCCAGGTCCGCGCCGGCGCAGAAGCCCGACGCCTTGCCCGAGGTGATGACCGCGCCCTTGATGGCGTCATCGGTCTTGATGCGTTCGACCAGTTGCGGGACCTCAGCGATCACCTTGCCGGTCAGGGTGTTCATCGAACGGCCCGGCACGTCGAAGGTGACCAGGGCGATGCCGTCGGCGTCGACGTCGATCTTGAAGTTTTCCATATTCATTCGCTCCCGGATCAGACGCGTTCGATGACGGTGGCGGTGCCCATGCCGCCGCCGATGCAGAGGGTGATCAGGGCGGTCGACTTGTTGGAGCGTTCCAGCTCGTCAAGCGCGATGCCGGTGATCATGGCGCCGGTGGCGCCCAGCGGGTGACCCATCGAGATGCCGCCGCCGTTCACGTTCATCTTGGCGTGGTCGATATTCAGGGCCTGCATATAGCGCAGGACGACGGCGGCGAAGGCCTCGTTCAGCTCCCACAGGTCGATGTCGTCGGGCGTCATGCCCAGCTTGCCCAGCAATTTGCGGGTCACATACTCAGGGCCGGTCAGCATGATCGACGGCTCCGAGCCGATGGAGGCGCCGCCCAGGATCTTGGCGCGCGGCTTCAGGCCCAGGGCTTGGCCGGCTTCCAGCGAACCGATCAGCACGCCGGCCGAACCATCGACGATGCCGGACGAGTTGCCTGGCGTGTGGACGTGGTTGACACGCTCGACCTCGGGATAGCGCTGGTTAATCACCCCGTCGAAGGCCATTTCGCCCATCATGGCGAAGGAGGGGTTCAGTGCGCCCAGGGTCTGCATGTCCGAGTTCGGACGCACGGTCTCGTCGTGATCCAGGATGGTCAGGCCCAGCTGGTCCTTGACCGGAATGACCGAGTTCTTGAACCGGCCCTCGGCCCAGGCCTTGGCGGCGCGCTTGTGGCTCTCGACCGAATAGGCGTCCACGTCGTCGCGGCTGAAGCCGTATTTCGTGGCGATCATGTCCGCCGACACGCCCTGCGGCACGAAATAGCTGGGGAAGGCCGAGGACGGATCCGTCGGCCAGGCCCCCATGTCCGACCCCATCGGCACGCGGCTCATGACCTCGACCCCGCCGCCGACGGCGAAATCGGCCTCGCCGGACTTCACCTTGGCGGTGGCCATGTTCACGGCTTCCAGGCCCGAGGCGCAGAAGCGGTTGATCTGGACGCCGGCGGTGGTCTGGGCCCAGCCCGCGGTCAGGACGGCGGTGCGGGCGACATCGGCGCCCAGTTCGCCCACCGGGGTCACGCAGCCCAGGATCACGTCGTCCACCTTGGAGGTGTCCAGATCGTTGCGGTCGCGCAGCGCTTCCAGAACCTGGGAGGCCAGCGACAGGCCGGTGATCTCGTGCAGCGAGCCGTCCTTCTTGCCCTTGCCGCGCGGGGTGCGGACGGCGTCATAGATATAGGCGTCAGCCATGAGGATACGTCTCCGATAAAGGACGGGTCTAAGCTCGGACGCCAAGAACCCTACGTTTACGTCAACGTCAAGTAACAAGCCGCGTGAAGGCGCGCCAGGGCTGGGCCTGTCCAACGTCGTCGTGACAGGATGTCGGGCCGAAGACGCCGCTTCGGCCTCAGAGATTCAGTTGGCGCGGGGAATCCGGGTCGCGCCGCCGGTGATCTTGCAGGCGTATTCTGTCTGCGGCCGACCCGTCTGAAGGCCGGTGGGCGTCAGTATGCCCTGGTCGCGGGTGCAGGCCGCCTCCAGCGTATCCAGCTCCTGCTGATAGGTGTTGGTCCCGCCGGTCGTGCCGCAGCCCGCCAGCAGCGGCAGGGCGAGGGCGGCGGAGAGGATCAGGATACGCATGGCTCGGTTGCTCCCTTGGGGACGCGCGCGCCCCGGCTTCGCCCCCTGGCGATCAAACCCTAGCGCGCCGCCGCCAGCCTGACCAGCTTGCCGTTCTGTTCGTCGGTAATGGCCCAGACCGAACCGTCGGCGGCGACCGCCACGTCGCGGATGCGCTCGTCCAGATCGGTCAGCAGGCGCTCCTCGCCGACCACGCGGTCGTTCTGGATCACCAGACGGGCGATGTGCTTTTCCTTCAGGCCCGCGACCAGCAGGTTTCCGTCCCAGCCGGGGAACATGGCCCCCTGATAGAAGGTCGCCCCGCCCGGCGCGATGACCGGATCCCAGTAATAGACGGGCTGCTCCGTGCCCGGCGCCTGGGTGGCGCCGGTGTTGATCCGGCCGCCCGCATATTCGACGCCGTAAGCCGCATCGGGCCAGCCGTAGTTCAGGCCGGCCTTGTCGATATTGACCTCGTCCCCGCCGCGCGTGCCGTGCTCGACGGTCCAGACGGCGCCGGTTCCCGGCTGGACGGCGACGCCCTGGACGTTGCGGTGCCCCAGGCTCCAGATCTCGGGCAGGGCGCCGGCGCGGCCGACGAAGGGATTGTCCCGGGGCACGGAGCCGTCGGCGTTGATGCGAATGGTCTTGCCCATGTGGGAGCCCAGGTCCTGGGCCTGGGGGCGCATCGGCTTGTCGGAGCGCTCGCCCAGGGTGACGAACAGATGCCCGGCGGGATCGAAGGCCAGGGACGAGCCGAAATGCTTGTCGCCGTCATAGACCGGCAGGGCGCGGAAGATGACCTGGACGTTCTCCACCCGCGATCCGTCGTCCGACAGCCGCCCGCGCGCGACAGAGGTGGCGTTTCCACCCTGGCGGGGCTCGGCGTAGCTCCAGTAGATCATGCGGTCCTGGGCGAAGCCGGGGCCGACGATCACGTCCAGCAGGCCGCCCTGGCCGCGCGCATCTACGGCGGGCAGGCCCGCGACCGGCTCGCTGATCTGCCCTTGGGCGGTGACGATGCGCAGTCGGCCGGGCTTCTCCGTCACCAGCCAGCGACCGTCCGGCAAAGCGGCGAGCCCCCAGGGATGCACCAGGCCCGAGGCGACGACGGCATGGCTCATGGCCTGCTCCGTCTTCACGCCCGGCGCGCGGGTCTGACCGTCGAAGGCCGGTCGCTGGTCGGGATTGTTGGCCGGGCGCGTCTCCAGCGGTGCGCCCGCCTGGGCCTGAGGCGCGGACGCGCTTTCGCCGCTGGCCCCGCAGGCGGCGGCGAGAACGAGCAGGGAGGTGGACGCGGCGGCGACGATCAGGCGCATGGCGCAGGCTCCGAAAAGGTTAGGGGACGTATCGGTCGAAAACGGCGGCCCATCGTCACCGTTCCGGCCGGCGGATATCCTGCGCCCTATCGCCGCATGATCCGGCTCCGCACGATCTGGCCCAAGACGACTTGAACCCGACGCCCGACGGCGATATAGGCACGCCTCCTTCGCGGCTGGCCCCGGCCCCGCGACGCCCGGGACTGGGTAGCTCAGATGGTTAGAGCGGTGGATTCATAACCCACAGGTCGGCGGTTCGATCCCGCCTCCAGTCACCACCTCTTTCGCTGCAACCTGCGCCTCCATCCTGCGTTTACGGTCGAGCTTTCGACCTTGACTGGAGAGACGCCGTGACGATCCGCACCACAGCCCTGATGGCGGCCGCCGCCGTTCTGACCTTGGGCGCCGCCGCCTGCACCCAGGCCGAGCAGGACAAGGCCGAGGTTAATGCCGAGGCCGCCGCCGACAAGACCGCCAGCGCCGCCTCCCAGGCCGGCGAGGTGATCGAGGGCGGGGCGATGAAGGCCGCTCAGGCGGTGGAGAGCGGCGCGGGCAAGGTCGCCGACAAGCTGGAGAACGAGCAGGCACAGGCCGCCGCCGAAGGCAAGCCCGGCGCCATCGACCCGGCGACCGATACGCGGGTTCCGGCCAAGAACTGATCCTGCCCGGTCAGGCGGCGGGTCTTATTGCGGCTTGGGGCCTTCCGCCAGCAGGGCGTCGATCAGCGCGCGCGCTTCGGGGCCGGACCAGTCGGCCTCGCCCGTCTTGACGGCGCGGATGCGGCCTTCGCGATCCAGCAGGATGGTCTGCGGCATGGCGCCCTTTCCCGGAAACTCGAACGGCAGCTGGAATTTGGCGTCGCTGTAGAAGGGAAGAGGCGCGTGGTTGTCGAGGAAGCGCTTGGCCTCGGCCGCCGCGTCCGGCGTGGCGTCGACGTTGATGGGCAGGACCACCAGATCCTCGTTGGCCGCATAGGCTTTCGCCAGCGCCTGGAGGGTCGGCATCTCGGCCTTGCACGGCGCGCACCACATCGCCCACAGGTTCACCACCACCACCTTGCCGTGAAAGGCCGAGAAGCGGGCGGCCGTGCCGGTGCGGTCGCGAAAGGCGTATTCGGGCGCCGGGGCGTGGTCGGTCGGGGTGGACAGGGTGGAAAACGAGCCGACGGCGAAGCGCGCCAGGTCGCTTTTCGGCGTCGCATTGGCGTTTGCGGCCTCTTGCACTTGCGCGTCCTGACGATGATTGGCGTATAGCGACATCGCCATGCCGCCGACGCCGGCGATGGTGCTGACCACCACGACCGCGCCGATTATCGCCCAGATCGCCTTTCTAGAGCCGCTCATGACCCACTCCACTCCTGCCGACGCCACGTCATCCGCCGGTTCGACTGCGCCGGTGAAGCCGACGGGTCAAGACATGTGGGGCGGACGCTTTTCGTCGCGCCCGGCCGAGATCATGCAGGCCATCAACGTCTCCATCGGCGTGGATCAGCGTCTGTGGCGTCAGGATCTGGCCGGTTCGCGGGCCCACTGCCGGATGCTGGCCAAGCAGGGGATCATTCAACAGGCTGACGCCGACGCCATTCTGGGCGGACTGGACGCCATTGAGTCCGAGATCCTGGACGGGACCTTCCCCTTCCGCGACCAGTTCGAGGACATCCACATGAATGTGGAGGCGCGGCTGAACGAGCTGATCGGCGAACCGTCGGGCCGTCTGCATACGGCGCGCAGCCGCAACGATCAGGTGGCGTTGGACTTCCGCCTGTGGGTCCGCGACGCCTGCGACCGCTCCGTCGCCCAGTTGAAGGCGTTGCAGACCGCCCTGCTGAACCGGGCGGAACAGCATGCCGGCGACCTGATGCCGGGCTTCACCCATCTTCAGACCGCCCAGCCGGTCACGCTGGGCCATCACCTGATGGCCTATGTCGAGATGTTCGGGCGCGATGCGGGCCGTTTCGCCGACGCCCGCGCCCGCATGAACGAGAGCCCGCTGGGCGCCGCCGCGCTCGCCGGTTCGCCCTTCCCCATCGACCGCCATATGACGGCGCTGGACCTGGGCTTCGAGCGACCGATGGCCAATAGCCTGGACGCCGTATCCGACCGCGACTTCGCGCTGGAAAGCCTGGCCGCCGCCTCGATCACGGCGGGCCATCTGTCGCGCCTGGCCGAGGAGATCGTGGTCTGGATGACGCCGATGTTCGGTTTCGCCAGCCTGCCCGACGACCTGACCACCGGCTCGTCCATCATGCCGCAGAAGCGCAACCCCGACGCCGCCGAACTGGTGCGGGCCAAGACGGGCCGGATCATGGGTTCGCTGGTGGCCCTGTCCACGGTGATGAAGGGCCTGCCGCTGGCCTATTCCAAGGACATGCAGGAGGACAAGCCGCCGGTGTTCGAGGCGTTCGACGCGCTGGACCTGGCCCTGAACGCCATGACGGCCATGGTCGCCGCTTTGCGCCCCAACACCGAACGGATGGCCGCGGCCGCCGGCGCAGGCTTCTCGACCGCCACCGATCTGGCCGACTGGCTGGTGCGAGAACTGAACCTGCCGTTCCGCAAGGCGCACCATGTTACGGGGGCGGCGGTGAAGCAGGCGGAGGCGCTGGGCGTGGACCTGGCGCAACTGCCGCTGGCTGAACTGCAGAAACTGGAGCCGGGCGTCACCGAAACAGTCTACAAGGTGCTGACCGCCGAGGCTTCGTGCCAGAGCCGCCAAAGCTATGGGGGAACCGCGCCGGAACAGGTCCGGGCGCGTATCGCCGACTGGAGAGATCGCCTGTGAAGAAGACCCTGATTCTCGTGGGCGCGCTCGCCCTCCTGACCGCCGCCTGCGGCCGCATGGCCGATCTGGAATCGCCGGTGCGCCAGACAGAACGGGCGCCGCGAGACAGCCGCGCGCCGCATCTGCCGGAGCCTGCGACGATAAACCGTCCGTCCAGCAGCCTGCCGATCGACGGCGGACCCTCCAACCCCATCGGCGCCGGCGCCGCCCAGAACGATCCGCGATAGACCTTGCACCATTTCGACCTGAAGGACGGCGCCCTGCATGCCGAGGGCGTGCCGCTGGAGTTGATCGCCGACGAGGTGGGCACGCCCGCGTATGTCTATTCGACCGCGACGCTGAAGCGGCATTACGGCCTGCTGCGCGCCGCCGCCGACGCGCACCGTGACGCGCTGGGCGAGGCCCTGATCGCCTTTGCGGTCAAGGCCAACTCCAACCTTTCGGTCCTGGCCACCCTGGCGAAGCTGGGGTCCGGCGCCGACACAGTGTCCGAGGGCGAGATCCGGCGCGCTTTGGCGGCGGGCGTGCCGGCAGAGCGGATCATCTTTTCCGGCGTGGGCAAGACCGATGTCGAGATGGCCTTCGCCATCAGCGTGGGGGTGCGTCAGATCAACGTCGAATCCGGGGCCGAGCTGGACCGGCTGATCGCGGTCGCGGCGATGATGGATGCGGCCCCGGCCATCGCCATTCGGGTCAATCCCAATGTGGGGGCGGGCGGCCACGCCAAGATCACCACCGGCGGCAAGGGCGACAAGTTCGGCGTGCCGGTCGACGAGGCGATGGACCTCTACGCCCAGGCCTCGGCCTCGCCCCATGTCACGCCGGTCGGCCTGGCCTGTCACATCGGCAGCCAGATCACCGACCTGGCCCCGCTGGAGGCCGCCTTCACTGTCCTGGCCGAGATGACGCGCGGCCTGCGCGGCCAGGGTCATGCGGTGACGCGACTGGACCTGGGCGGCGGACTTGGCGTGCCCTATTCCGGCGGCGTCGAGCCGCCGTCGCCGGCCCATTATGTCGCCATGGCCGCGCGGGTGCTGAACGGGTTGGACGTCGAGGCGGCGTTCGAGCCGGGCCGGCTGCTGGCCGCCAACGCTGGGGTTCTGCTGAGCCAGGTGATCCAGGTCAACGAACGTTCGGACGGGCGCCGGTTCCTGGTGCTAGACGCGGCGATGAACGACCTGATGCGGCCCGCCCTGTACGACGCCTTTCACGATATCCGGCCGGTGGCGCAGCGTGGCGGCGAGGCCCTGGCCTATGACGTCGTGGGGCCGGTGTGCGAGACGGGCGACACCTTCGCGCGCGACCGCGATCTGCCGCCGCTGGAGGCCGAGGATCTGGTGGTCTTCACCGGGGCGGGCGCCTATGGCGCGGTCATGGCCAGCGAATACAACAGCCGCCCGTTGATCCCCGAGGTGCTGGTGGACGGCGATCAGTGGGCCGTGATCCGCCCGCGTCCGACCTATGAAGAGATGCTGGACCGCGAGCCGTTCGCCGACTGGCTGTAAAGAGTCGAATTTCGCTCGACTGTTATAAAGTAACACGCTATAGGCCGCCTCATGTCTCCCGGCGCCGAACAGTCCGTGCTCTTGTCCCTGCTGGGGGGTGGCTTCGTCGCGGCCTTCCTGCACGCCGCCCTGCCGACCCATTGGCTGCCCTTCACTTTGGTCGGACGGGCGCAAGGCTGGCGGCCGCATCGCATCCTGCTGGTCGTGACGGCGGCGGGCCTGGCCCATATCGCCACGACGGCGGTGGTCGGCGGGCTGATCGTGGCGGCGGGCCTGGCGCTGGACCAATGGATCGAGGGGGTGTTGCCGCATCTGGCGGCGGTGCTGCTGTTCCTGTTCGGCGCCTTTTACCTGGCGCGCTCGGCCCTGCGGCGGCCGGCCCTGG
>NZ_DALZQC010000098.1:0-11788 GCF_032017145.1 Brevundimonas sp.
GTCGGCGGGCGCCGCGATCAGGGCGTCGACCAGGCGCGGGGCGTCGGCGGGCGGGTTCTGGCCGTCGCCGTCCATGGTCACCACGACGGGTCCCCGCGCCGCCAGGACGCCGGTGCGCACCGCGCGGCTCTGGCCCGCATTGGTTCCGTGCGACAGGACGCGCAGGGCGGGCAGTTCGGCCATGGCCGCCTTCAGTTCGGCCAGGGTCGCGTCCTTGGAGGCGTCGTCCACGAAGATCATCTCATAGGACCGGCCCGCGAAGGCGGCGGCGATCTCGCGCGCCAGGGGCACGGCGGCGCCGGCCTCGTCATGGACGGGCACGACGACGGAGATGTCGGGGGCGGAGGCGGCGCGGTCGATCATTCGTGGCTCCTTAGCGCATCCGCGGGCGCGAGTGAAACGGACGGTGCGACCTTGCGTCTCATGGCGCGAGCGCGGCCGCGCGGCAGAGCCGGCTCTGCCCTGTTTGGATGCCAGATGGCGGTGATCCTGCGAGGGAGCGCTTCCGGCGAGCGTCGTGGGCGTGATACGACGCTCGGATGAACCGCCCGAACCTGGATCACCTTATCGCCGGTTGGAGGGGGCCGCTGTTCGCCGCCCTGCTGACGCTGATCGCCGGCCTGCCGGGCCTGTTGCTGATGCCGCCGCTGGACCGCGACGAGAGCCGCTTCGCCCAGGCCACGGCCCAGATGGTCGAGAGCGGCGACTATGTCGACATCCGCTTCCAGGACGAGCCGCGCTGGAAGAAGCCGGTCGGCATCTACTGGCTGCAGGCGGCGGCCGTCGCCCTGACCTCGGACGTCGAGGATCGTCAGATCGCGCCCTATCGGATTCCGTCCCTGCTTGGGGCCATGCTGGCGGCCTGGGCCGTGGCCTGGGCCGGGTCGGCCATGCTGGGAAGCCGCGTCGGCTTCTTCGGGGGGGCGATCATGGGGGCGACCTTCCTGTTGTCCACCGAGGCAGGCATCGCCAAGACCGACGCCATGCTGTGCGGGGCCACGACGCTGGCCATGGCGGCCCTGGCGCGCATCTATATGGCGACGCGGGCGGGCGAGCGGCCCGAACGGCTGCATAAATTCCTGTTCTGGGCGGGACTGGGCCTGTCGATCCTGATCAAGGGGCCGATCGGTTTCCTGGTCATCGCCCTGGCCGTCATCGCCGTGTCGATCTGGGACCGGAACGTCAAATGGCTCTATCGTCTCGGCTGGGGCTGGGGGCTGCCGCTGGTCGCCCTGATGGTCGGGCCGTGGGCCATCGCCATCACCATCGCCACCGACGGCGGCTTCTGGCGAGAGGCCATCGGCGGCGACCTGGCGCCCAAGATCGCCGGCGCGCATGAGAGCCATTCGGGCTTCCCCGGCATGTATCTGTTGCTGGCGCCCCTGCTGTTCTTCCCCTCCACCCTTCTGTTGCCCGCCGCCGTCTCGACGGGATGGAGCCGTCGGGCCGAACCGGCGATCCGGTTCCTGGTCTGTTGGGTGCTGCCGGGCTGGTTGATGTTCGAACTGGCGCCGACCAAGCTGTGGCACTACACCCTGCCGACCTTCGGCGGTCTGGCGCTTCTGGCCGCCGCCGCCCTGGCCCGGCCCATCGGCAAGGTGTCGCGCATCACCGGCGCAATCCTCGCCGTTTTCGCGGCGATCCTGGTCATCGGCGTCACGGTCTATGGGCTGACGGTCTATGGCACCTCGACAGCCCAGACCTGGGCGGCGCTGACGGTGGTCATGGCCCTGGCGGCCGGTGCCATGGGGGCCTTCCTGCTTCTGAACCGGGCGCCGGTCGCGGCCCTGATCGCCTCTCTGGCCTTCGGGATCGTGGCGCATGCGGCGCTGGTGGGCACGATCCGGCAGCTGCGCCCCTTGGCCATAGCGCCTCAGTTGGAGCGGACGCTGGAGGCCGCCGACCTGCATCCGCGTCAGGGTCGCACGCCAGGGCCTGTGGCCATCACCGGCTTCCATGAGCCCAGCTTCGTCTTCCTGACCGGGCGCGACACCGAACTGACGGACGGGCAAGGGGCGGCGGAGGCCCTGGCCGAGGGGAGGCCCGCCATCGTCGAAGGCCGCGACGCCGACGCCTTCCGCGCCGCCGCCGCGCGCCTGGGCGTGTCGGGCCGGGCGATCGGGGTGGTCAACGGCTACAACTATTCCGCCGGGGACGAGGTCAGTTTGACCGTTTATGCGCCGCCGCCCAGAAACGGGAACGCCGCCGGGGGAACCGAGTAATGGGTCACTTCATCCAGATCGTCGAAGTCGGCCCGCGCGACGGGTTGCAGAACGAAAAGGCGGTTCTCGAGCCCGCTGTCCGCGCCGATCTGGTGCGGCGGCTGGAGGCGGCGGGCGCGAAACGGATCGAGGCCGTCTCCTTCGTCCATCCCAAATATGTGCCGCAGATGGTCGGCGCCGAGGAGGTCATGGCCGCCCTGCCGCGTCAGCCGGGCCGCAGCCGGATCGGCCTGGTCCTGAACGGCAAGGGCTATGACCGGGCGCTGGCGACCGGGGTGGACGAGGTCAATGTCTCGGTCGCGGCGACGGACGGCTTCGGCCTGAAGAACCAGGGTCTGGCGGTGAAGGACCAGCTGGCCATGCTGGGCGACATCGTGGCGCGGCGGCACAACGCCGAGGCGTCCGAAGGCGCGCCGTCGCTGTCGGCCATGATCTCGTGCGTCTGGGGCTGCCCGTTCGACGGCGAGGTTTCGGTCGATCAGGTCGCGGACATGGTCGGGGCCATCGCGGCGATGGGCGTCCGGGAGATCGGTCTGGCCGACACCATCGGCGCCGGCGATCCCTGGGCGGTGACGAGAAAGGTCGAGGCGGGCAGGGCCGCAGCCCCAGGCGCGACCCTGCGCCTGCATTTCCACGACACCCGCAATACGGGCCTGGCCAACGCCTATGCGGGGGTTAAGGCAGGGATCGACGTGCTGGACGCCTCGGTCGGTGGCATCGGCGGCTGTCCCTTCGCACCCGGCGCCACAGGCAATATCGCCACCGAAGACCTGGTCTATATGCTTGAGCGCGGCGGGTTCGAGACCGGCTATGATCTGGACGCCCTGATCGAGACGGCGCGGTGGATCGGCCAGGCCATCGGCCGGCCGGCGCCGTCGGCGCTCAGCCGGGCGAGCGGCTTCCCCCGATCCTGATCGGGACCAGGGGCTCGCGGCGGCCCTGTGGCGGCGTGTCGCAAACGAAGCTATTCATGATGAATGGACGCGAAGAACCCGGCGCGGGGCGCGTAGAGGACCGACCATGCTGATCGCCATTCCGCTGCTGCTGATCCCGGTGGTGCTCTACAATATCGTGGTGCTGTTCGGCGGATCGGGCGACGCGGGCGTGGCGCAGGCGGACGTGTTGCTGCGCGATCCGCTGTTCGCCGTCACCATGACATCCGGCGCCCAATGGACCGTCGGTTCGGGCGATCTGATCCTGTTCCTGGGGCTGATCCTGCTGTTTTTCGAACTGCTGAAGTCGACGTCAAGCCAGCGGGTCGCCATCATCAATCACGCCCTGTCGATGATCCTGTTCATCGGCGTGTTGATCGAGTTCCTGCTGCTGCCGGGCTTCGCCACCTCGACCTTCTTCCTGATCGTGACGATGATCCTGCTGGACGTGCTGGCCGGCTTCATCGTCACCATCATCGCCTCGCGCAAGGATTTCGACTTCGGCGGGGCGTGACCGCTTCGGCATGCGAGTGCAGGCCGCCTCAGGACGGCCGAAGGCGTCTCGGCCTTAAGAGAAGGCCGAGAAGATCAGGGCCACGACGGCGACGTCGAAGAATTTGGCGGCGAGGCTGAAGGCGGCGGGCATGATCGGGTCCGGGATGAGGCGTCTGAGGGCGCCTCCAGCAAACCCCGTGCCGCCCGGTCAGATGTCGGTCTTGGTCGTCCTGCCCGTGGTCGGGCGACGCTCGGCCGCGCCGGAATATTCAGTTCCGAGATAGGCGGTGCGGGCCGCGTCCAGCACGGGCGGGCCGCCGCGCAGGCCGCGCTTCTGACCGCTCTGGCCCATCTGCTGGGCGACGAAGGCGGCCGCGCCGGGTTCGGCGGCGGGTTGCACGGCAGCACTTGCCGGGCGGTCCTGCGTCCTGGTCTTCGGCTCGGGCGCATCCAGAGCCACCAGATCGCGCGAGGGCGGCTTGGCGCGCCGCTCGCGCTCGCGGCGGTCGCCTTCGCGCCGCTCGATACGCTCGGGCCCGCCGACAGCGCCGATACGGTCCGTCATTTGGGCTTGGCGCCGGCCAGGGTGTCGATCTGGCGGCGCATCTCGTCCATCTGGCGGCGCATTTCGTCCAGGGCGTCGGGCGCGTTCGCAGCCGGCTCCTGGGCGGCGGTCTGTTGGGGGCGCGCCTCGGCGGTCGGTTCGGCGCGGGCGTAGCCGAAACCGGGGAACATCTGCATGGCGCGTTCGAACATGGCGATGTTGGCGCGCGCGGCGTCCTCCATCAGGCTGGTGCCCGTTCCGGTGCCGAAGGCGCGGCTCATCTGGCTGGCGAACTGCTCCTGCTGCTTGCCGAAATTGGCCAGCGACATCTCCAGATAGGACGGTAGAACCCCCTGCATCTGGCCCCCGTAGAAGCCGATCAGCTGGCGCAGGAACTGCACCGGCAGCAGGGCCTCGCCCCGGCTTTCCTCCTCGAAGATGATCTGGGTCAGGATCTGGCGCGTCAGGTCGTCGTTGGTCTTGGCGTCATAGACGACGAATTCGACCCCCTCGCGCACCATGGTCGCCAGGTCCTCCAGCGTGACATAGGCGCTGGTTCGCGTGTTGTAGAGGCGTCGGTTCGCATACTTCTTGATGACGACCGTCTCGGCCGCATCCTTGTTTCCGCCCTTGGTTTTTTCGTCAGCCACGCTTGTTCTCGCGATGTTGCAACGCATCACTATCCCCTCTTGCGCGCCCAAGCGCCAGAGGGGGGCGGCGATGCGCCGGATGCGGAGCGTTTTGTCAGTGCGTCAGGGCGGGGGCCAGAACGACGCCGACCAGGACGGCCGCCCAATGCACGGTGGCGCCGGTCACGACGAACCCATGCCAGATGGCGCGGCGGAAGCGGACCTTGGGGCTGATGAAGACGAAGACCCCGGCGGTGTAGATCAGCCCGCCGATCACCAGCAGGGCCAGGGCGATCGGGTGAACCGTTTCGACCATCGGCTTCAGGGCGGCGACCGCCAGCCAGCCGAACACGACATAGACCCCGCTCCAGAACCGGTCCGAGATGCGTGGCGCGAACAGCTTCACGCCCGCGCCCATGAAGGCCAGAGTCCAGATCAGGGTGGTGAAGCCCACGGCCCACAACCCCTCGAACCGCTGGGTGGTGAAGGGGGTATAGCTGCCGGCGATCATCAGGAAGATGGCCGCCTCGTCCAGCCGCCGCAGAACCGGCCGCGCCGCGCAGGGGTTGGTCCAGTTGTAGATGGTGGAGGCCGTCAGCATCCCCACCAAACACAGCGCATAGATGGCGGTGGCCAAGACGCCGCCGATGCCGGTGTAGACCCCCGCCAGGCCCGCCAGGATGATCCCGCCGACCGCCGCCAGCATCAATCCAACGACATGGACCCACAGGTCCGCCAGCTTTTCCGCCCGGGTCGGATAATGGTCGATCATGTCCAGCTCGTCCGGCGTGCAGACGTGGGTGACAAGACGTTTGATCGTGCGCAGCATGGCCAATCCAATCCCAGATCGCGCCTATCGTTCCGCCACAATATGCCGACAGGGTGACGAAGCGCTGAATCCGGCGGCGGTCGCGTCGTCGCAGGTGACGAAGCCGCCGCGATGCGGCAAAACGGCCACGCATCCTTATTCCGCAGAGAGTGAAATCCCATGACCGAGGTCGTCATCGTCTCCGCCGCACGCACGCCGGTCGGTTCGTTCATGGGCGGTCTGGCCGCCCTGCCGGCGTCCAAGCTGGGCGAGATCGCCATCAAGGCGGCGCTGGAGCGGGCCGGCGTCTCGGGCGAGGAGGTGGACGAGGTGATCCTGGGCCATGTGCTGCAGGCCGCCGCGGGCCAAGGCCCCGCACGTCAGGCCGCCGTGGGCGCCGGCGTTCGAAAGGAAGCCGCCGCCTGGAGCCTGAACCAGATCTGCGGCTCGGGCTTGCGCGCCGTCGCCATCGCCGCCCAGCAGATCGCGCTGGGCGACGCCCGGATCGTCGTCGCCGGCGGTCAGGAAAGCATGAGCCAGGCGCCGCACGCCCAGCAGCTTCGCGCTGGTCACAAGATGGGCGACGTCGCCTTCGTCGACACCATGATCAAGGACGGGCTGTGGGACGCCTTCAACGGCTATCACATGGGCCAGACCGCCGAGAACATCGCCGAGAAATGGTCGATCAGCCGCGAAGCCCAGGATGAGTTCGCCCTGGCCAGCCAGCACAAGGCCGAGGCCGCCCAGACCGCCGGCAAGTTCGCCGACGAGATCGTTCCCGTCGTCATCCCTGGCAAGAAGGCCAACGTGACCGTCGATCAGGACGAATACATCCGTCACGGCGCGACCATCGAGGCCATGCAGAAGCTGCGTCCCGCCTTCACCAAGGACGGCAGCGTCACCGCCGCCAACGCCTCGGGCCTGAACGACGGCGCCGCTGCCCTGGTGCTGATGAGCGCCGATGAGGCCAAGGCGCGCGGTCTGGAGCCGCTGGCCCGCATCGCCTCCTACGCCACGGCGGGCGTCGATCCGTCGATCATGGGCACGGGTCCGATCCCGGCCTCGAAGAAGGCGCTGGAGAAGGCGGGCTGGAGCGTCGCCGATCTGGATCTGGTGGAATCCAATGAAGCCTTCGCCGCCCAGAGCCTGTGCGTGGTCAAGGAACTGGGCCTCGACCCGGCCAAGGTCAACGTCAACGGCGGCGCCATCGCCATCGGCCACCCCATCGGCGCATCGGGCGCGCGCATCCTGACCACCCTGCTGTTCGAGATGAAGCGTTCGGGCGCCAGGAAGGGTCTGGCGACCCTGTGCATCGGCGGCGGCATGGGCGTGGCGATGTGCGTCGAACGCGCCTGAAAGACCAAGTCGTCATTCCGGGGCCGAGCGAAGCGAGGAACCCGGAACCCAGGACCGCCCGCTCGCTTTTAGCGGCGTCGAAAGTAGACGCCACACCCCTGGGTCCGGGTTCGCCTGATGGGCGCCCCGGAATGACGTGCAGGGCGACCGCGCCTCAGTCCGCCCGGTATTCGAACGGGTCGGTCGGGGTCGGCTCCGTCGGCAGCGGCATGCGCGGCAGGGGGGCGTCGCGGTTGGCGGCGTTCAGCAGAAAGCTGGCCAGGATGATGGCCGCCTGACGCAGGTCTTCGGCCTTCAGGTGGTCATAGCTGTCGATGCTGGTGTGGTGCAGGCGGCTGGAATAGTCGAGCGGGTCCTGGATGAACTGATATCCGGGAATGCCGACCGTCTGCATATAGACGTGGTCGGTGCCGCCGGACGGACGCAGGGATACGGTTGTGGCGCCCATGCTGGCGAAGGGGGCCAGCCATTCCTGGAAGATCGGGGCGGCGGCGACATTGCCCTCGGCGTTGATGCCCCGGATCTTGCCCGAGCCGTTGTCCAGATTGAAATAGGCGACCAGATCCCGATAGCCCGCGCGGGGCTGGACCGGCCAGCGGCTGCGCCAGGTGCGGTTGTTCGGCAGATGGGCCAGGGCGGGATCGTTCGACGGCGCGCGCGTCGCCAGATGCTGATCGACATAGGCCAGCGAGCCGAGAATGCCCTGCTCCTCGCCGTTCCACAGGGCGAAACGGATGGTGCGCTTGGGCTGGACGCCCAGGGTCTTCAGGATGCGCGCGGCCTCCATGACCACGGCGCTGCCCGCCGCATTGTCCACCGCGCCGTCCGAGGCGACCCAGCTGTCCAGATGGGCGCCCGCCATGACGTATTCCGTGCCGCGCGCCGTGCCGGGGATGTCGGCCAGGATGTTGTAGGCGTTGACGTCCTCGTCATGGAAACGGACCTCGCTGTTCAGCTCCAGCGTCGGAGGCGTGTCGGTCAGGGCCAGGCGGGCCAGACGGCGATAATCCTCGGCCGCCAGCTCCATCCCCGCCAGCCTGGGCGTGGCGCCGACCTGATAGGTGTAGCCCGTGCCGTGCAGCAGGCCGCCGTCACGCTGGGAGATGCGGACCCAGGCCAGGGCGCCCTGTTCGACCAGGAAGGCGTCCAGTTTCGAGGCGAAGTCGGCGGTCTCCAGCGACTTGCGGATGGCCTCGGGCGAATACTGGGGCTGGACGTAGGTGTTGCGGTCGGCGAGGTCGGCGGCGCTGAGGCGGCGGAAGGCGGGTTCAGTCGGTTCCGACCCTGTGCCGGGCAGGGACACCATGACGATCTTGCCCGACAGCTTGCCGCGCCATTTGTCGAAGTCCTCGACCTTGGACAGTGGGGCGACGATCACGCCCGCGCTGATGGTTCCGTTGGTCGATGGGGTCCAGGCCACGGGAACTGCGCGCAGATCCAGCGGGCGGGGCGCCGTCATCCGGGCGCTGGAGCGGACGATGGACCAGCCGCGTCCGAACTCGAAACCCTCTGCCCGAACGTTGGACAGGCCATAGCTGCGGAACTGCGCCTGCGCCCACTGTTCGGCCTCGCGCATCTGGGGCGAGTTGGTCATCCGCCCGCCGATCCGGTCGGTCAGATAGGCGGCGGTCTGCATTACCTGACTATGGTTCAGCCCCTGGTCGATGATGCCGTTGATGGCCACCCGGTCAACGGACTGGGCCATGACGGGCGTGGCCAGAAGAGCGGCGGCGGAGACAAAGGCGAGCAGACGCGACATTCAAAAACAGCCCCATGATTCAGATGGGCGCCATCAGACGCGATGACGCCGGTTTACGCAAATCCGACAGGGTGTGACGAACCGCTCCGGTCGGGCGGCATCCATTGCGGTCTGCGTTCCTTCCAATGGCGTCATTCCGGGGCTGAGCGCAGCGAAGAACCCGGAAGCCAGGGCCGCAGTCGTTCTGTCGGACGCATTTCAGGAACAGCGCCAGCCCCCTGGGTTCCGGGTTCGTCCTTCGGACGCTCCGGAATGACGATCTTCAGTGTGCGCCCGGAGCGTGCGGCCTCAGCCCCACGGGCCTTTGGACGGCGGCGGCCCGGTCGGCACGCCGGTCGTGCTGGCGGTGAAACCGGCGGCGGGGCGGGGCTGGGTCGGTTCCGGCGCGGGTTGGGTCGCGCGCGGCTGCATTCCCATCTTGGCGCCCAACTCCATCAGGGCGCGGACGCGGTTGCCGGTCGCCGGGTGGGTCGAGAACAGATTGTCCGCCCCGCGACCTGCCAGCGGATTGATGATGAACAGCTGGCCCGAGGCCGGATTGCGCTCGGCCGTCGGATTGTGGATGCGCTTGGCATAGGCCTCGATCTTCTGCAGCGCGCTGGCCAGGGCCTGAGGGTCGCCGGCGATCTCGGCGCCGACGCGGTCGGCTTCATATTCACGGCTGCGGCTGATGGCCATCTGGACCAGGCCCGCCGCCATGGGCGCCAGCAGCATCAGGGCCAGTGCGCCGATGATCCCGCCCGGCCGCTCGCGGTCGTTGCCCCCGAAGAACAGGGCGAAGTTGGCCAGGGCCGCGATGGCGCCAGCGATGGTCGCCGTCACCGTCATGGTCAGGGTGTCGCGGTTCTTCACATGGGCCAGTTCGTGGGCCATCACGCCGCGAACCTCCTCGCGGGTCAGCATATCCAGAAGGCCGGTGGTGGCGCAGACGGCGGCGTTTTCAGGATTGCGGCCGGTGGCGAAGGCGTTGGGCTGGTCGCTGGGGATGATGGCGACCTGGGGCTGGGGCATTCCCGCGTCTCGAGCCATCTGGCGCACATCGGCGACATAGTTGCGGACGACCGCATTGGGGTGCTGCTCGTCGACCGGCTGGGCCTTGTACATCTTCAGCACGATCTTGTCGGCGTTCCAGTAGCTGAACAGATTCATCCCGCCCGCGAACAGCAGGGCGACGGCCATGCCGGTCGGGCCGCCGATCAGATAGCCCAGACCCATGAACAGGGCGGTCATCGCGGCGAGCAGGACGAAGGTCTTCAGATGGTTCATCGCGGTTCCAGGCCCGATCCGGCCGCAGCGTCTGGCGTCACGGGTTCGATCGTCTATTTGAGGAAAGGCGCACCAAGCCTCAAGGGAGCCGCCCTGTGACCGAACATCCCACCCCCGCGCCGGACGGCGACGACCAGACGCCGCCGACAGGCCCCGTCTTCAACGCCGACGTGCCCCACGCCACGCCCGAGCGGCCATTGAGCGAGGCCGCCCGTCGCGCCTTGCAGGAGGCGGCGGATCGCCGCGCGCAGCAGGAGACGGCCCACGCGGCGGGCGTCCAGGCCGATCCCGAGCATGGCGGACCCAGGGGGCCGGAGCCGACCCGGTTCGGCGATTGGGAGAAGAAGGGCATCGCCGTGGACTTCTGACGGGCGATCGTGAGGATCAGGGCCGCGTTAACCTTCACTTAAGAAACAGGCGCCGGTTTTGCCAGAATGGGGACAACTCAGAGGAGCTTGTCCCGTGACGATACAGTCGATGATCACCGCCGCGTCGGCGGCTCTGCTGCTCTCCGCAGCGCCCGCTCTCGCCGGAGGTCCCGGCGGCCACGGCGGCGGTTATGGAGGCGGCCATGGCGGGATGCCGGGCGGCTGCGGCGGCGGATGTGGCGTCGGCCATTACGGCGGCGGCAACTACAACGCCAATCACAACGTCAATGTGAACGTGAACGGCGGGGCGAACGCCTATTCCAACGCCTACGCCAACGCCGCGTCCTATGCCGGCGCGACCGCCTATTCGGCCATCAACGCCCGGTCCTATTCCAGTTCGTCCAGCTTCCAGCGCGGCTATGTCGGCGGGGGAACGACCTATGTGGGGGGTGGCGGTTATTCGGACGGCTATTACGGCTATGTGACCTCGGCCCCGGTGCTGGTCGGTCGCCCGCCCGTCAGCGCCCCGGTCGGCTATCCGGTCTATGGCTTCGGCCGCGATTATATCGGCTGGCGTCCGTATCCGGGCCGTCCGGTCGATTGCAACTGTCGCCCGCCGGTTCGCTACGAGCAGCGTTACGTCGAGCAGCCGCCGGTCTATGTGCAGGGCCCGCCGGTTCAGGTGGCGCCGCAGCGCATCTATGTCGCCCCGTCCCGGGTGAACATCGCGCCGCCCCAGGTCGAGATGGGGCCGCCCACCTATATCGAACAACCGCCCATCTATGTTCAGGCGCCGCCGGTCAACATCGGGCCCCAGCGCGTGCAGGTGGCCCCGGCCCAGGTCAACCTGGCCCCGGCGCAGGTCGAGGTCGGGCCGCCCGTCTATGTCGATCAGGCCCCGATCTACGCCCAGGCCGCCCCGGTCAACATCGGCCCGCAACGGGTCCAGGTCGCCCCGGCCCAGGTCAATGTCGCCCCCGCCCAGGTGGAGGTCGGCGGACCGGTCTATGTCGATCAGTCGCCCGTCTATGTGCAGTCGGCGCCGGTCAACGTGGCCCCGGCCCAGGTCTATGTGGCGCCGCCGGAAGTGAACGCGGCGCCCCCGCCGCCGCCTCCCCCACCCAGCTATTACGGCGACCTGCCGCCGCCAGAGGCGCCGGCGCCCCACGCGCCCCCGCGTCACGGCTATGCCCAGGAGCCGGGCGAGCGGGGCTGATCGTCCAGCAGAAACGAAGCGTCGTCGTCGCCCCGGTCTGTCTCAGATCGGGGCGATTTCGTTTGCGATGGCAAGCGCCGCCGCGCGCGGATCGGCGGCGGCGGTGATCGGTCGCCCGATCACCAGATGGGTCGCTCCCGCCTGCAGGGCCTCGGCCGGGATCGCCGCGCGCGCCTGGTCGTCCAGCGCCGCG
>NZ_DALZQC010000099.1:0-11769 GCF_032017145.1 Brevundimonas sp.
CGATCAGCAGGCGTCGCGCCATCACGGCGGCGAAATCCGGCGAACCGCGCTCCTCCGGCGTGACCAGCGACAGCCACAGGTCCAGGTCGTCGGCCCGGTCCGCCAACCGCCGCACCACCGTCCGCATCCCGCGCGCGCCCGACGTGACGTCCAGTCGCTTTAGCAGGCGCCGCGCCAGGGCGGGCGTCAGCGCCTCGCCCGCCGCGCCGATCCAGCGGGCGTAATCCAGCGGATGGGCCTGAATGGCCTCGGCCAGGGTTTCAGCGAAGGCGGGATCGGCCTGGACCGCCGCATCGGCCGCCTGCCACAGGGCGGGCGCCGCCGTCTCGAACAGGTCCGCGACCTCGCCGCGCGGATCCTTGACCCGCTGCGTCAGGCCGCGAAACAGGTCGAACCAGGCCATGCGCCGGATCACCCCTTCGGCGGGCGCCAGGCGGCTCAAGGTCGCCACCCCCTCGCTCAGCACCGACAGGTCGCGGATAAGGTCCGGCCGCTTGCGCCACGACACCCGCGCCCGGCTGGCCGCCACGGCCGCCAGCCGCTTGTCCAACTCCAGCCCCAGGGCGTCGGCCCCGGCCTCCGCCGCCAGGATCAGACGCAGGCGACGCTTCAGGATCGGGTCCGCATCGGCCGCCTGCATCAGCAGATCGCCCAGCCGATCCGCCCCCAGCCCGGTCAGATTGGCGGCGTTCAGGCGTTTCGGCGCGGCGGGTCGTCGGGCCATCGGGCCTCCTTTTTCACAAGTCTGTCGAGCGCCCCTTATACGGCTGTCGAAAACCACGGGCAGGAGCGGAACCGCCGCAGACGAACTTCGTTTCCGGCGTCCTGACTGAGGAAGTGTCGCGTTGGATTCCTACTATTGCATCGTCAATCTGCCCGGCGTGCCGGTCAGGGACATCTGCGTTCTGGACGCCTCGAACGACCAGAACGCCAATCAGGCGCTGGAGGCCGTGGCGCGCAACTGGATCGGGTTCGAAACCCTGTATCTCTATTGCGGAGAGCGACTGGTGACGGTGTTGAGCAACCCCGCCCTGGGCTTCGCCGCGCCCCTTCCCGACCTGGATCTGGCCGACCTCGATCTGGCCGACATCCGCTTCGCCACCGCCGCCTGAGCGGTCAGCCGCCGCACACTGGACAGGCCGGATCGGCCGCCACCCGAACCGTGCGGGCCGCGCCCGCCAGACCGTCATACAGCAGCAGCCGCCCGGTCAGGGCCTCGCCCGCGCCGGTCAGCACCTTGATCGCCTCCAGCGCGGCCAGGGACCCGATCACGCCCGCCAGCGCGCCGATCACGCCCACGCGCGCGCAGGTCTCGGCGTCCGGCGGGATTTCGGGAACCAGGCAGCGATAGCAGGGTCGGCCCGCGAACACCCCGACCTGTCCGCTCCAGCGACCCAGGGCGCCCGACACCAGGGGCCGCCCGGTCGCGACGCAGGCGGCATTGACCCACAGCCGGGTCTGGAAATCGTCGGTCCCGTCCAGCACCAGATCATAGGCGCCGATCCGCTCGGCGGCGTTGTCCTGGGTCAGGCGTTCGGCGTGGGTTTCGATCACGACATGGGGATTCAGCCCCGTCAGCCGATCAGAGGCCGCCTGCACCTTCGCCTGCCCGACCTCGGCCGTAGAAAAGGCGATCTGGCGCTGAAGATTGGACAGGCCCACGACATCGTCGTCGATCAGCCCCAGCGTCCCCACGCCCGCCGCCGCCAGATACAGGGACGCCGGCG
The DNA here is from genome assembly GCF_032017145.1 of Brevundimonas sp. Taxonomy (GTDB): domain Bacteria; phylum Pseudomonadota; class Alphaproteobacteria; order Caulobacterales; family Caulobacteraceae; genus Brevundimonas. The sequence continues at coordinate 1,728 of NZ_DALZQC010000099.1, forward strand.
CGCCCACGCCGCCCACGCCCACGATCAGCACGCGCGCGCGTTTCAGCGCCTGTTGCCCCGGCCCGCCCACTTCGGACAGCACCAGGTGGCGCGCATAGCGTTCGACTTCGTCTTCGGAAAAGATCACGCCCCCATCTAGCGATCCCGACGACGGATCGCGAGGGGCGCCGGTCAGACCGCCTTCGGCTGGCTCGGCGAAAGGGCGGTCAGCATTCTCTGCAGGGCGGCGTCCATATCATCTTGATCGATTTCCACGCTCAGGAATCGCGCCACGTCCGGCGTCGCCTCGACGCGCGCCATGGCCCAATCGGGGAACATCCGCGCTTCCACGCGCCGGTCGGACAGGACGGCCAGATTGGTATGACGCCCATCGGATCGCACGCGCGTCAGCGTCCGATCCAGATCGACCCGCGCGCCTTCCAGAACCTGCAGGAAACGCCCTTCATGTCGCATCAGAACGCCCGTCAGCTGGTCCCGGCGATTGTTGCGGTCGGACACGCCGATAATGTCCACCAGGGGCATCAGACCCGATGCGGCCGATCCGGCGGCCTCGCTGACATAGACGATACGAAACAAGGCCATGACCCAACTCATACGCAACTGTGGGCCAAAACCCCGCCACGACTGCTAGGACATGAGCGTTAACAGAATGCAGCGCCGATCAGGCGGCCTGTCGGACCTCGCCGCACAACAGGCGTTCCAGCTCGGATGGGTCCACGGCGTTCGGGGCCCGGCCGGCCAGCGCCATCTCGACCTTGTGGGGCGCCAAGGCGCACATCCGCATCGGCTCGGCGACCCGACGGTGGATGACCGGGCGGTCGCCCAGAATGTGCAGCTCGCCCTGGCCGTCCGCCTGCATCCGGCGCAGCGCGCGGTCGACGTCGATGCGCGCGCCTTCGATCATCTGAACCAGCCATCCGGCGTGGATGAGCATCACGCCGCTGATCTCGTCGCGACGGTTCTCAGCCATGGCTTCGCCGAGACGTTCAGCCGCAGCACGACCGTCAGGCGCAATCCCGCCGACCAATTCTCTCGCGATGACGAGGCGATAGAGCAAAGCGCATTCCGTTTAATGCAAGGCTTGGGCAAGAACGTTGCCGTTATATCGACGACTTCGGTCGAAATATGACATTGTTATGAAAGCGTGGCCGGACTTGATCGGGCGGCTCCGCCTGTCCATCTGTCGCTCATGATCCGATCCTTCGACGCGACCGCCTCTTCCTTTCCCGACTGGCACGGCACCACCATCCTGGCGGTGCGCAAGAATGGGCGCACCGTGATCGCGGGTGATGGGCAGGTCTCTATGGGCCCGACCATCGTCAAGGGCGCGGCGCGCAAGGTGCGGACCCTGGCGGGCGGCAAGGTTCTGGCGGGCTTCGCCGGCGCCACCGCCGACGCCTTCACCCTGATCGAACGGCTGGAAGCCAAGCTGGAGCAGTATCCCGACCAGTTGGCCCGCGCCTGCGTCGACCTGGCCAAGGACTGGCGCACCGACCGTTATCTGCGTCGGCTGGAGGCGATGCTTCTGGTGGCGGACAAATCGTCCATCTTCACCGTCACCGGCGTCGGCGACGTGCTGGAGCCGGAATACGGCGTCGCGGCCGTGGGTTCGGGCGGCAACTACGCCCTGTCGGCGGCCCGGGCCCTGATCGAGGAAACCGAGCTGGACGCCGAGCAGATCGCCCGCAAGGCGATGAAAATCGCCGCCGAAATCTGCGTCTACACCAACGGCAATCTGACGGTCGAGACGCTGGACGCCTGACCCTGCGGGTCAGATCACATCGGCGATCAGGCCCATCGTCTTGGCTTCCTGCGCCTCGACATACCAGTTTTCCGGCGCGCGCTTCAGCACCTCGTCCATCGTCACCGACGACCCGCGAACCAGGTTCTCGAACCCTTCGTTCTGGATGGCGATGGAGTGTTCCAACTCGTGCAGCACCGCCTTGACCGACGCGATGCAGGTCGTCAGCGGCCCGGTGATGTGCAGTTCCTTGTTCATCTTGCGCTCATGGATCATCACCCGCGTGCCGCGTGTCAGATAGCGGTTCTCGACGGCGAAGAAGCTCATGAAGGTCGCGCCGGCCGAATAGATGGCCGCCTTGCCCAGGAAGACCAGGCGGCGCGACGGGTTGAGGTCGCTCTGGAACCGGACGTCCTCGCCCATCATGCGCGCCACCTCGGGGTCGCCGCCCAGGGTCGATAGTTCGATCACCGTCAGCCCGGTCTTTGGGGCCTCCGCCAGCTGATCGCGGAACCGGTCGTACATGGCGTAATCGACCGCGCCGGCCAGCAGGATGCGGGGCGTGTCGAAGGCGTCGGCGGTCAGGACGCCAGTCGGGGCGGGACGCGACATCAGGTTTCGGACGATGAGGCGGCGTCTTCGCTGACCGGATAGCCTTGCGCGCAGGCCCAGGATTTCGCCTCGCCGATGGAGAAGAAGGCCTGGTCGCAAATGCGTCGAGACCCCTCGGTGTCCACCAGCTCGCATTCCCACCAGCGGATCGTGCGTCGGTCCGACGTGTTGCAGGTGCGGGCTACGAGAAGGGCGTGTGGCGTCATGGCGCTCAACAACGAAACGGGTTCGCCCAGGTTCCGCCCCAATACGATTTATCTTCGCCTAAACAAGCGCCTGTGTGCGACCTCAGACATTCGGGGAGCAGCGGCGCGGTGATGGCCCGACCATGGAATTTGCGGTCGCCCGCCCCTTGGCTTAAGCGCGCGCCATGACTGACGACACCCCCATCCGTCCCCTCGCCCGCAATCCGCGCGGTTTCGCCGACAAGCGCGGGCGCGACCTGACCGCCGAACGCCGCATCGTGGCGCGCGTGTCCGAGGTCTATGAGCGCTGGGGCTTCGAGCCGCTGGAGACCCCGGCCTTCGAATACGCCGACGCCCTGGGCAAGTTCCTGCCCGACGCCGACCGCCCGAACGAAGGGGTCTTCGCCCTGCAGGACGACGCCGGTTCGGATGAGCCAGGCGACTGGATGGCGCTGCGCTATGACCACACCGCGCCCCTGGCCCGGTTCGCGGCCCAGACGTGGGAGACCCTGCCCAAGCCGTTCCGCCGCTACGCCTATGGTCCGGTCTGGCGCAACGAGAAGCCCGGCCCCGGCCGCTTCCGCGAGTTCTGGCAGTGCGACGCCGACACCGTCGGCTCGGACCGTCCCGAGGCGGACGCCGAGATCATCGCCATGGCCTGCGAAGGTCTGCGCGGCGCCGGGCTGGATGCGGGTCAGGCCCAGATCCGCGTCTCGAACCGCAAGCTGTTCGACGGCCTGTTCGACGCGGGCGGGGTGACCGAGGCGGGCCAGCGCCTGAGCGCCCTTCGCGCCATCGACAAGTTCGACCGTCTGGGCTGGGACGGCGTGGTCCAGCTGCTGGGCGAGGGGCGTCTGGACGACTCCGGCGACTACACCAAGGGCGCGCAACTGCCCGTCAAGGTGACGGCGGCCATCGAGGCCTTCCTGGCCTCGGCAAATACGCCCGGCCTGTCGCGGGCCGAGACCCTGGACGCTGTCGCCCGTTCCGGTGATCTGGGCGCGGCGGGCGAGGCGGCGCTGAATGAACTGGCCGCCATCGACCGGGCGCTGAACGCCATGCGGGTCGATCAGGACGCGGTGAAGTTCGACCCGACCATCGTGCGCGGTCTGGAATATTACACCGGCGCCGTGTTCGAGGCCGAGCTGCTGCTGGACACGGTGGACGACAAGGGCCGCCCGGTCCGCTTCGGCTCCATCGGCGGCGGCGGGCGCTACGACGATCTGGTTGCGCGCTTTACCGGGCAGAGCGTGCCGGCGACCGGCTTCTCCTTCGGCGTGTCGCGTCTGGCCTCCGCCCTGCGCGCGGCGGGACGGGGGGCCGAGGATGCGGTGCGCGGCCCGGTCGTGGTCATCGTCTTCTCCGAGGACGACATGGGTCATTACCTGAACGCCGTCGCCGAGCTGCGCGCCGCAGGCATTGCGGCCGAGCTTTATCTGGGTCGCGCAGGCATGAAGGCCCAGATGAAATACGCCGACCGACGCGGCGCCCCCGCCGTCGTCATCCTGGGCGGCGACGAGATCGCGGCGGGCGAAGTGACCATCAAGGATCTGGACGCTGGACGCGCCGCCGCCGCCGCCATCGCCGACAACGACGCCTGGAAGGCCGAGCGTCCCGGCCAGATGAAGATCGCCCGCGACGGCCTGGTGGCCGCCATCAAAGGCATTATCGAATAAGCTTCGATAAAAAACGGGCATTGAAACGAGTTATCAGCGATAAGTCGAAGAAAGTTCGACTCTGCCCAAGCAGGCCGTTGACGACCGACCGGCCCTTGCGTCAAATGAACTCACTCGAGGGCAAGCGTTGCTCAAGCGCGCAGCACTCGAAGGCGTTTCGGGGAGGAAACGTCCGCTCTTTAAAGAGCAAGATAGCCCGCTGCGATGTATCCCCCGCAGCGGGCTTTTCTATGCCTGAAACCCATGTTCGCCTTGGCTTTTCCGGCCGCGCACGCCGCGCATTGGGGCCGCGCGTCAACCATGAAAAAGGCCGGGGCGGACCCCGGCCTTTCCAGTCTATCGAAGACCCGTCGCCTTACCAGATGCGAACGCGCTGGTCCGGCGTCAGATAGTATTTCGTGCCGGGCTGGACATCGAAGGCGTCATACCAGGCATCGACATTCCGCAGCGGGCCGATGACGCGGAACTGGGCGGCCGAGTGCGGGTCGGTGGCGACCTGCTGCTTCAGCGCCTCGTCGCGATATTTCGACTGCCAGACCTGAGCCCAGCCGTAGAAGAAGCGCTGGTCGCCGGTCGTGCCGTCGATCACCGGCGCCGGCTGGCCGTTCAGCGACAGGTGATAGGCCTCCAGCCCAACGGCCACGCCCGAGGCGTCGCCGATGTTCTCGCCCATCGTCAGGCCGGGGTTGATATGATAGCCGGCGATCGGCTCATAGGTCCCGTACTGCTCGCCCAGGCGCGCGGTCAGGGCCTCGAACCGGGCCTTGTCCTCGGCGGTCCACCAGTTGCGCAGCACGCCGTCGCCGTCGGACTTGGAGCCCTGGTCGTCGAAGCCGTGGCCGATCTCGTGGCCGATCACCCCGCCGATGCCGCCATAGTTGACCGCCGCATCGCCGTTCGGATCGAAGAAGGGCGGCTGCAGGATGGCGGCCGGGAAGACGATCTCGTTATTGGCCGAGTTGTAGTAGGCGTTGACCGTCTGCGGGGTCATGCCCCACTCGGACTTGTCGACCGGCTCGTTCAGGCGCGACAGGTCGTAGTTCCATTCGAACAGGCCGCGACGCTCGGCGTTGCCCACCAGATCGTCGGCGCGGATGTCCAGGCCGGAATAGTCGCGCCACTTGTCGGGATAGCCGATCTTGACGGTGAATTTGCGCAGCTTCTCCTGCGCCGCCGCCTTGGTCTCGGCGCCCATCCAGGTCAGGTTTTCGATGCGGTGCGACAGGGCGGTGCGCAGGTTTGCGACCAGCTCTTCCATCTTGGCCTTGGATTCGGCCGGGAAATACTGGGCGACGTAAAGACGGCCCGTCGCCTCGCCCAGCGAACCCTCGGCGAAGGAGATGGCGCGCTTCTCGCGGGTGCGCTGTTCGGGCTGGCCCGACAGGTCGCGCGAACGGAACTCCCACTGGGCGTCCGAGAACCGCTTGGACATCAGCGGCGCCATGTCGTCGACGGTGTGGAAGGCTTCCCAAGCCTGCAGCAGGGCCACCGGCGTCTCGGCGTAGATGGCCGCGATCTTGGGCATGGCCGTGTCCTGACGCACGATCAGGCGCGGCACGCCGCCCAGCTTGGCGGCGTCGTAATAGTCCTGCCATTCGAAGCCCGGCGCCTGTTGCGCCAGTTGGGCGATGGTGAACTCGTTATAGGTCTTGTCGCGATTGCGGTTCTCGACCGGGCTCCAGTGGGCCTCGGCGATCTTCTGTTCCAGGGCGACGATATGGGCGGCGGTCTCGGTCGGGTTCTCCCAGCCGATCATCGTCAGCATCCGGCCGACATAGGCCTGATACTTCTCCTTCTTGTCCGCATAGCGGGCGTCCAGATAGTAGTCGCGGTTGGGCAGGCCCAGGCCCGATTGGCCCGTCGAGACGACGTAGCGGGTCGGCTGTTTCGCATCGATGGTGATGCCGGTGCCGAAGAAGGACGAGCCGAAGCGGCCGACCGTCTGGCCCATGTAGACGGCCATCTTCTCATGGCTGTCGGCGGCGCGGATCGCGGTCAGATAGGGTTGCAGCGGCTGGGCGTCCAGTTGCTCGATACGCGCCTCGTCGATGTAGGAGCGATAGGCATCGGCGATCTTGGCCTCGTCGGAACCGGCGGCCAGATCGCGGCGCGCGGCGAGCCCCGTCACAAGCTCCTTCATGCGGTTGTCGGACAGTTCGCGCAGCAGGGCGAAGGAGCCGTAGCTGGTGCGGTCCGACGGGATGATCAGCTTCTCCAGCGCCTTGCCGTTGGCGAACTGGAAGAAGTCGTCGCCCGGCTTCACCGAGGTGTCGCGGCCCGCCATGTCGAAGCCCCAGGTCCCGTAACGGGGCGCCTGAGTGCCCTGCCAGCCGGCGGCGGTCTCCTCGCCCGAGAACAGGGAGACGATGGAGCAGGTTTCGTCGATGCAGGCGTGGTCGTGATCGGCGTCTTGGGCGAAGGCGGCGCTGGCGGGCAGCAGAAGGGCGCCGACGGCGGCGCCGATAAGCAGTCGTTTCATCACTGGATCCTAGGCTCCGCCCCGGAAATGGGCGGTTCGGCGCGGACCCTAGACCCGGTTGGGGGTCTGTCGCCTTAAAAAAAATTCATGAAAGCGCTGCGACGTCTCGCCACGGTCGTCGGTTCGGGGTCAGATGCGCCGACGACGGAGGGGCGATGCACGGACACGGCGGGGATTACAAGGATCTGGTGGTCTTCTTGGCCGCCGCCGGGGTCATCGTGCCCCTGGTCAACCGGCTGAAGATCAGCCCGGTGCTGGGTTTCCTGGCGGCGGGGGTGGTTCTGGGGCCGGACGGCCTGGCCCGGTTCGCCCACGCCCTGCCCTTCCTGTCCTATTTCACCATCAGCGATCCGGGACAGCTGGCGCAGCTGTCGGAATTGGGCGTGGCCTTCCTGCTGTTCATGATCGGTCTGGAGCTGTCGTGGGAGCGGCTGCGGGCCATGCGCCGGCTGGTCTTCGGCCTGGGGCTGATGCAGGTGGCCGCGTGCACGGCGGTCCTGGCCGGCGGCTTCATGCTGATGGGCCAGACCCTGGCCAGCGCCGTGGTTCTGGGCATGGGCCTGGCCCTGTCCTCGACCGCCGTGGTCATGCCTGTTCTGGCGGAGCGGGGACGGCTGAAGGGGGTGGTCGGCCGCTCGACCTTCGCCATCCTGCTGGCCCAGGATCTGTCGGTGGCCCCCATTCTGATCACCGTCACCGTCCTGGCGGCCGTGGCTCAGCAGGGCGGGGCGCTGGACGCCGCCATCCTGGGCCGGTCCCTGTTCACCCTGATCCCGGCGGCGGTGGGGCTGGGTCTTCTGGTCCTGCTGGGACGGGTGGTGCTGCGGCCCATGTTCCGGTCGGTGGCCAAGGCGCGCAAGGCGGACCAAGGCGGAGAGCTGTTCGTCGCCGCCAGCCTTCTGGTCGTCGTCGGCGCCGGTCTGGCGGCCCAGGCCAGCGGCCTGTCCATGAGCATCGGCGCCCTGGTCGCCGGCGTCCTTCTGGCCGAGACCGAGTTCCGGCGCGAGGTCGAGGTGTCGATCGAACCGTTCAAGGGGCTGTTGCTGGGCGTCTTTTTCGTCGGCGTCGGCCTGGGGCTGGACCTGGACGCCATCGCCGCCGATCCTTTAGGCGTCTTCGGCCTGGCCCTGGCCCTGACGGCGGTCAAGACCGGCGTGATCTTCGCCTTGGCGCGGCTGTGGGGGCTGGGCGCGCGGCCGGCGCTGGAGACCGCTCTGGTCCTGGCCCCGGCGGGCGAGTTCGCCTTCGTCGTCTTCGCCACCGGCATGGTCGAGGGCCTGGCCCCGGCCGGCCTGACCAACACCGTCGCCCTGTCGGCGACCGTCAGCATCTTCTCCATTCCGCTGTTGGCCATGATCGGTCAGAAGCTGACCAAACGGACCGGACCGGACGCCACGGCCCTGCCCGACATTCCCGCCCCGGCGGCGGCGGACGGCGCGGTCATCATCGTCGGATTCGGCCGGGTGGGCCGTCTGATCGGCGAGATGCTGAAGGAACACGACCAGCCCTTCATCGCCCTGGACACCGACGCCGCCGCCGTCGCCGCAGGCCGTCGCGACGGGTTCGAGGTCTTCTATGGCGACGCCGGCCGGCGCGAGATGCTGCAGCACTGCGGCGTCCAGTCGACCCGCGCCCTGATCGTGACCATGGACGCCCCGGCCAAGGTGGACGAGGTGGTCCAGGCGGCGCGGGCGATGCGCGACGACCTGATCCTGATCGCCCGCGCCCGCGACGACCAGCACGCCATGCGCCTGTATGCGCTGGGCGTCACGGACGCCGTGCCGGAGACGACCGAGGCCAGCCTGCAGCTGGCCGAGAACACCCTGGTCGACCTGGGCGTGCCGATGGGTCTGGTCCTGGCCTCGATCCACGACCGGCGCGACCAGTTCCGAAAGGCGTTCCAGGCCGCGACGCCGGTCGAGCGCCGCAATCGCCCCAGCCGCGCCCTGCGCCGCACGGCGCGGCCCGTCCGCCCCGAACCCAACGCCGGCTAGGGGTTGATACCTAGCGTCGTCTGGCGGACCCATTTTCGTCATGGTTCCGTGATGCAAGCGCACCATTGCTATTCCTGCGCCGATAGGGCGGAAAGCGCCTGTCCGTCCCGGCACCGGGCCGCGATCTTCACCTCAAGTCGCCTTCGGGCCCGCCTGCGGCGTCCGAGACTTAAAGTAGAGTAAAAGCCTGAATTCATGACTGATACCGTCGCAACCCTCGCCGTCGAACCTCGCTTGAACCGCCGCCAGGCCGCCAAGATCCGCACACGGCAAAAGGTTCTGGACGCCGCCCGCTCGCTGTTCGCAGAACGGGGCTACGAGCCCGCCACCATCCGCGACATCGCCAAGGGCGCGGGCATGTCCACCGGCGCCGTCTTCGCCAACTTCCAGGACAAGGCCGAACTGTTCGAAGCCGTCCTGACCGAGGACATGACGCGCTTAGCCGAGGTGGTCGAGGCCGCCGCCCCCGCCGGCGAGCCCGTTCGCCAGCGCCTGCTCAGCGCCCTGAGCGCCGGCTATCAGTCGTCGCTGGAACACCTGCCGCTGTTCCAGGCCATCGTCGCCCGCTCGTGGTTCCAGCCCCTGGCCGCCGAGATGCGCGCCCGCGCCGCGACCAAGAACCTGCTGTTGGCCATCGGCGGCATTCTGCAGGACGCCGTGGCCAAGAACGAACTGAGCAAGGACGCCGACATCCGCCTGTTGGTCGAACTGATCTGGGACGCCTATCTGTCCAACTATCGCCGCGCCGCCTATGACGAATGGGACGCCCAGGCCCTGTCGGACCATATGGGCAAGCAGATCGACGTGATCCTGGCCGGCGCGCTCTCCGCCAAGTAAGCCGACGACAGACCGCTTCGAAGGGCCGGGTCCGCCAGCGCGGGTCCGGCCTTTTTACATGGCTCAGACGCGGCGCTTCAGTGTGACGTAGAAGGCGCCGTTTCCGCCGTGCCTCTGGTGGGCCGTGGTGAAGCCGGACACGACGCCGCGTAGGGCGGGCGAGTGCATCCATTCGGCGAAGGCCGAGCGAATCACCCCGCCGCCCATCCGCCCCTGGCCGGTGATGACCAAAACCGCCCGCATCCCGCGCGCCTGACACGAGGTCAGAAAGCCCCTCAGCTGGTCCTCGGCCTCGAACCGGCCGAAGCCGTGCAGGTCGATTCGCGCCTCGATGGGATCGCGTTCACGCGACAGCCGCTGCTTGCGGCGCGGCTCCAGGGCTTCCGGCGCCGGCTTGGGGCGGGTCGGCGAGACGCGCGGCTTGTCGATTGGCGAGACCGGCGCCGGGCGCGACGGTTTGGGCGTCGGCCGCAAGGGGGCTGGCGACGTCGGCGCGATCATGGGCGGCGGCGTCTCCG
>NZ_DALZQC010000100.1:0-11764 GCF_032017145.1 Brevundimonas sp.
CGCGCTGGACGCCCAACCCTGGTCCCCGGCGGCGGTCGCCCAGGCGACGGCGGCGGGCAGGCCGGTTCTGGTCAATCTGACGGCCGACTGGTGCGTGACCTGCAAGATCAACGAGCGTGCCGCCCTGTCGTCGCCGCGCGTGGCCGAGGCGATGAAACAGGCGAACGCCCTCTATCTGGTCGGCGACTGGACCCGCCGCGACGACGCCATCACGCGCGAGCTTCAGGCGCACGGCCGGTCGGGCGTGCCGCTCTATCTGGTCTATCGGCCGGGCCGCGCCGAGCCGGACATCCTGCCGCAACTGCTGACCGAAGGCGTGGTGATCGCGGCTCTCAAGCCCTGAGGATCAGGCCAGGAAACGCCGAACCGCCGAAAGGAACGGACCGGGCTGTTCGATCATGACCTGGTGGCCCGCACCCTCGATCCGCTCGAAGCGGGGCGGCTGACGCAGGCCCTGGAAGCCGTAGCGGTACAAGCCCTCCAGCCGGTTGCGCGGGTTCTCGGGATCGCGGGTCCAGCCATAGACCACCGTCACCGGCGCCGTGATCTGCGACAGGCGCGGCCGCAGATCCACGGTCAGGGCTTCGTACAGCCCCTGGGCCAGAACGCGGCGATCCCCGCCCTGAAGCCCAAGCCCCTGAAACACCATGTCCCCGGCCAGTCCCATGTCCACGCCCAGCGTCGCCGCCTGGCTCTTCAACGCCTGGTCGCCGAACAGCAGCAGGGCCTGATAGCCCAGCCGGGCCAGCGGCTCGACCTGGGCCGAGGTGGCGCGCGAATCGACCAGGGACGGGAAGAAGGGCGAGGAATCGACCACCATCACCCGGCTGACGCCATCGCCCATGTCGGCGGCGACCCGCAGGGCGATCTGGCCGCCCAGCGAGTGACCGATCAGGGCCGGACGCACCAGCCCCTGCTGGCGGATATAGCGTTCGATCTCGGCGGCGGCCGGGCCGGCCAGGCCGCCCGTGGCGTTGCCCTGGATGTCCGTGCCGCCAAAGCCGCGCAGCGTGACCAGATGCACCCGGTAGCGATCGTCCAACCGATCCGCCGTCGACCGCCAGGCCGCGCCCGTCGATCCCAGCCCCGGAATGAAGACCACGTCCGGCCCCGACCCGCGCGTCTCCACGATGATCCGGTCGGAGGCGAAGGGCGGCGCGGGCGCTGTCTGCGGCTGGGCCTGGACGGCGACGGGGACGATCAGGAACAGACAGGCGGCGAAGGCGGCGAACAGACGGCTCATCATTCCCGCCTAACGCCCGATCACGGCGATCGGTTGACGGCTTACCGCCCCTTGAACTCGGGTTTGCGCTTTTCGACGAAGGCGGACATCCCCTCCTTCTGATCCTCGAAGGCGAACAGGGAGTGGAACAGGCGGCGCTCGAACTGGATCCCTTGCGTCAAGGTCGTCTCCAGGGCGGCGTTGACCATCTCCTTGTTGGCCATGATCGCCAGCGGGCTCTGCGAGGCGATCTTCGCCGCGATCTTGCGCGTTTCGTCCAGCAGGGTGTCGTGCGGGAAGACGCGCGAGGCCAGGCCCGACGCTAAAGCCTCGGCCGCGTCCATCATCCGGGCGGTCAGGACCATGTCCATCGCCTTGGACTTGCCCACCAGACGGGTCAGGCGCTGGGAGCCGCCGATGCCCGGCGCGACGCCCAGGTTGATCTCGGGCTGGCCGAACTTCGCCCTGTCCGAGGCGACGATGAAGTCGCACAGCATGGCCAGTTCGCAGCCGCCGCCCAGGGCGAAACCGTTCACCGCCGCGATGATCGGCTTCCTGAACCGGGTGATGCGGTCGTGGCCGAGGGCGAAATAGTTGGTCGTGTACATCTGGGCGTAGGTCTGATCCGCCATCTCCTTGATGTCGGCGCCGGCGGCGAAGGCCTTTTCGCCCGAGCCGGTCAGGATCAGGCAGCGCACGCTGTCGTCATGCTCAACGCTGTCGAGGAAGTCGGCCAGGTCCTTGAACAGGGCCGCGTTCAGGGCGTTCAGCGCCTCGGGCCGGTTCAGGGTCACTACCGCATAGCCGTCTTCGTGGCGTTCGATCAGCAGGTTGGAATAGGCGTCGGCCATGGTCGGTCTCCTTTGACGGCGGTCATACAGGCGCGCGGCGGGGCCCGCTAGCGCAGGCGCTATCGTCGGGGCATCAGCGCCAGGGTCAGGGCGGCGCGGAACAGTTCGACCACGACCACCATGCCCAGCAGAAGATGGGCGGCGATCACCTGACCCCGCGCGCCCGACAGGTCCAGCGTCCAGCCGAAGACGGACGACAGGGCCAGGACCAGGGCCGCGATCAGGACCAGGCCGACCAGCAGCATCAGGGCGACGTGACCCGCCTTCAGCGCCGCCTGGAGTGTCGGCCCGTCGTCCAGCACCCGGGAACGCCGACGCAACAGCCGCGCGATCAGGCCGGTTGCGGCCGCCTCAGCGACGGCGGCGACGACCAGGGCCGCCACGAACCACCAGATCAGGCCGCCAAGGTCGTCGGCGCGCAAGCCCTGGACGAAGTGGACGAAATAGGCGCCCCAGACCAGGACGCCGACGATCAGACTGATCCACAGGTGGATTTTACGCATGGGTCGGACCTTGAAGGCTCATCGCTTCTGGCAGGCGGGGCAGTAGAAGGTGGAGCGGCCGCCCTGGACGATGCGGGCGACGACGCCGGTGCATCCCTCGCCCCGGCACGGCTCGCCCTCGCGGCCATAAACGTCGAACCGGTGCTGGAAATAGCCCTGGCCGCCCTCGGCGTTGGCGAAGTCGCGCAGGGTCGAGCCGCCCGCCGCGATGGCGTCGTTCAGCACATTGCGGACCTCGCCCGCCAGCCGTTCCAGTCTCGCCTTGGACACCGATCCCGCCTTGACCAGGGGTGAAATGCGCGCGCGATACAGCGCCTCGCACACATAGATGTTGCCCAGGCCCGCGACGATCCGCTGGTCCAGCAGGCTGACCTTGATGTTCTGTTTCTTGCCCGCGAAGGCCTCGACCAGATGGGCGCCGGAAAAGCCGTTGCCCAGAGGCTCGGGCCCCAGGCCGGCGAACCAGGGATGGGTCTCGATCTGGTCGCTGGAGATCAGCCCCATGAAGCCGAACCGGCGCGCGTCGGCATAGCCGATCCGGGTCGCCGAGCCGTCGCGGATGGCGCAGCCGCTGAAATGTTCGTGCTTGCCGGCGATGGGCGCCGCCTCCTCGAACTCGCCCAGCAGGGTTCCGTCCAGGGTGAAGCGGCCGGTCATCCCCAGGTGGGTGATCCAGGTCTCGTCGGTGGAGAGCGGCATGAGCAGATATTTGGCCCGCCGATCGATCCGCAGCACCGTCGCCCCCTCCAGGCGCTCCGCGAACCGTTCGGGGAAGGGAAAGCGCAGGTCCGGGCGGTTGATCCTGACGCGCGACAGGCGCGCGCCCTCCAGCACCGGCGCCAGGCCGCGTCGGACGGTTTCGACCTCGGGAAGTTCGGGCATGGCCCGGTCCTAGCCCGTCCGGCTCGCGGGGCCAAGCGGCGTGGCGCCCGCATCTGACCGCGACCAGTTGCCGCCTGCGACAGAATGCGCTTACGTCCGCGCAAACGTGGGAACCCTTCGATGACAGACGCCTCCGCCGCCCCGAAGGGCCGGCTTGAACTGACGCTCCGCGCCCTGGTGCTGGGCTGCCTGCTGGCGGTGGTCTTCACCGCCGCCAACACCTATCTGGGCCTGCTGGTCGGCCTGACCTTCGCCTCGGCCATTCCGGCGGCGGTGATCTCCATGGCGGTGCTGCGGGCCTTCCGCACCTCGACCATCTGGGAGAATATGACCGTCCAGACCGTGGCCTCGGTCGGCGGGGCCATGAGTTCGATCATCTTCGTCCTGCCCGGTCTGGTGATGATCGGCTGGTGGCTGGAGTTTCCGTTCTGGCAGTCGGTCGCCATCTGCATCCTGGGCGGCGTGCTGGGCGTGACCTTCTCCATCCCCCTGCGCCGGGCGCTGGTCGTCAACGGCGGCCTGCCCTACCCCGAAGGCGTCGCCGCCGCCGAGGTGCTGAAGGTCGGCTCGCGCGGGGCCGAACAGACCGAGAGCGCGGTGCGCGAGAACAAATCCGGCCTGTGGGTCGTGGTCGCCGGGGCCGTGGTCTCGGCCGGCTACGCCCTGCTGGTCGCGGGTCGGGTCTTCGCGGGCGAAGCAGCCAAGTTCTTCAAGCTTCCCGCCGCCCTGGGCGGCGGGGCGACCGGCATGGGCTTCGGCATGCAGTTCGCGCTTCTCGGCGCCGGCCATCTGATCGGCCTGACCGTGGGCCTGGCGCAGCTGTTCGGCCTGGTGCTGGCCTGGGCTATCGCCGTGCCCATCCTGACCAGCCCCGACACCGTCGCCTGGCTGACGGCGCACGGCATTCCCTCCATCGCCTCGACCCTGCCCGCCGGGGCGCCGGCCGAGGAACTGGCGACCACCGTCTGGGCGCGCGAGGTGCGGTTCATGGGCGCGGGCGTCATCGGCGTCGCCGCCATCTGGACCCTGATCAAACTGGCCGGTCCGCTGATCGGCGGCCTGACCTCCGCGCTGGCCGCCAACGCCCGCCGCTCGCACGGCGAGGTTCTGGACCGGACTGAACAGGACCTGCCGATCAAGCTGGTCGGCGGCGTTTCGGTCGCCTGCCTGGTGGGCATCGCCGGCCTCTTGGCCTGGTTCGCCCAAAGCGCCCCGGCGCTGGCCTCCTCGACCCCGCTCCTGGTGATCGGCGGCCTGGTCTATGTGGTGCTGATCGGCTTCGCCGTGGCGGCCATCTGCGGCTATATGGCCGGTCTGATCGGCTCGTCCAACAGCCCGGTGTCGGGCGTCGGCATCCTGGCCGTGGTGATTGCGTCGCTGCTGATGCTGGGCGTCATGGCCATCGCCGGCGTGCCGGCCGATCCGTCGATCATCGCCTTCGCCCTGATCGTGACGGCGGTGGTCTTCGCCGTCGCCGTCATCGCCAACGACAACCTTCAGGACCTGAAGACAGGCCAGCTGGTCGAGGCCACGCCGTGGCGCCAGCAGGTGGCCCTGATCGTCGGCGTCGGCGCCGGCGCCCTGGTGATCCCCTTCATCCTGAACCTGCTGAACCAGGCCTTCGGCTTCGAGGGCGGCCCGCCCGCCATCGTCGAAGGCGCCAAGACCCTGGCGGCGCCCCAGGCCACCCTGATCTCGGCCCTGGCGCGCGGCGTCATCGGCGGCGACCTGCGCTGGGATCTGATCGGCCTGGGCGCGGTGATCGGCGCGGTCATCATCGTGCTGGACGCCGTGGTCTCCAAGGCCACGAACGGCAAGGTCAAGCTGCCGCCGCTGGCCGTCGGCATCGGCTTCTATCTGCCGGCCGCCGTGACCACCATGCTGGTGATCGGCGCGGTCTGCGGCTGGCTCTACGACAAGGCCGTCTCCAGCACCCGTTACGCCGATGTGGCGCGCCGGATGGGCGTGCTGCTGGCGTCGGGCCTGATCGTGGGCGAAAGCCTGTTCGGCGTCTTCACCGCCGGCGTCATCGTGGCCACCCGGGACGACGCGCCCTTCGCCATGCTGCCGGCCGGTTCGGCCTGGCCAGCCATGCTGGCGGGCGTCGTCGGCTTCGCCGTTGCGGTGTTCGGCCTCTACGCCTGGACCCGCAGCCGAGCCGAGAAGGTTTAGGTCAGGTCCGCGTCAAGCTGATCCAGAACGAAGGCGACCCGCTCGACGAGGGTCGCCTTCGGCAATTCCACGAGGTCGTATCCGTAGCGTGGATAGACGGCGGCCATGGCGGCGAAGGTCCGTTCGGCCTCATCGAAATCCTGCCGACGTTCCGCATCCTGGCCGAAGATTTCGGCCCAGGGCGGGGCGATGAAGACCTTGCGATGATAGCGCAGCGTGCGGGCCGCCCTATCCATCTCCTCCGGGATTGGCAGGTCGCACAGCGTCAAATAGCCGACCACATCCGGCACGCCGCGATCATGAAAGGTCAGCCTGCCGCCTGTCCGGCTGCGACCATGGGCGGCGATGTCGTGATCGAGCATCTTTCGGGCGAACAGGGCGCGATCCCGCCACGGCAGGGCGTCGCCGCCCCTGTCCTGTTCCTGGCGGATGATGGCGCGTCCGGCCTCGGGTTCGACCGCATATCCCGCCTGCGCCAAGGCCGCCAGCAAGGTGGTCTTGCCCGACCCCGGCCCGCCGGTCAGAACCACGCCGGTCATGCGTTTCTGGTCGCGACCATCATATAGTTGATGCCCGCTTCGTCCGACTGGCTCCAGCGGTCGTTCAGCGGGTCGTAGTTCAGGCCATAGGGACCTTCGACGGTCACCGGCTCGGCGGCCAGCATGGCGCGGATCTCGTCGGGCTTCAGGAACTGGCGCCAGTCGTGGGTGCCGGCCGGAACCCAGCGCAGGATGTATTCCGCCGCCACCTTGCCCAGGGCCAGGGACTTCAAGGTCCGGTTCAGGGTGGCGACCATCATGACCCCGCCCGGCCGGACCAGGCGCGAACAGGCGCGCACGAAGCTTTCCGGGTCGGCGACGTGTTCGATCACCTCCATGGTCAGCACGACGTCGAAGGGGCCTGCGCCCTCGGCCTCGATCTGTTCGACCGTGGCGGCGCGATAGGCGATGTCCAGCCCGACCATGTCGGCATGGGCGCGGGCGGTGCCGATGTTCTCGCTGGAGGCGTCGATGGCCGAGACGTCGAATCCCATCCGACGCATCGGTTCGGCGATCAGTCCGCCGCCGCAGCCCACGTCCAGCAGGTTCAGCCCCTCGAACGGGCGGATCGCGCCGGGATCGCGGCCCAGCCGGGCGCACAGCTGTTCGCGGATCAGCTTCAGCCGCGCCGGATTGAACCGATGCAGCGGCGCGAACGGCCCCTTCGCATCCCACCATTCCGCCGCCTGGGCCGAAAAGCGGGCCACGTCGGCGGGGTCGATCGATGCGCCGAACGCGCCTTCGGACGAATTTTGCGAAAAACCCTGCCCCGAACGGGGTAGGCGAGGCGAGGCGGCGCCGTTAGAAGCGGTCATGACGCGAGGGATGAACCTTTGCGGCCTTTCACGCAAGCAGGGGGCGGAACGCCACGATGACGCGGCCCGATACGACACGACTGGTGATGAAGTTCGGCGGCACCTCCATGGGCGACCTCGAACGCATTCGTCGTGCGGCGCGCATCGTCGCCGCAGAGGCCGCGACCGGCAAGAAGGTGGCCGTCGTCGTCTCGGCCATGGCGGGCAAGACCAACGAACTGGTCGCCTGGACCGACGGGGCCGGCCCGGCCGGCGCGGGGCTGCCGCTGTCGGACGACGAATATGACGTGGTGGTCGCCTCGGGCGAGCAGGTGACGTCGGGCCTTTTGGCCATGACCCTGCGCAACATGGGGCTGAACGCTCGCTCCTGGATGGGGTGGCAGGTGCCGATCGTCACCGATGACGCCCACGCCCGCGCCCGTATCATCGACATTCCCGGCGAGAAACTGGGTGCGGCCGTGGACGCGGGCGAGATCGCCGTCATTCCCGGCTTCCAGGGCGTGACCCCGGACGGCAAGATCACCACCCTGGGCCGCGGCGGCTCGGACACCTCGGCGGTGGCGGTGGCGGCGGCGCTGAACTGCCCGTGCGACATCTATACCGACGTGGACGGCGTCTATACGACCGACCCGCGCATCGAGAGCCGCGCCCGCCGACTGAACCGCGTCTCCTTCGAGGAGATGCTGGAGATGGCCTCTTTGGGGGCCAAGGTGCTTCAAACCCGCTCGGTCGAGCTCGCCATGGCCAAACAGGTGCCGGTGCGCGTGCTGTCCAGCTTTATCGAACCTGACGAAAACGGCGCCCTGCCCCACGAGGCCGGCACCCTGATCTGCGACGAGGAGGAGATCGTGGAAAAACGCATCGTGTCCGGCGTGACCATGAGCCGCGACGAGGCCCGCATCACCCTGCTTGGACTGTCGGACCGGGTCGACGCCCCCGCCGACGTCTTCACCCGCCTGGCCGAGGCCAATGTGAACGTGGACATGATCGTCCAGAGCCAGGCCCGCACAGCCAATACGGTCAACCTGACCTTCACCACCGGCCGCCGCGACGCCGTGCGCGCCGCCGACATCATGAAGGCGGCGCAAGGCGATCTGGCCTTCGAGGAAATCCGCGTCGACGAGGACGTGGCCAAGGTGTCGGTCGTGGGCGTGGGCATGAGAAGCCATGCGGGCGTGGCCCAGACCATGTTCAAGGCCCTGGCCGACAAGGGGGTCAAGTTCCAGGCCATCTCGACCTCGGAAATCAAGATCAGCGTCCTGATCGACGCCGCCTACGCCGAACTGGCCGTGCGCGCCCTGCATTCGGCCTACGGCCTGGACGCGCTATAGGTGATCTGAAGAAAGCGCCTACATCAGACCAAAGGGCGCGGGAGACATGATGCCGGCAGGCGGCGCGATGACCAGGGGACCCCGGATCCTCCTGCGCCAGATCCGCGAGGCTCTGGGCGGGGCGGGTGCGGGCGCCACGCCGGCGCAGGACCGGCTGAACATGGTCGTTCGCATCATCGCCCGGTCGATGGTCGCCGAGGTCTGCTCCATCTATCTGCGCCGCGCCTCGGGCGAGTTGGAGCTGTTCGCCACCGAGGGTCTGAACCCCGAGGCCGTTCACAACACCCGGCTGCGCCCCGGCGAGGGGTTGGTGGGCGAGGTCGCGCGCATGGCCCAGCCGATCAGCCTGTCGGACGCGCCGTCGCACCCGGCCTTCTCCTACCGGCCGGAGACGGGCGAAGACCCCTATCACGCCTTCCTGGGCGCGCCATTGCTGCGCGGCGGGCGGGCCATCGGCGTTCTGGTCGTCCAGAACCGCACCGAGCGGCGCTATGACGAGGAAGAGGTCGAGGACATCCAGACCATCGCCATGGTCCTGTCCGAGACGGTGGCGTCCGGCGAACTGCTGGCCCAGGACGAACTGCGCGACGTCGAACTGGCGCCCCACCGGCCCGAGCGGCTGAAGGGCCAGAAGTTCGCCGACGGCCTGGCCTTCGGCCATGTGGTGCTGCACGAGGCGCCGCTGGCCCCAGAACGTCTTCTGTCCGACGATCCGGCGATGGAGGAGGCGCGGCTGAAGCTAGCCCTGGCCACGCTGAAGACCGGGCTGGACGTGATGCTGGACAAGGGCCAGGGCCTGGCCGGCCCCTCGTTCGAGGTGCTGGAGACCTATCGGATGTTCGCCGACGACCGGGGTTGGAACCGGTCGCTGGAAGAGGCCGTCCGCAACGGCCTGACCGCCGAGGCGGCGGTGGACCGGGTCAGGAACGAACACCGCGCCCGCTTCGCCCAGGCGCGCGACCCCTATATCCGCGAACGGCTGCACGACTTCGAAGATTTGGCCAACCGGCTGCTGCGGGTGCTGGCGGGCGACAAGCCGGGCGAGCGCGAACTGCCCGAGGACGCCATTCTGGTGGCGCGCAACCTGGGCCCCGCCGACCTGCTGGAATATCCGCGCGACAAGCTGAAGGGGCTGTTGCTGGAGGAAGGTTCGGCCGCCAGCCACGCCGCCATCGTGGCCCGCGCGCTGCAGATCCCGTGCGTCGGGCGCCTGATGGGCCTGCGCGACCGGCTGTCGGAAGGCGACATGGTCATCGCCGACGGCGAGACGGGCGAGACCTATCTGCGCCCGCGCCCCGACATGCTGGAGGCGGTGCAGTCGCGCATGGCCGTGCGCCAGCAGCGTCAGGCCGAGTTCGCCCAGTTGCGCGACACCCCCGCCGTCACCCTGGACGGCCAGCGCATCAGCCTGCTGACCAACGCCGGCCTGGCGGTGGACCTGGAGAACCTGAACGAGACGGGAGCCGAGGGCATCGGCCTGTTCCGCACAGAGTTCCAGTTCATGGTGTCGGACGAACTGCCCCGGCTGGACGCCCAGACGGCGCTGTACAAGCTGGTGCTGGACGCTGCGGGCGACCGGCCAGTCACCTTCCGCACCTTGGACATCGGCGGCGACAAGGTGCTGCCCTATCTGGAGGCCGAGCGCGAGGAAAACCCCGCCCTGGGTCGACGCGCCATCCGCCTGGGCCTGGATCGGCCGTCCCTGCTGCGGATGCAGTTGCGCGCCCTTCTGGCGGCCGGCGCCGGGCGCGAGCTGCGTGTCATGTTCCCGATGATCGCCACGGTGGACGAGTTCCGGGCCGCGCGCGAACTGGTCGATATCGAATGCGCCTGGGCGCGGCGTCGGGGGCGGGCGCTGCCGGCCCTGCTGCGGGTCGGGGCCATGGTCGAATGCCCGTCGTTGCTGTGGCACCTGGACGCCCTGCTGCCGCTGACCGATTTCGTCTCCATCGGCACCAACGACTTGTTCCAGTACATGTACGCCGCCGACCGGACCAATCCGCTGGTGTCGGATCGCTACGACCCTCTTTCGCCGCCGACCCTGCGCGCGCTTCAGACCATTCAGAAGGCGTGCGCCGACACCGGCACGCCGGTCTCGATCTGCGGAGAGTTGGCCGGACGTCCTCTGGAAGCCTTCGCCCTGATCACCCTGGGCTTCACCCGTCTGTCGGCGCCGGCGGGCGGGGTGGGGCCGGTCAAGCGGATGATCCTGTCGGCGGACCTGACGGCGGCGCGGCGCGGCATGACCAATCTTCTGAACCTGTCCACCGGCTCGGTCAGGAACGAGATCGAATCCCTGGCGCGCAAGCTGAACGTCTCGGTGTGAGCAGATCGCCGGCGTTGCTGGCGATGCCGCAATCGTCTATCTCGGCGGCTGTTGCACGACCGCCCCGAGGCGGTCCTTCCCGGACAGGGGTTCTGGCCTGATGGCGTCGAATGCGGGGATCGCCCCCGATGCGTTGAAGACCCAGGCGGACGCGGCGGACCCGACCGCCGCCTTCGCCGACGCCGCCACCTTCGGCGAGGGTCTGCGCCATGCCCGCGAACGCTCCGGCAAGTCGATGGCCGAACTGGCCGCCGAGACCAAGGTGCACCGTCGCTTCCTGACCGCCCTGGAGCAGGGGGACTGGTCGTCCCTGCCCTCGCGCGTGTTCGCCCTGGGCTATGTGCGGGCCTACGCCTCGGCCCTGGCGCTGGACGAACAGCTGGCGGTCGAACGGTTCAAGCGCGAAAGCCCGGACACCTCGGCCCCGCTGAAGGCCCCCATCGGCATCGCCTTCGAGGATGTGCGCCGCCAGTCGCCCCGCATCGTCGCCGGGATCGCCGTGGTGGCCGTCGCCGTGGTCGGCTGGAACGTGTTCCAGCGCATCAGTCTGCGCCAGATCGCCCATCCGTCCGACATCGCCGTCGCGCCCAAGACCTGGGCCAGCGGCGATGCGACCGATCCCCGCTTCGCGCTGAGCGCGCCGATGGCCGCCCCGCCCGACCAGACCACGCCGGCGCCCTATATCACCCGCGGCCTGGAGGCGGAGCTGACCGGCGTCGATCCGGCCGATCCCGCGGCATTGGCCGCCGCCGCCGCCAACGCCGCACCGGTGCAGAAGGCCTTCAACCCGCGCGGGGCCGTCTATGGGGCGCCCGCCAACGCCTCCATGGTGGTGATCCAGGCCCGCACCGCCGGCGCCCTGGTCGTGCGGCTGGGCGACGGACAGGCCCTGTTCGCGCGCCAGATGGCGCCGGGCGAGGCCTGGCGCGCGCCGACCGGCGTCTCCGCCACTGTGGACGTGTCCGATCCGGCGGCCTTCGACGTCTATCTGAACGGCGAATACGGCGGGCCGCTGGCCGGGGTTCTGACGCCGCTGACCCAGTTGAACAGCCGCGCCGACCAGGCGGCCAAGACGCTGGCGGCGGTCCAGGCCCGCGCTCAGGCCCAGGCCCAGGCGCAAGCC
>NZ_DALZQC010000101.1:0-11642 GCF_032017145.1 Brevundimonas sp.
CTCGTCAGGCTCATAACCTGAAGGTCGTAGGTTCAAATCCTACTCCCGCACCCAAGATCAAGCCCGCTAATCCAACAGGATGGCGGGCTTTTCTTTGACTCAACGCCAAGGGGCGATCTCCGGCGATCACCCGCCCGCCAGCGCCGAAGCCGCGACCGACTTCAGCGTGACGCCCGGCGCTTGTTCGAAAACCAGATCCTCCGTCCCGAAATACTTCTGCTGGTTGGTCGCGCACCAGTCGGTCGTGACGATGCGGACCGGGCCTGAAGGAGGCGTAAGACCGGAGGCGTAGAGGAAGTCGCCGGTCAGGGCGTCGAGGGGCAGGGGGCGGTCCTGATTGGCGCGCGCCATGAACGCCTCGAACTGCCTCGGCGTCACCTCCGCGGTCATCAGCGCGCCGTCGAAACGGACGATGGAATCGAAGAGGTAGCGGCTGACCGGGCCGGCCGGGGCGGCGTTGCCCAGGGTGGTGTGGCCGATGAAGCCGGCGTGGGCTCCGGTCGCGTGCGCCATGCCGGCGGCGATCGCGCGCCCCGTGTCGCCGAGCGACATCGCGCGGTGGCCTGTCCAGAGCACCGTGCGTTCGTCGGGCGTCAGTTGGTCCGCGAGTGTTCTCGTCGTCAGAGCCGCGAGGGCGGGGGAGGCGGGGCCGTCCGTCGACACCGGACGAGAGGTTGCGGTCACCGAGCCATCGTCTCGGAACGCCGCGACCGTATAGGCGCTGGTGAACGATCCCGTGTGCACATAGGCGCTGGCGCCTTGCCGGTGCTGGAACAGCAGGTGGTCGTGACCGCCGACCATCAAGGCGCCCTCGGGCAACAGCGGCAGAATGTCCCGATCCGCGACCACGCCCGCATGGCTCATGACCATCACCTTGTCCGCGCCGGAAAGGCTGTCGGCCAGGTTCGCCCGCGCGCAGTCGGCGGCTGGCGGGATCGAGAGCTGGTCCCGCGACGCCTTGGGATAGGTGTTCATCGAATTGGTCGCCATGCCGACGACCCGGAGTCGATGAGGGCCGAACGGCAGCGTCGCCGTGGGCGAGGCGTAGCCGACGCCGGTGCGCGTGTCGGTGATGGTGGTGACGATATGGAGGCCCAGGCCCCTCATTCGGGCGACGACATCGGCCAGGTCGGGCGTCAGATCGTTGTCGTGGTTGCCCAGGTTCACGACGGTCGGCGCCAGGGCGGGCAGGGCGGCCAGAAGCGCCCAGTCCACTACGCCGTCCGAACGCTGGGCGACGACATTGCCATGTTCGAAGATGTCGCCGTTGACGGCGATGACATGGGGGACGGCATGCGACCGGATTTCGTGTTCGAAGGCCGCCAACAGGCAGGGCGTGCGCTCATAGGCGGAATGAAGGTCCGATACGGCCAGAACCCGGCCGACGACCGTCTGGGTCTTCAGGGCCGCCAACCCTGGCGCGAAGGCTGCTCCGGCGGCGAACTGAAGAAATCGACGACGGGAAGGCGCGATGAGGGCCATGCTTGCTCCAGGCGATGTGCGGGAAGGCGCGGAACAAAACTCACGCAGGGACCGAGTTTCGCATCCAGAGCCCTGGCGCGCAATGCGATCACGTGATGATCCATCGGTTTGAAGACAGATTGTCACAGGGCTGTGGCCGCGTCGTCAAAGGTTCAAGAAACGGGGCATGGTCGCCTCTGGCGGTGGAGACGGCGACGCTTTAGGGCGTCGCGCGACACGTCCTCCCCCTGTCGCCAAGGAATCTTCTTCATGCTTCGCCAAGCCCTTTTGGCCGCCACCGTCAGCGGCGTCGCCCTGCTGAGCGCCGGCGCCGTTTCGGCCCAGACCGCCCCGAACACCCCGGCCGTTCCCGCCGCCGCCGAGCCGGCCGGCGTCGACGACATCGTGGTCACGGCTCAGCGCCGCAGCGAAAACATCCGCGACGTGCCGTTCGCCGTCACCGCCCTGAGCCCGCAGACGCTGCAGGAGGTTTCGGCCGGCGGCGCCGACATCCTGTCGCTGTCGGGCCGCGTGCCCAGCCTGCAGGTCGAAAGCTCGAACGGTCGTTACGCCCCACGCTTCTACATCCGCGGCCTGGGCAATGTGGACTTCGACTTCACCGCCTCGCAGCCGGTCTCGGTCGTGCTGGACGATGTGGTTCTGGAAAGCGTCTATCTGAAGGGCTTCCCCCTGTTCGACGTGCAGCAGCTGGAAGTGCTGCGCGGGCCGCAAGGCACGCTGTTCGGCCGCAACACCCCGGCGGGCGTGGTCAAGATCGATACGGTCAAGCCGTCGGACGAATTCACCGGCTTCGGCTCTCTGACCTATGGCAATCTGGGTTCGACGCGGGCCGAGGCGGCCGTCACCCTGCCGGCGTCGGACACGCTTCAGGTGCGCGGCGCCATCCTGTGGAACCACCGCGACGACTGGGTGAACAACGCCTACGATCCGTCGTTCGCCAATCCCGACAAGGATGACCTGGGCGGGTTCGACGACCTGGCCGCCCGCGTCCATGTCGCCTGGACCCCGACCGATCGGCTGTCGACCCTCTTGACGCTGCAGGCGCGCGACTATGACGGCACGGGCACGATGAACCGCGCCAACGCCCTGATCAAGGGGTCGAACAAGCTGAACGACAACTTCGACCGAGACACCGTCTATTACGACGGCGGCCGCAACAACTTCCAGAAGCAGAGGACGACGTCCGAATCGTTGAAGGTGGCCTATGATTTCGGCCCCGCGACGCTGACGGGCATCGTCGGTTCCTATCAGGGCTGGTCGCAGGGCGACGGCGACATCGACGGCGGCGTGGCCACCGCCCCGGCGACCGCCTCCTACAAGACGCCGTTCAACTCGGAGACCGGCACCCTGTCCAGCGACCTGCTGCAGAACACCTATGAACTACGCCTGGCGTCGAACGGCGACGGCCGGGTCGGCTGGCAGGTGGGCGCCTTCTATTGGGACGAGCGTTTCAACCTGGTCAGCGGCACGTTCAACGGCGTGGGCGGTCTGATCCCCACCAAGATCACCGACATCGTGCAGAAGTCCGATTCCTGGTCGATCTTCGGCCAGGGCAGCTACAAGGTGACCGACGCGCTGAAGGTGACGGCGGGTCTGCGCTACACGGACGACAATCGCCACTACAACGGCCGGATCGTTGTGGGAACGCCGGTTGGCGGCCAGGGCGCCGTTTCGGTCGGGGACCAGCAGGTCAGCTGGGACGTCAGCGCGGTCTATCAGGTGAACGACGACCTGAACCTGTTCGCGCGGGTGGCCAAGGGCTATCGCGGCCCGTCGATCCAGGGCCGCAACCTGCCGGTCCTGACGACGGCGGACTCCGAGACGGTCATGTCCTACGAAACCGGTCTGAAGGCGCGGATGATGGACGGACGCGCGCGCTTCAACGCCACCGCCTATGTCTATGAAGTCAGCGACATGCAGTTCACCGCCATCGGCGGGGCGGACAACTCCAACCGCCTGATCAACGCCAAGAAGGGCGAGGGGTATGGCCTGGAGCTGGATGGCGACATCTATCTGGGGGCTGGCTTCAGCCTGGCGGCCGGCGGCGCCTGGAACCACACCGAGATCAAGGACAAGGACCTGCTGGTCGCCGTTTGCGGCTCCAACTGCACCGTGACCGATCCCATCGTCATGGTGGGAACGACCCGTCGCGCCGCCATCGACGGCAATCCCTTCCCGCAGGCACCCGAATACACCGCCAATCTGACGCTGAACTACGTCCGGCCGCTGGGGGCCGACACCGAGCTGTTCGCCTCGACCGATTGGGTCATGCAGAAGAATTTCAACCTGTTCCTCTATGAATCGGTCGAGTTCATGCAGGACACGCATTTCGAAGGCGGCCTGCGCGCGGGCTGGCGCGATTTGTCGCGCGGTATCGAGGCCGCCGCCTACGTCCGTAACCTGACGGACGAAGAAAATGTGATCGGCGCCATCGACTTCAACAACCTGACGGCCTTCGTCAACGAACCGCGCACCTATGGCGTGCAGCTGACCAAGCGGTTCTGAGGTCGAACCCAAGCTGAATGTCCAAGGAAGCCGCCCTGTTCGCAGGGCGGCTTTTTCCTTGCCGCGGCGGCTATTGCAGCGCCCACCTCAACGTGACCCCGATGGTGCGAGGGCGCAGCGGCGTGACGGCCTGGGCGTCTGGCAGGCGGAAGGGATCGCTGTAGGCGAAGGTGTTGGCCTTGGTGTCGAACAGATTGTCCACGAAGACGGTGGCCACCCAGGGCGCAGCCTCCATGCCCAGCGACAGCCGGCCGGTGGCGTAGTCGCCCATGCGGTGCTGCTGGCGGCCGTCGAAGGTCAGGCGGGACGCGCCGACATAGGACAGGCCGCCGTCCGCGATCAGTTGCAGACGATCCGTCAGGGGGCGCCGGTAGGTAAAGCCCAGGTTCGCCGAGGCCTTGGGCACGCCGGGCAGGCCAACGCCCCGCTGGGTCGCGAACCGGCTGGCGGGATCGGTGATGCGGGGATCGGCGATCAGGCCGTTGGCGAACACCTCCAGTTCGTCTGTGGGCCGCCAGTTGGCCTCGGCCTCGAAACCGACGTCGGCGCCGTCGCCGACATTGACCACATAGGCCAGGCCGCTAGGCAGGAACTGGTCGCTCTGCACGTCGCGCCAGCGGGCGGCGTAGAGGGCGGCGCGCAGCCGCGCGCGGCCGTCAGCGGATCGGACCTTGGCGTTGAACTCCAGGTTCCACAGCGAGTCCGGCCGATACTGGCGCGCTGGCGAATCCGCCAGGCCGCTGAAATCCTGACCGATGACGCCGGCGGTGTTGAAACCGCCTGCGCGCCGGCCGTGGCTCAGCTGCGCCGACAAATTTACACGGTCGTTGGGCTGCCAGGCCAGGGCCAGCTTGGGCGTCAGGCCGGACGACGACCCCTCGCCATCGAAGTTCCGCATCCGCGTCCGATGGCGCACCTGAGACGTAGTGTCGTAGTCCAGCGTGTAATAGCGGGCGCCGGCGGTCAGGGTCAATTTGGGCGTCAGATCCCAGGCCGCCTCGCCATAGACGGCGGCCTCCTGCAGGGTGTCGCGGCGCTTCTCGGCGTAGAGCGCCAGGGGTTCGGGACGCAGGATCGACAGGACGGGATCGGTGCGGGTCGTGCTGGTGGAAGCCAGGGCGCCGACCAGCCAGCGCCAGCGCCCGACGTCGGGCGAGGTCAGCACCGTCTCGCCCACGACCAGATGAATGTCCTTATTCTCGTCAAGCGCGCCGACCGAAGCCAGAGATCCAAATCGGCGGAGCGCGCTGGAGGCGTCGTACCGGCTCTTGAAGCCATGTTCCACCACGGCGAGGGAGGCGTCGAGCCGGCCCCAGGTCCCACGCCCCTCCAGCGAAAGCGACCCCTGATCGAAGCGGTTCTGATGCGGTTCGCGCACCAGATTGGCGCGACGCAATGGACCTAATCCACGATAGACGTAGTGGGTGTCCTCGGTCATGATCGACTGGTGGACCACGCCCGCTCGGGCGGTCCAGCCCGGCGCCAGGGCCAGGGCGCCCGACAGCCGACCACCCCGCCGCGTGCCGTCGTTGACGCGGCGCAGGTTCAGTTCGACGTCGTTGATATAGCCGCTGAAGGTCTCGCCATAGACCGCCGCGCGGATCGCCGCCTGATCGCCGGCCAGCGGCAGGTTGGCGACAATGTTGTAGTCGGTGTTCGTGCCGCCGCCGTGGGTGTGGGAGCGGGTCAGGGCCACGGAAAGATCCTCGCGGCCGAACTCGGGACGGCGGGTGACGACCCGCACCACGCCCCCGATGGGGCCGGTGCCGTAAAGCGTGCCCTGGGGGCCGCGAAGCACCTCGACCCGGTCGATGTCGATCAGCTTCAGGTCCGGGTCGGGGGCGCTGTAGGTGATGGGGGTCAGATCGAGATAGAGACCGACCGTCGATTGGGTCAGTCCGGTGAACACCCCGTCGGAGATGCCGCGCAACAGGATTTTGTTCCGGCCGGGGCCCAGGTTCGTCACGGTCATGCCCGAGACCAGACTGTCCAGTCCCTGCATCCCCGTGACGCCCGACCGGCCGATGCGGTCGCCGGTGACGGCGGTCATGGCCGAGGAGGACCGTTGGATCAGCTCCGGGCGGCGCGGCGCGGTCACGACCACTTCGCTGACCTGAACCGCCTCGGGCTGTGGCGCAGGCCGGGGTGCGGGTCGAGGAGAGGGCGAAGTCGGCGGGGCGGCCACGCGCGGCGCCGAACTGATGATCACCGCCCCGTCCGGCCGGACCAGATAGCGGCAGCCCGATCCGGCCAGTATGCGGTCCAGCGCCGCTTCCAGGGTCATGCGGCCACGCAGCGCCGGGCTGGTTCCCCCGCAGGCCGCGACGCCGCCGCCCAGCGACACCCGCGCCTGCAACGCCAGGTCCAGAAGGGCGCGGTCCACCGGCTGGCGCGGCACATAGAGGTTCAGGACATGCGGCTGTTCAGCCCAGGCCGGGGCGGCGAGGGCGGCGGTCGCGACGAGCGCGAGGCTGGCGTTCAGTGCGGCGGCGCGTGACCGGGACAGGCCGAGGGTTCGGGGCCGCCTGGCCTCAGCCGGCCTCACGCGCATCGACGCGGACAGCGTTCGTCGAGGCGTCGATCCGAATGGGAAGGAAGTCCTGGAGTTGCTGCAACATCACGGCCTCGTCGCCAATACGCAGGGCGCCCGTGAAGCGCAGCGCCCGAGCCGATGTCGATAGCACAACCGGTTTGTCGAGATAACGCGAAAGATCGTCGGCGACTTCACCCAGCGGGCGATCACGATAGACCAGAACGCCCTGACGCCAGGCGGAGGCGCGTTCGGGCGCGACGTGGGCCAGGGCCGGCGTCTGGTGGGCGGTCTGGGTCAGGGCCTGTCCGGCGGTCAGACGAACGCGCGGCGCCCTTTCCGGGGTCACGGCGACGACGCCGCGTTCCACGGCCACGGCGAAGTCGTCGCCGTGGTTCAGCACATTGAAGGCGGTGCCTAGAACCTCGACCTGATGCGCGCCAGCGGCGACCACGAACGGGTGGGCGGGGTCATGGACCACGTCGAAGGCGGCCTCGCCCTGGGCCAGGGACACCGCGCGGCGGTCGCCGTCGAACCGCACGTCCAGGCGCGAGTGGCGGTTCAGATAGACGTGCGAGCCGTCCTCCAACGCCACCGTCATCGGTGCGTCGGTGGTGGCGTAGGTCTGGCCGTTGAGGGCCATCCACATCCACAGGCCGACCGCCAGGGTGACGCTGGCGGCGACGCCGAGCCCGGCGCCCAGCCAGCGGGGGCGACGTTGGGCGCGCCGGTCGCGTGCTGCGGCGAAATCGATCACCGGGGCGGGCTGGGGCGCGACGACCGGGGCCGTATCGGCGGCGTCCAGATCGACCCACAGCCGCTCGACCGCGTCATAGGCCAGGGCGTGGGCGGGCGAAGCCTCCAGCCAGGACTGGAATCCGAGCCAGACGTCGTCGCCGGCCGCCTCGTCGCGCAGGGCGACGAACCAGTGCAGCGCCTTTTCGTCGATGTCGGTCTTCGCCTTCATGCCATCCCAGCCTGGATGTGCGCCGAAAGACGCAATCCCTGATACTCAGACGTCACGGCGAATGCGCCGCCTCCACAGTTTCGTTCGGCGATGGGCGAAAGGGCGATCATGGTTGCGCCTTTCGGGCCAGGACGCGCAGGGCCTCCATCATATGTTTCTCGACCGAGCTGCGCGAAATGTCGAGTTGGCTGGCGATGTCGGCATAGCTGACGCCGTCGAACTTGTGCAGGCGAAAGATGGTGCGGGTCTTGGGCGGCAGCGTTTCCACCGCAGCGATCAGTCGGGCCAGTCGCTGCCGTGACGCCACCGCAGCCTCGGCGGACGGGGCGTCGTCCAGGTCCTCGATCACGCCGGTCTGGTGATTGATCTGACGCCAGGCGCCGTCGCGCGCGGCCGCGCGCTGGCCCGAGCGCCAGCGGTCCAGCATCAGGTTGGAGATCAGGCGGAACAGAAAGGCGCGCGGATTGTCGACCGGCGTGTCCGCCGGCAGGGTCGACACCTTCAGATAGAGGTCCTGCAACAGATCATCGACATCGCCCGAGGCCCCGCCCAGCCGTGCGCGGCAGAAGCGGGCCAGATCCTGTCGCTGCTCCAGATAGGCGGCGACCAGCGGATGCGCGGCGGGCGCGGTCAAACAGGCGAAATCCTTCGGCGCGTCCCGGAATGGAACGCCGGTCCTCCATGCCGCGACGATTTTCCTGAGGCAAGGGCGCACCGGCGGCGTCTTTAGATCGAAGGCGTCGCTGTGCGGCGGCGAACAGGGTTTCGATGCGCGCGTATCCAGCACAAGGCAGAGCGACGGCGCCGGTCCTTCCGGTCGGCTAGAGCGGCGTCATGTTCGATATCTGGCGTTCCGGCTTCATCCGCCGCCCCCTGCCCAGCGTCGTCGACCTGCCGCCGACCGCCGACGAGGTGACATGGCTGCCCGACTGCGGACCCTACGCCTATGTCGCCGATCCGTTCGGCGTCACGCGCGACGGCGTGCTGACCATCTTCGTCGAGGCGTTCGACTATCATGTGCGGCGCGGCGAGATTCATTATCGCCAATACGACGCCGACGACCGGCTGATCGGACAGGGCGTGGCGCTGGCCGAGCCGTGGCACCTGTCCTATCCGACCCTGATCGAGGACGGCGGCGAGCTTTATATGCTGCCCGAAGGCTACAAGAGCGGGGGGCTGATCCTTTATCGCTGCGTGCGTTTCCCGGATCGTTGGGAGCCGGCGGCGCGGCTGGGCGACTTTGCCGCCATCGATGCGACGGTCGTGCGCCACGACGGCCTGTGGTGGATGTTCCACGCCCTGGCGGGCCCTGACGACCGGGCGATGCGCGAGATGCATCTGGCCTGGAGCGAGACCCTGACGGGACCATGGACGGCCCATGCCGCCGATCCGGTCATGGGAGGCTTCGAGGTGTCGCGGCCCGGCGGAACGGCCTTCGTTCACGACGGCGCGCTTCATCTGCCGGTTCAGGACTGCGCGGCGACCTATGGGGCGGCGGTCAATCTGCTGCGGATCGAGACGCTGACGCCGGACGCCTTTTCGGCAGTAACGGTGAAACGGTTCGAGCCGGGCGATCTGCTGGCCGGGTTCGGCGATGGGTTTCACACCCTGTCCGGCTACGGCGACGTGACCTTCATCGACGTGAAGAGCATCCGCCGCTCGGTGGCGGAGCCGTGGCTGAAGGCGGGGTTCAAGGCGCGGCGTCTGCTGGGGCTGAACGGGCCGCGCGGGCGTCGTGCGACGGGACCGGCGGTCTATCCGAAACTCTTCTCGAACGCCGCCGTGGGCAAGGAAGGCTAAGATCATGCGCATCGCCGTCGTTCTGCCGCGTGGCTCGACATACTGCCCCGACAAGGCCAATTCGATGGAGACGGTGGTCCGCACCCTGTCGGCGCACAGCCGTCTGCAGGGCGCCGTGACCCTGATCGCCGACGCGGGCGCCGTCGCGCCTTCCGATGTCCGCATTCTGACCGTGCCGGCTGGGCTTGGCCGCAAGGCGCGCAATGCGGCGGTTGCGGACATCCTGCGGACCCTGTCGCCCGACATCGTCGAATATCACCAGCAGCTGAAGTCCGCGTCCGAACTGGCGCGCCAGTTTCCGAAGGCGATCAACGTCCTTTATCGCCACACCCGCATAAAACCGGCGCGCAATCCGGTCGCGGCCTGGCGCTATGGCCGTCGACTGGCGCGGTTCGACCGTCTGGTGTTCGTCAGCCAAGCGGCGGGTCAGGAGTTCGCGGCCGACTATCCGCGTCTGGCCGGCCGGGTCTCTGCGGTGTGCAATCCCATCGCCATCGACGACTGGCGCGGGGCGCCGGAGGACCGCGAGAAGCTGATCCTGTTTTCAGGCCGCGCCATGCACGACAAGGGGCTGGATCTGTTCTGCACCGCCCTGGTCCAGACGCTGGACCGCCATCCCGACTGGCGCGGCGCACTGATGCTGGGAGACTGGGACAAGCATCAAGACTGGGCCGAGCCGCACGTCCGCGCCCTGGCCCGCTTCGGCGACCGGGTGGAAATCCACAAGTCGGCGTCCTTGGCCGAGGTGAAGGCGGTTACGCGCCGGGCCGCCATCGCGGTGGTCCCGTCGCGGGTGCGCGAGGCGTTGGGCCTTTCGGCGCTGGAGGCCCATGCGGCGGGGGCGGCCCTGATCTCCTCGGGGCGAGGCGGATTGCGCGAGGCCAGCGGCGAACACGCCCTGTATGTGGATGTTGAAGACGCCGCGCCTCTGACCGCCGCTATCGAGCGGCTGGTCCAGAACCCGGCCGAAAGATTGAAACTGGCCCAGGCCGGTCAGGAATATGTGGCGCGGGTGCATTCGCCGGCGGCCCGTGCGGCCGAGCTGGACGCCTTGCGTCACGCGCTGGCAGACCGCTCGCTGGCCGGTCAGGGGCGAGGCAAATCCTACCGTGCGGCCCACGGACAGGGGGTTTGGTCGCTGACCAACCTGCTCGGCTAGATACGGATCAGACTGTCATAGACGTGGGTCACGGCGTCGAAGCCGACCCGTGTCGGCCGGTCGCCCAGCGGCGCGGGGACGAAGTCTGCGGCTGTCAGGCTGGCCGCGACGGGATCGTCGATCTTGTCGGTGTTCCAGCCCAGCAGCAGGCGTCCGCCGGGACGTAGAACCGAGGCCAGGGCGGCCAGGGCGCGCGCCTGCTGCTCGGGCGTGTCGACGCCATAACCCAGCACGCCGTTGCAGACGACGGCGTCGAACGTCAGGTCCGAGAACAGTCGATCCGCATGGCAGACGTCGCCGGTGCGGTGGCGGCCGGGCCGGCCCCAGCGCGCAGCGCCCGTGTCGATGTCGGTGGTCCAGACCTCGCCGCCCAGCGCCTCCAGCGCCGCGTAGTCGTCCAGCGTATATTCGCGGCATCCGACCCACAGGATGCGCCCGCCCTCGGCGGCCAGGGCGGGGACATAGCTGTCGGCCATAACCTGACGGTCGGGCAGGGCGCGGATGCGCATCGCCTTGGCGGATCGTCTTGCGTGGACCGCGCCTTCGCCCAGCACCAGCGCCATGAAGGCCGCGATAAAGCCCATTGCATCCCCCGTTTTCCCCAAGACGTTTCTACCGGCGGGCGCTGCATCTGCCAATCGCGGTTCCACGACCGAACCAGTGGCAATTTGTCTCCTGGGCTTTCACCCCGGCCCGCCAACCCGTATCGAGGCCAGATGCTGCAAGACGCTCAT
The DNA here is from genome assembly GCF_032017145.1 of Brevundimonas sp. GTDB lineage: Bacteria > Pseudomonadota > Alphaproteobacteria > Caulobacterales > Caulobacteraceae > Brevundimonas. Next base: position 11,178 of record NZ_DALZQC010000101.1, read on the forward strand.
CCCCCCGCCGTCGCGCCCGCCGCCCTGCCCGAAATCGTCGTGACGGCCGCCCGGCTGCCCCCGGCGACGGCGGACGCGGCCTTTTCCGTGGTGCGGATCGACCAGGCTGTCTTGTCCCGTTCGGCGCGGATCGACGAGGCGCTGCGGTTCGTGCCGGCGGTGTCGCTGTTTCGACGCACCACCAGCCTGGCGGCCAATCCGACGACGCAAGGACTGTCGCTGCGGGCCATCGCTCCGTCAGGGGCCGGGCGGACGCTGGTGCTGCTGGACGGGGCGCCGGTGAACGATCCGTTCGGGGGCTGGGTGATCTGGTCCCAGGTCGCGCCGGAATCGCTGGACAGTCTGGACGTGGTGCGCGGCGCGGGTTCGGGGCCATACGGCGCCGGCGCCCTGACGGGGACCATCACCCTGCGCGAACGCAGCCAGGGCGGGGCGCTGGACGTCTCGGCCGCCGAGCGGGGCGGG
>NZ_DALZQC010000102.1:0-11630 GCF_032017145.1 Brevundimonas sp.
GGCGGCCGCGCCGCCCTCGGTCACGGCGCCCAGCACCGTGCCGGGCACGACGGTGTCGCCCTCTGCCGCCTTGATGTCGCCCAGCACGCCGTCGGCGGGCGAGACGACTTCCAGCGACACCTTGTCGGTCTCGAGCTCGACCAGCAGTTCGTCCTTCTTGACCGCATCCCCGACCTTCTTGGTCCATTTGGCGATGGTGGCTTCGGTGACGGATTCACCGAGGGCGGGGGTCAGGATGTCGGCCATGTCAGGTCCAGCTCGTCTCTAGGTCGGTCTTTTGTAGGTGTATCAGGCGAAGGCTTCGGTGGTGAAGGCTTCCAGTTCCTTCAGATGTCGGCTCATCAGCCCGGCGGCGGTCGAGGCAGATCCGGGACGGCCGACGTAGCGGGCGCGCTTGGCCTTGATGTCCAGCTTGTCCAGGGTCAGCTCCAGCCACGGATCGACGAAGGTCCAGCCGCCCATGTTCTTCGGCTCTTCCTGGCACCAGACCAGTTCGGCGTTGGGGAAGCGGGCCAGTTCCTTTCGCAGCGACTGCATCGGCCACGGATAGAACTGCTCGAGGCGCAGGATGTAGACGTCGTCCACCGCCTGGCCGTCCTTGGACTTCTTCTCGCGCGCGTCCAGGAGGTCGTAATAGACCTTGCCCGAACACAGGATGACCCGGCGGATATCCTTGTCCGCCTTGATCGCGATGCCGGCGATTTCGGGCCGCGTCTGGGCGTCGTCGTGCAGGACGCGGTGGAAGGCCGAGCCCTCCGCCAGCTCCGCCATGGACGAGACCGCCTTCTTGTGACGCAGCAAGGACTTGGGCGTCATCAGGATCAGCGGCTTGCGGAACGGCCGGTGCAGCTGGCGACGCAGGATGTGGAAATAGTTGGCCGGGGTCGTGCAGTTGGCGACCTGCATATTGTCCTCGGCGCAGGCCTGCAGGAAGCGCTCCAGACGGGCCGAGGAGTGTTCCGGTCCCTGGCCTTCATAGCCGTGCGGCAACAGCATGGTCAGGCCGCTCATGCGCAGCCACTTGCGTTCACCAGAGCTGATGAACTGGTCGATCACCACCTGGGCGCCGTTCACGAAGTCGCCGAACTGGGCCTCCCACATGACCAGCGTATTGGGGTCGGCCAGCGAGTAGCCGTATTCGAAGCCCAGCACCGCCTCTTCGGACAGGGCCGAGTCTATGACCTCGAAATTGGCCTGGCCTTCGCGCAGGTTGTTCAGCGGGATGTAGCGCTCTTCGGTCGTCTGATCGATGATGCCCGAGTGACGCTGCGAGAAGGTGCCGCGCACCGAATCCTGACCCGACAGACGGATCGGGAAGCCTTCGTCGACCAGGGAGGCGAAGGCCAGGCTCTCGGCCGTGGCCCAGTCCAGACCCTGGCCCGAGGTGACGGCTTCGCGGCGACCGTCGATGACCCGCTTCAGCGTCTTGTGCATGTCGACGCTGTTGGGAATGGCGGTCAGGCGGTGACCCAGGTCGGTCAGCTTGGCCAGCGGCACGGCAGTGTCGCCGCGCAGCTCGTCCTTGGGCGTCTGGAAGCCCTGCCACTGGCCGTCCAGCCAGTCGGCCTTCTCGGCGGTCCAGGTCTTGCCGGCCTCGAACTGTTCGTCGAGGAATTTCTCGAACCGCTCGACCTCGGCGTCCACCTGCTCCTGGGTGACCACGCCCTCGGCGACCAGACGCTGCGAATAGAGTTCGCGGGTCGAGGGCTGGGCGCGGATCTTCGAATACATCAGCGGCTGGGTGAAGGTGGGGTCGTCGCCTTCGTTGTGGCCGAAGCGGCGGTAGCAGAACATGTCCACCACCACGTCCTTGTGGAACTTCTGGCGGTATTCGGTGGCCACCTTGGAGGCGAAGACGACCGCTTCAGGGTCATCGCCGTTCACGTGGAAGATCGGCGCCTGGACCATCAGCGCCACGTCCGACGGATAGGGCGACGAGCGCGAGTTGCGCGGGCTGGTGGTGAAGCCGATCTGGTTGTTGATGACAAAGTGAAGCGTGCCGCCGGTGCGGTAGCCCTTCAGCCCCATCAAGGCGAAGCATTCGGCCACCACGCCCTGGCCGGCGAAGGCGGCGTCGCCGTGGATCAGCAGCGGCACGACCTTGGAGCGATCCAGCGCCCACTGGCCTTCCGGCACGCCCTCGTTGGCCTCGCGGATGTCGAACGCCTGTTTGGCGCGCGCCTTGCCCAGCACGACCGGGTTGACGATCTCGAGGTGCGACGGGTTGGCGGTCAGCGACAGGTGGACGTGATTGCCGTCGAACTCGCGGTTCGACGAGGCGCCCATGTGATATTTGACGTCGCCCGAGCCCTCGATATCGCTGGGCACGGCCGAGCCGCCCTGGAACTCGTGGAAGATGACCTTGTAGGGCTTGCCCATCACGGCGGCCAGCACGTTCAGGCGGCCGCGGTGGGCCATGCCCAGCACGACCTCGTCGACGCCCAGCGAACCGCCGCGCTTGATGACCTGTTCCAGGGCCGGCACCATGGCCTCGCCGCCGTCCAGGCCGAACCGCTTGGTGCCTGGGAAGCGTTTGTGCAGGAAGCGTTCGAAGCCTTCGGCCTCGACCAGCTTGGACAGGATGGCCAGCTTGCCTTCCTTGGAGAAGGCGTTCTGCTCGAACTTGTCGGCGCCCTCGAACCGCTGCTGCAGCCAGGACTTCTCTTCCGGCTCGGCGATGTGCATGAACTGGATGCCGACCGTGCCGCAGTAGGTGCGCTTCAGGATCTCCAGCACTTCGCGGATCGTGCCGGTCTGCAGGCCCAGCACCCCGTCCAGGAAGATCGGACGGTCCAGATCGGCGCTGGTGAAGCCGTAGAATTCGGGCGTCAGTTCGGGGTTCTCGACCGGCTGTTCGATACCCAGCGGGTCCAGCTTGGCCTGCAGGTGTCCGCGCACGCGATAGCTGCGGATCAGCATCAGGGCGCGGATGGAATCGTGGGCGGCGGCGCGGATGGCGTCGGCGGAAACCTCGGCGGGCGCGGCGGGCTTGCCAGCGGCGGCGGGCTTCTTGGGATCGGGCTTGGGGGCCGGCCAGCGACCATCGAAGACGGCCGTCGCCTCGCTGGCTTCCGTGGCGGTGTCGCGGCCCCAGGCGCCGGCCTCGGCCGAGGCCTTCACGCTGGCGGCGTTGTCGCGAAGCTGATCGAAGAACGTCTTCCACTCCGCCGAGACCGAGCCAGGATCATTGGCCCATTTCTCGTGAAGCTCCTCGATATAGGCCGCATTGGACCCGTAGAGGAAGGAGGTCTCGGCAAAGACCTGGTTCAGCCGACCGGCATCGTCCGCCATCGTTTCGCAATCCCTGGGCCCCGACGGACACATCTCCGTGAGGGGCGCGCCCGTCATATAGGCGTCGTTTCCTTATGGGTCATGACCGAAACGGGGCATTTTGGTAGGAATTTGGTCGCAGGCCCAAGAAAAAACGCCCCCGGCCTTAGCCGAGGGCGTCCAGTGCCGACAAAAGCGGCATTTTCTTCTCCCTCCCCGCGCCGGGGAGGGTGGCCGAGCGGAGCGAGGACGGGTGGGGACGGCAAGGCGACGCCCCATAGACCTCTATCCGCATCAAATAAGTGCGCCCCTGCCGGGCCGCCCCCACCCCGCCGCTTCGCGACGACCCTCCCCGGCACGGGGAGGGAGAGGCTCGCGCGCGATTTTAGCCCTTCAGCACGTCCACCAGGGTCTTGCCCAGACGAGCGGGCGATTCCGACATGCGGATGCCGGCGGCTTCCATCGCCGCGATCTTGGATTCCGCATCGCCCTTGCCGCCGGAGACGACGGCGCCGGCGTGGCCCATGGTGCGGCCCTTGGGCGCCGTGCGGCCCGCGATGAAGCCGGCCATCGGCTTCTTGCGGCCCTTCTTGGCCTCGTCGATCAGGAACTGGGCGGCGTCTTCTTCGGCGCCGCCGCCGATTTCGCCGATCATGATGATCGAGGTGGTTTCCTCGTCGGCCAGGAACAGTTCCAGCACGTCGATGAACTCGGTGCCCTTGACCGGGTCGCCGCCGATGCCGACGGCCGTCGTCTGACCCAGGCCCTCGTTGGTGGTCTGGAACACGGCCTCATAGGTCAGGGTGCCCGAGCGCGACACGATGCCGACCGAGCCCTTCTTGAAGATATTGCCCGGCATGATGCCGATCTTGCACTCGTCCGGCGTCAGGATGCCCGGGCAGTTCGGACCCAGCAGGCGCGACTTGGAGCCTTCCAGGCGGCGCTTCACCTTGACCATGTCCATCACCGGAATGCCTTCGGTGATGCAGGTGATGAAGGGGATTTCGGCGTCGATGGCCTCGATGATGGCGGCCGCCGCGCCCGACGGCGGGACGTAGATGACCGAGGCGTCGGCGCCCGTCGCGTCCTTGGCTTCGGCGACCGAGGCGTAGATCGGCAGGGTTTCGCCGTGCGAACCCGTCCAGTTCGTGCCGCCCTTGGTGGGGTGCACGCCGGCGACCATCTGGGTGCCGTGATAGGCCAGGGCCTGTTCGGTGTGGAAGCCGCCGGTCTTGCCGGTCAGGCCCTGGACGATGATCTTGGTGTTCTTGTCGACGAGGATGGACATGGGGTCTCGCTGGTTGGGTTAGGCGGGAAGGAAGGGGTTTTCGACGCGGACCGACCCATAGGTCCGGCCGTGACTGAGGTCTTCGGAATAAAGCACCTTGGCGCCCAGACGCTCGGCGGCGGCGATGATCGCGCCGTCCCAATAGGAGATCTGATAGCGGCGGGCATTGTCGATGCCGGCGACGACCACCTCGGGTGTGATGGGCTGGCAGGGCTTCAAGGCGATGATCCTGGTCCACTCGCGCGCCTTGTCGGCCGACAACGGCTTGGGGCCCTTCTTGATCGCGTTGTGATAGAACTCGGCTAGCACCTGACCCGAGGTGCAGTAGTCCTCGGTCAGGACGATCTCTCGGGCGCGCGCCAGACGCTCGCCCGCATGAGCCCGCCCCAAGGCCGCGTAAAGCAGGATGTTAGTGTCGAGAAAGACCTCGGCGTCAGCGATCAAACCGAGGATCTCCGCTGTAAGTCTCCGCCCGGCTAGGCCGCCAGTCGCCCATGTCTCCGTCGGAGTCGTCGATCAGTTTCAGCAGCGCCTCGCGCGCCTCGTCCTTGGAGGTTTCCTGCTGCACCCATTGGGTCAGAAATCCGCGCACCGCCTCGTTCACCGTCGTCCGCTTCATGGCGGCCAGCACCCGCACCTTGTCGAGCAGGGCGTCGTCGATGGCGAGGGTGATGTTGCGGGTCATGAGCCTACACGGGTTATGTGGACCACATAGGCCGTGGAGCCTTTGCAGGCAAGTCAGTGCCGCGCCGACCTTGGCGCGGGCGCGATGTCCAGCAGCAGGCCCAACCGACGCAGGACCGCCTCCTGCACGCGGTTCAGGCTGTAGAGCCTGGCGAACAGGGCGCGCTCTCCGCCGGTCTCGCGTGCGGCGGCATAGGTCGCCTGCTGACGACAACGGCGACGCCCGATCTCGACCGTGTCGCCTGCGGCCAGGCGCCGATCCCACTTGGCCCGCCAGGCGTCCAGGCTGATGGCGTCGTAGTGCAGCAACCGGACGGGCCGGCCGGTGCGCGGGTCGCGGGCTCGCGCAGCCTTCAAGGGAACCTCGTTCCGCTTGGCTTCGTGAATGCGGGGGGGGGGGGTGCAGTCCAGACCACGCCGCACCGCATATTTGCCCATGTGGTGACCCAGCAGGCCGCGCACGAAGAAGGCGCCCGCGCCCGGATAAAGCAGATGGCCAAGCTCGGACCAGCCCGGCCCGCTATAGGATTTGCGCGCCAGGACGGCGCCGTACTCACGGTTCATGTCCTCGCCGGCCCGCCACACCGCCTCGACCGTGGGAAAGATCGCCAGACCGCACCCGGCGGGCACGGCCTGGAGCGCGGCGGCCAGATCGACCGGCCCGAAGATCAGTTCGTCGATGTCCACGACCACCAGCCAGTCGGCCTGCAGGTCGCGATAGGCGTCGGCGTAGACGATGCGCTGGCGGGCCTCGACCGAGGCGGGGCGACCGCCGCGCGACGCCCAGAACGCGTCGTCGCACAGGGTCAGTTCATCGTCGGACAAGCCGACGGCGGTCGGCCGGGGGGCGGCGGAGGCGGGTCCGTCGAAATAGACCCGCACACGCTGGGCGCCCCTGGCCCGGTAATGATCGACGAAGACGCCGATGTGGCGTTCGGGGGCCAAGGCCATGGCGACGACATCGAACCGTGTCATCGTCCCTGGCCCGGCCGCCGGTTATCGGAGGATCAGCCGACCGCGGCGACGATCTTCTGGGCGGCGTCGTCCAGATCGTCGGCGGCCTGGATGGTCAGGCCCGACTCGTTCAGGATTTTCTTGCCGAGCTCGGCGTTGGTGCCTTCCAGACGCACGACCAGCGGCACCTTCAGGCCCACTTCCTTCACGGCCGCGACCACGCCCTCGGCGATGACGTCGCACTTCATGATGCCGCCGAAGATGTTGACCAGGATGCCCTGGACGTTCGGGTCGGCGGTGATGATCTTGAAGGCCGCCGCGACCTTCCCCTTGCCGGCGCCGCCGCCGACGTCGCAGAAGTTGGCCGGCTCCTTGCCGTACAGTTTGATGATGTCCATCGTCGCCATGGCCAGGCCCGCGCCATTGACCATGCAGCCGATGTTGCCGTCCAGCGAGACATAGGCCAGATCCCACTTGGACGCCTCGATCTCCTTGGCGTCTTCTTCGGTCTCGTCGCGCAGTTCCTTGATGTCGTCGTGGCGGAACAGGGCGTTGCCGTCGAAGCTGACCTTGGCGTCCAGAACGCGCAGATGGCCGTTCTTCATGACGATCAGCGGGTTCACCTCCAGCATGTCCATGTCCTTCTCGACGAAGGCCTTGTACAGGGCGGGGAACAGCGACTTGGCGTCTTCGGCGGCGGCGCCCGTCAGGCCGTAGGCGGCGACGATGGCGGCGACGTCGGCGTCGGTCACGCCCGCGCTGGGGTCGATGACGATGTTCTGGATTTTCTCGGGCGTGTCGTGGGCGACGGTTTCGATGTCCATGCCGCCTTCGGTCGAGACGACGAAGGCGATGCGGCCATAGGCGCGATCGACCAGCAGCGAGCAGTACAGTTCACGCTCGATGTCGGCGCCGTCCTCGATATAGAGGCGGTTGACCTGCTTGCCGGCCTCGCCCGTCTGGGCGGTGACCAGGGTGTTGCCCAGCATTTCCTTGGCGTGGGCGACGGCTTCCTCGACCGAGAAGGCCAGGCGCACGCCGCCCTTGGCGTCGGCCGGCAGTTCCTTGAACTTGCCCTTGCCGCGTCCGCCGGCGTGGATCTGCGACTTCACGACATAGAGCGGACCGGGCAGGGACTTGGCGGCCGCCTCGACCTGATCGACCGACGTCACCGCGACGCCTTCGGCGACGGGGGCCCCGAAGCCTTTGAGAACCTGCTTGGCCTGATATTCGTGAATGTTCATGGAAACCGCCGCAATCTTCGCTGGGGAGAGTTGCGGGGCTTATAGGCCCCGCCCCTTCGCGGGTGCAACAGTATGTGAAGCGGGAATTTAGTCGACCCAGTCGCGTTTCAGCGTGCGCGACGCCCCGATCAGCAGGATCGCCGCCAGCACATAGAAGCCCATGCCGGTGTAGATGGCCCAGCGCAGGCTCTCCTCGCCGAAGCGCGGCGACAATAGGTCGCTCATCCAGCCGAAATAGTAGAAGCCGACCGCGATCCCCAGCAGATTGTTCAGCAACAGGAACAGGGCCGAGGCCGTCGAGCGCATGGCCGCCGGCACCAGATGCTGGACCGCCGCCGTGATCGGACCCAGCCAGGCCAGGTTCAGACCCGTCGGCAGCAGGAAGATCAAGAAGGCCAGCGTCAGTTGCTGAACATGGCTGCCGCCGCCGGGCAGAACCAGGCCGATCAGCCACGGCGAGTTCATCGCCAGGATGAAACAGGGCGCCGAGATCAGGAAGGCGACGGCGGGCGTCAGCGGATAGGCGCCCTTGCCCTTCTTCGACAGTTTGTCGGCGATCATGCCGCCCAGCCAGATGCCCAGTATGCCGCCGATCAGGGCGATGCCGGCGTAATAGACGCTGGTCTGTTTCAGGGTCAGGTCGAAGCTGCGCATGAAGAACAGGGGCAACCAGCCGGCGACGCCATAGCCGCACACCGACGACGAGGCCGCGCCCAGCGCCAGAAGCCAGAAGCTGGGCTTTTTGATCACCAGCGAGGCCGTGCGCCGCGCGATCATCAGGGAAACGCCGATCACCACGGCCAGCAGACCGCCGAAGGCCAGCACCAGCGGATTGCCCAGCGACATTCCCATCAGCCAGTTCAGGGCGGCCAGGATCAGCAGGCCGACGCCCAGGCCCAGCATGATCTGGGCGGCGATCTTGCCGGCCCGGTCCGCGCCGACGGGGGCGGCGGCCAGGGCGGCGACCTGGGCCTGGGTCTTCGCCACATCGGTTCCGCCCCGCTTGGGATCGCGCACCGTCAGGCGCAGCAGCGGCGCGACCAGCACGCCCAGCAGGCCGACCACGATGAAGGCCGTGCGCCAGCCGTATGTCGCCGCCAGCAGACCACCGACAAGCGTGCCCGCCGCCATGCCCAGCGGAATGCCGAAGGCGAAGGCCGCCATGGCCCGCGCCCGCTGATGCGGCGGGAAATAGTCGGCGATCAGCGAATAGGCCGGGGCCACCCCGCCCGCCTCGCCGATACCGACGCCCATGCGGCACAGGAACAGCTGGCCGAACGACCCGGCCATGCCGCACAGGGCGGTGAATCCCGACCAGACGGCCAGGGCGCCGGTCATGATCCAAACCCGGCTGAACCGATCCGCCAGCCACGCCAGGGGAATGGCCAGGGTCGAATAGACCGAGGCGAAGGCGATGCCGCCCAACAGGCCGAACTGGCTGTCGGACATGCCGAACTCGGCCTTCAGCGGCGCGGCCAGAATGCCGATGATCTGACGATCCAGAAAGTTCAGCATGTAGATCAGGATCAGCACCGCCAGCACATAGTAGCGGTAGCCGGGCCGCTCCGGGCGCAACTTGTCCTCGACCGTCAGCGTATCCGTCGTCATCGGCGTTTCCCTGGGCATGTTCTTCTTGTTGAGGCGAGCCTAGCCGTAACTCCGCCCGCTGCAAAGCAAAGGGGCGGCGGCCCGTAAACCGCCGCCCCTCGTCGTCAGGCGTCTCTGATCGCGATCAGAACCGATAGGTCAAGCGCGCCGAATAGGTGGTCGGCGGGCCGTAGAAGGCGCTGATCGAGTTGTTGTAGGTCGCGCCGGGGAAGCTGTAGCCCCCGACCTTGTAGCGGACGTCGGTCAGGTTGCGACCGAACAGACCCACTTCCCAGCGCTTGCTGGGCGCGGTCCAGACCACGCTGGCGTCGGCCAGGACATAGCCCTTCTGGTCCAGGATGGGATCGGGCGCATCGAACAGATGATAGTCCGAGCGATACGACAGCGACGGAGTGACGCGGATCTCGCCGCCCAGGACATCGCCGCGCCAGGTCATGCCGTAGTAGGCCGACCATTCCGGCGAGTTCTGGGGTTTGCGCTGATCCGAGATATCGACCGGCGAGCCCGTGACCAGGGTGATGAACTCGTCGAACTCGTTCTTCAGATAGCCCAGCGAGAAGTTGGCGGTGATGTCGCTGGTCAGATAGGCCGAGCCTTCCAGTTCGAAGCCGTAGATGGTCGAGGCGCCGGCGTTGTCGACCACCGAGGCGATGCCGACGGCGGGCGGTGTGGCCACCTGCTGGGTCGTGATCTGCTGGTCCTTGTAGTCGGAATAGAAGATGGCCGAGGCGAAGTTCATGCGCCGATCGAAGGCCGACCCCTTCAGGCCGACCTCATAGGTGGTGACCGTCTCGGGCTGGTAGCCATTGACCGTCTGGGGCACCAGGGCGGCGTCGCCGCGCATGTCCCAGCCGCCCGACTTGAAGCCCTGGCTGATCGAGGCGTAGCCGGTCATCTGGTCGGAGAAGTCGTACGAGAGGCTGGCGCGCGGCGTGAACTTCTCGAAGGTGTCGGAGGCCGTGTAGTTGGTGCGGGTCGCAAAGACCGCACGCGGCGCGCCGCCGGTCAGCGGGCTGCGGGTCGCGCCCAGATAGAACTGGCGCAGGACCGAGGCGTCCTTGTCGTCGCGGGTGTAGCGGCCGCCCAGCGACAGGTGCAGGCGGTCCGTCAGGTCGTAGCTGAAATCGCCGAAGATCGAGAAGGACTTGGTGTCCACCGAACCGGCCGCCGCGATCGACAGGCCCAGATTGCCGGCGATGGTGTCGAATACGCCCGACGAGGTTCCGTCCAGATAATAGACGCCGGCCACGCCGGACCAGCGCTCGCCGGTGAACAGGGCCTGGAATTCCTGGGTGAACTGATGGTCGGCATAGATGGCCGGCACGTCCAGGGTCGGGTTCGGCGTCTGGTCGAAGTCGATGACCGTCGCCGTGTCGCCCGAGCGATAGGCGGTGATCGACTTCAGCGTCAGCCTGTCGTTGACGCGGTATTCGCCGGTCAGGGCCACGCCCTCGGTCACGACCTTCTGCTCGCCGGTGATGCCGGCATAGGTGTCGTACTTGCCGGCGGGCGCGCGCCACAGGCCGTCGGACGAGGTGACCTCGCGGTGGCCGTGACGGGGGCTGGAGTCATCCTCAACGCGGTCCCAGGCCAGGCGGAAGAACAGGTTGTCGTTCGGCGTCCACTCGGCGCTGGCGCGATAGGCGGTGACGTCCTTGTCGTACTGATCCTGGCCGGTGTTCAGGTTCTTGCCGTAGCCGTCGTGCTGATAGGTGGCGACCGCGCCCCCGATGGCGAAGGTCTGACCGACCGGGACCGAGCCCGACAGGAGGAAGTTGTGCTCGTTATAGGCGCCGACCTCGGCGCGGGCCGTCAGGCTGGGATCCTGACCCAGGCGTTTGGTGACGTATTTGATCGCGCCGCCGATGGTGTTGCGGCCATACAGGGTGCCCTGCGGACCGCGCAGCACTTCGATGCGAGAGATGTCGAAGATGTCCAGCACCGCGCCCTGCGGACGGGCGACATAGACGTCGTCGACATAGAGGCCCACGCCGGGCTCGAAGCCCCACAGCGGATCCTGCTGGCCCACGCCGCGGATGAAGCTGATCAGGGTGGAGTTGGAGCCGCGCGCGATCTGGACCGTGGCGTTCGGCGTCTGCTGCTGCAGGGCGGTGATGTTGACGGCGCCCGTCTGTTCCAGACGTTCGGCGCTGAGGGCCGAAACCGCGATCGGCACGTCCTTCAGCTGTTCGTCGCGGCGGCGCGCGGTGACGACGATGTCGTCCACGGTCGCCGTGTCCTGATTGGCGTTGGCGTCCTGGGCGGCCGTTTCGGCGTCCTGGGCGACCGAGGCCCCGGCCAGCACGCCCCACGCCGCGCCGGCCAGCAGCAAGCACTTCACATGACGGTTCATGATCTCAACCCCTTTGTCGTTTCCAGCCCGTGGACGCTTTTATTCAGCGTTCAATGATTTTCATGGAAACTGACCCGGTTTCGCCCGGCTGTCAAACGCCGTGCCGACGTGAGGTCATCTGGGCGGTCGAGCGTGGCGCCGTTGCACCATGGTCGTTGCGCCCTCGCCGGGGCGCGCCTAGCCTCTGCGCATGAGCAAGACCGACGCCGCCCTGCCCGCCCCTCGCCCC
>NZ_DALZQC010000103.1:0-11307 GCF_032017145.1 Brevundimonas sp.
AGGCCGAGGCGCTGGCGACGGCGGTCGGGCTGGACATGACCGGCACGTGGTCGGCGACCGCCGCCAGCGCCTCGGCCGCGTGTCCAAGGCGCGGGTGCTGGAGGCGGTGACCGAGGCGGTCAGTGCGGAAGAGGCGGGCCGGATCGCCGGGCTGAAGAAGGGCGACATGGCCGAGGCGGCGGAGGGGTTGGTAGAGGGCAAGGGCTGGCTGCCATCGGTGCTGCGGACCGCATCCGACGCGGTGGAGCCGGAGGGAGAGGGCGCCGAGGTGCCCCGCGAGGACGACGCCTATTCGTTTGCGGCCGAATAGCCCAGCCGTCCCGAGAAAACTCGCCGCGCGCCCTTTGGGGGCGCGCGGCTTTTTCGTGTGGCGAACACTGAAACCGATTTCATAGGCTGGCCCCCGGGTCAATCTGACTGGGGGTCCGGGAGTCATGGGCGTCGTTCGACCCGGTTGCTGGGCCACGGATCATGATTCGGGGGACACTCATGGGGTGGCCGGAGGGACGGAAATGTCCCGGCCCCCTAGACCCAAATGACCTGGCCCTCTACGCTTCGATTGCTGGAATTCCACGGTCATCGACCGCATCTTCCTGCCACGGACACGTCGTCCGGGAGGAATACACAATGAGTGACGAAGAGGAAGAGGCCAAGGTGATCCGGCTGTCGGATCGTCGGGGCAAGCCCGAAACCGACAAGGTGCTGCGGCAGAAGTGGAAGTCCAGCCTCGACGGCGGCTTCACCGTCGTGCCGTCGGTCCTGTTGCAGACCCTTCCGGCTCTGGGCATCCGGGCGTCCGAGCTGGCCGTGCTCGTCTGCCTGATTGACGCTTGGTGGAAGCCGAATGACATGCCTTGGCCCTCCAAGGCCAGGCTGGCCGGCCTGCTCGGGGTTTCCGACAAGACCATCCAGCGCGCGATCCGGCGACTGGAGGCCCGGGGCCTGATCGTCTCGGAAGCGCGCCACCGGTCGCACGGCGGCCAGACGTCGAACCGGTACGATATGACGCCGCTCGTGGCCCGTCTGGAAGCGATCACCAAGGATTTGAAAGACGCCGAGGCCGAGGCGGAGAAGGCCCGCGGCATCGCCGTGCACAAGAGCGCCCCCCGGCGCCTCAAGCGCCCGAGCGGGAAGGCCAGCTAACATGACCACCACCCCCACGCGCCGGAAAGCCGCCCGCGAAGAGATCGGGCGGGCCATGCAATCCCGGACGCATGCCTATGTGCTTCACTACGCCTGTGAAGGCTTCGAAACGCCGCAACGACGGATTACCGCCATCGCGGCACGTAATCTCGGCACCGGCGTGACGCAGAGCTTCGAACTGGACACCGCCCTGCGTCGGGCGGGCTGTGACCCGGCGCAGGCCACGGCGGCGGATTTCGACAAGGCGGAAAAGGCTGTCCTCGACGGCTTCTACGACTTCGTGGCGCACAATCTGAATGGCACCTACTGGCTGCACTGGAACATGCGCAACGCCACCTTCGGCTTCCTCGCGCTCGAGAACCGTCACCGCCTGCTGGGCGGTCAGCCCCTGACCATCCCCGACACCCAGCGGGTCGACCTCGCCGCGCGCATGGTCGACCTGTATGGTGACGGCTATGCCGCGATCGACAACCGGCTCCGGTCCGTGGCGTCGCGGAACGGCCTGGCGATGAACCATCTGATCGACGGCGCGGACCAGGCCGCGGCGCTCGAACGCCGTGACTTCGCGGCCGTGGACCGGTCCCTGCTGAACCGGGTCGATCTCATGTATGCGATCGCCACTAAGGCCAATGAGGGCACGCTGAAGACCCACGCGGGCGCATTCGATGGGTTGGGTGGCCTTGGCGGCGCGATCGCATGGATCAAGGAGCACCCGGTGGTCACCGCGTGCGCCGCCGCCGCGCCCGTGTTCGGCGCCGTGCTCGGGGCCGTCAAGCTGTGGGGCTTGTTCGGCGGGCACGCGTGACGGCGGCCGCGTTCGAGTTCCGCAAGGAATGGCAACGGACGAGCCGATCAGACGCCCTTAGCGGCGGCGTCTACATGAACAACCGGAACGGATAGGACCGAGGTTCAAGGGTGGGCATTCGCACCACGACCTTCGCCAATGTCTGGGCGAAGTTGAGGGTCACGGGGAGTCGATCATATGGACCGTCGTTGTTCCAATCCATTTTCGTGAGCCCCAAGGTCTGCCGGCATAGATCGTCCATCGAACCGTTGCCCGCGTAGCGCACCAACATCAGGGGCTCGGGGATGCCCTTGCCCTCCTTGAAGTAGTCACGGTCATTGGCGACTACAGGAAGGTTGCCTTGGGTCCAGAGCAGCGTCTCATAGGTGCCCAGCTGCAGCGCCGTGCCGCGATGGACCGGATAGCCGTGCGGCTTCCTGGGCTCGGGAATATGCATCCCTCGCCAGCCGCTGCTCTGCTGGACATGTACAAGGTCGATAGCGTCCGTGCGCGGGAGCGCATCGAAACAACCCTCGACCTCTTCGGGTTTAAACTCGGTGTTCTTGTGGACGACGATGCGACGCGGGGATTGGCCCGCATGCTTGCGTTGATAGATCAGAAGGCTCCGGGAAATGACCTTCAGCATCTGATCGCGGCGCAGGAAGGGGTTCTTGCCGAACATGCGCACGTCATTGGCTTCATAGGCGACGAACTCCATGCCGGACCCCTCCGCGTCGAAAACCTGACTGCAGCAGATGGCGTAACGCGACGCCGGGCCCGCGTCCGAGCGCATCGCGTAGTCGATGCCGACAAAGGCGGTTCCCGGTTCGACATCAGCCAGCACCCAAGGCGTGCCGCCGGCCTTGGTGTACAGGGCCACGCCGAGGCGCCAGGCGACACTGCACCGGCAATAGTAGCCCAAGGCGCCTTCGTCCCGCACGATCTGGATGCAGATGCCTTCCGATGCAGCGATCGCCTTGAGGTGGTGCCGCAGGTCGAAGTCTTCGCCGTCGGTGGTCCGGAATCCGTCCGACCAGCTTCGATCGACATGGATCAAGACGATATCGAACTCTGTTCGGACATTGCGGAGCGCAAAAAGGGCTCGGGTGATCGCGTCGGCCAGCACTTGGTGCGGACGAGGCGAGGCCGCCATCTGCTTTTGCAAGTCCGCGGGAAGTTCGATGGCGGTTGGCCCCACCGCCTTGGCGAGGCTGACGCCGAACAGCTTTGAGAAGCCGGGATAGTCTGGGAGATAGGCCTTCCGTTCTTTCGGCCGGTGCGGTTGCTCCAACTCCTGCATCAACCGGTTCAAGCGATCGACGCCCCCTGCTGGTGCGATCATCGCGATCCGGATGGGGTTAGCCACGCCCGACAACCTGTCACGGCTATATGGACCGAACCGGGAGAGACCCAGCAGCGGATGCAGGTCTGTGTTCCGATCCGACGTTCCGCCAAACCGTAGAGCGGGTTCAGAGAACTGAGTGTGGCCCGGAAGCTTGTAGGCGACGGTCATTGCGGAGCCCTCCCGCTGAAACCGGTTGTCCGGGCGATCTCGAAGTCAGCGTCCGCGCCGTCTGAAATCCCGAACGCGCGGAGGCGAAGTGAGTCCGACGCGCCCACGATGAGTTCAATCCAGCCGTCCAACATGCTGTTGGCGTGCTTGTTGCGTCGCTGCGCCCGGCGCTCGCGCACCCAGTCTTTCGCCTTCGCCACCATGGCTTCGTCCGTGCCGTGCTCAAGCTCGAGGACAACGCGTGGCTCCAAAAGGAGCCAAAGGCCGTCGAGCTTCCAGTCCAGCCTGATTTCGCAGGCCTCGCTCCATGGGATGGTCGTCCCGGGAACGACACCGGTCAGGGTTTCAACGCAAGCGACCGTCCTGTTGAACGGCGCTGTGCCGACTCCGGCGGCGGGCCGCAGTAGGATGCGGCGGCCCCGGCGGTCGATCGCAAGCGTCTCGCGCTGGCCAAGCGACCGAACAAGGGCGTCTCGAATGAGCGTCCGCTCGCCACTCTCGTAGCGTAGGCGCGCGGGAGAAATGGCATAGGTTTCCAGGCTGGTGATGTCGCGATCAGCGAGGGCTGTGCGAAGGTCAACATCCCTCCCGAAGGCTAGAACACCGGCGCGGACACGATTGACGTCGAGATCGACACTGGCCTCCTTAACTGCGGCAACGACCTCCGAAACGCCGCCGATGGTGCAGACCACCAGTCGGCAGGACGTGGGCCATGAGACGATCGGGAGCGCGTTGGTCCGGACCACGGGAAACTTCGTGCCGACGGGGCGGAGCGGCGCCTTGCCCAGCCGCGGCCGATCGGCTTCGCCGATGGCGTCGACCTTGCCGGTGGTCGTCGGCAAAAACCGCACGAGGTCCGACATCAACTCGTCGAACGTCTCGACCTCGACGAAGAAGGCTTCGATCCCGGCGTCCGTGGCCGCCTTCATCAGCGTGGTGACGCCTTCGAACGGCGTTTCTGTAGATCGCTTGAACCAGAACAGGCCGCCCGGGAAACCCGCGCCTCCGTTTATGGCCTCAGTCATAGCCGCGATGATCGAGGCGTCGCGGCCGCTGTAGCCGATCAGGGCCAAGCCGTTGCCTTGGCAAGCCGCAACGAAGGCCTGCCGCATGGCGGCGTCTTGGTCTCGGAGTTCTTCGGTGGTGTTCTTGAGGCGATCGGAATGGAAGTCGCCGTGAAGCTTGCCGAGTACCGGCCAGCGGTTTTCCTGCATGACGCGCTGCAGTTTTGAGGGCTCGCCCAGATCTGCCACCGTCAGCCTGCCAGTGCTTCCGTAGATTTTGGCGGCGCTGTCCTCGACCAGTTTGTCGAAGTTCGTTGTCCAGACCGTGCGCGTGAGGTTCTCGCGCATCAGGAGGGCGAGCGCCCGATGACCGAAGGAAGGCTTCGCCTCTTCGATGATTCCGTCCAGATACTGTCGGCGGTCACGCGCGGACGGATAGGCGGCCTCGAAATAGGCGGAGTACTCGTCCTCTGCGCCCGCCGACGGGAATGATCGCAGACTGTCGAAGTGTTCCTGGATCTTCCTCTGTACCACCACATCGCTGAGATCGGTGATCGCGGAGAGCGCGAGCTTCTTCTGCGAGCAGTAGAGCTTGTGCTTGAGATCCCAGATGACGTCCCAGGCCGTCTTGACGCCGGCCGTGCGAGAGGCACCCGCGCCAAGCAGCCACATGACTTGGGTGGAGCGCATCTGAAAGAGGCGCATGAATCGTGCGACGTCCATCGTCGGCACGGTCGAGATGGACGCGGACGCTTGGCCATCCGGCCGACTCGCTTCACTAACTGTCGATAACGCCACGACGCTCCCTTCCTAGGTCCGTCGCGCGATAAGGCTTGCCCCCACAGCCCTGCGCGGCCTCGTACGCTACCCGACACCAGATGTTGGGGCAAGGGGTGTTAACCAACCCACATCTTGGGTGTCGTATACCGCCGGTTGAGAGGTTGGCGGGGGAGACTTGCCGTCTCGCGTGCGTTCGGAGAGACTCAACCCATGAAGAAAAGCCTCGATCATTTGCCGGCGCGAAAACAGGCCGAGCTGCGCCGCGTGGTCGAGGTAATCCAGGAATCGTTCGCGGAAGCCGTCGCGACGCGGCGCGCCGACCGGCTCAAAAACGGCAAGATCCTCAAGATCATTCTCTACGGGTCATATGCGCGCGGCGATTGGGTCCACGATCCGGTCGGCCGCTACTTCTCCGACTTCGACCTGCTGATCGTCGTCGACCATGAGGATCTGACCGACGGCGAGTTCTGGCACGACGCCGAGAACCGGCTGATGCCCATGGGCCCGGACATCCGCACGCCGGTGAGCCTGATCGTGCATAGTCTGGATGACGTGAACGAGCAGTTGGACCGGGGGCGCTACTTCTTCGCCGACATCGTACGGGACGGGGTCCTGCTTCACGACACGCCCGGAGCCAAGTTGCACAAGCCAGCCGATCTGAAGGCCCAAGCGGCGCTGGCGGAGGCCGAAGAGTTCTATTCAGACTGGATGCAAAGTTCTGCGAGTTTTGCTCGCGGCGCCAAGTTTTACATGGGGGAGGGAGATGATCCCAAGCTCGCCGCCTTCAACCTCCATCAGTCCTCAGAACACCTGTATCACTGCATCTTGCTGGTGGTGACGCTCTACAGCGGCAAGGCCCACAACTTGGCCTTCCTGCGAAAGAAGACCGAGGCCATCGACCCGCGCCTGTCGGAGGCCTGGCCTCGCGAGACCAAGTTCGAACGCCGCTGTTTCGAACTGCTGCGCGAGGCCTATGTGAAGGCTCGCTACTCCAAGCACTACAAGATCAGCAGCGAAGAATTGGCCTGGCTAACGGAACGCGTCGAGGTGCTGCGAGGCCTGGTCAGGACCGTGTGCGAAGAACGGCTCGTTCAGTTGCGGCAAGAGGCCGGGACGCACGACGCGTGATCCGACGGTTTACGCCGTGATCGACAACCGGCCGGCCTATCTCCTTGAGGATCCCAACTACGCTGTCATTCCGGCGCTGCCCATCGGTCTGGAACTCGGCACAGTACCGGACTGGGTCAAGCTCAGCATGCTTAACCTTGGCGGCGTCCAGCCGATCACGGGCGAGATGATGGAAGCCGCCGGCTTCGTCCTCGAGGACCGACCCTCGGACGGAGAAATCGAACTTTATCGCCGAAAGGGCATACGGTTTCAGATGGTCTCGGTGGTGACCAGCATCGCAGCCTTCCGCGAAATCGACGGCGTCATGATGGGGGTGCCGTATGCGATCTCACTGGTCCCGGCGAACAAGCGCGGGACGGTCCTGTCGAATGTCAATGTAGAGTACGTCCGGGTGGTGACGTAGATGTTTTCGGGCGGTTGATAAGGCGCTGGGCGGCCTTCAGCGCTGGGGGGTGATCAACGGAGTTCGCCCATGCGCAGCCGCCCCCATTATATCCACTTCCGTCGTGGCCGTCAGCTTTTCGGCGTCCGGCGCGTGACGGCCGGAGACCGCCTCCAGTTCGTCGGTTCCCTGAACGGCATCGACTGCGGCACCTGGCCCACCAAGGAGGCCGCTGTGCAGGCGCTGCTGCGGCGCGCGGCGTCGAACGTGCCCTACTAGTCCTCTCGTGCTAAACTTGCGCCAGATGCTGTCACCAACCCGAGAACCCTCGTGAGCCGTCCTCCTTTGGACGAAGACGACGATGCGGTCGCCGCTGACGTCGCGCGTGCGATCCGCAGAATCTTGGTGGATCACGATCACCCGCTGACGCGGGATGAGGCGAAGGAACTGGAGGCTTTGAAGGCCAAGCTTCCGCGTCCGTCGCGTAAAACTATGCGCGACCTCGGTCGACGCCTGGCTATGCCCGAAGACCCTCAGGACTGACCGACTCCATCCGCGTGCTGGACCAAGGATGCGGTCGCCGGGTCATACTCATAGGCGGTGATAGTCTGGTTGGTGATCCGCTCCACCACCTCGTCGATGACGTGTAGCGGCACTAGGTGTTCAGTCCAGGCATCTGGTGGATCGGATTGACGATGAACCGGTCAGGCTCTGACGTCCAGATTCTGGCGATGTATTCGTAAGGCGTGAGACCGTTGAGGGTCTTGAGCCTTCGGGCGAAGTTGTAGGCGGCCATAAAGTCGGCGAGGTGCGTACGCAGTTCGTCGTGGCTGTCGTAGTGGAAGCGTTTGACGGTGGCGTCCTTGATGGTGCGGTTCATCCGCTCGACCTGGCCATTGGTCCACGGATGGTTCGGCTTGGTCAGCCGGTGCTCGATGTCGTTGGCTTCGCAGATCATGTCGAAGCGCATCTGTCGCGAGAAGGCGGTGTTGCGGTTGCGAGGCTGCTCGGCGAACTGGATGCCGTTGTCGGTCAGGATCGTGTGGATCTTGTACGGCACGGCCTCCAACAACTGTTCGAGGAACTCCCAGGCGGTTCGTCTGTCGGCCTTGTCGACCAGCTGGGTGACAGCGAACTTGCTGGTGCGATCAATGGCGACGAACAGATAGAGCCTGCCCTCGGCCGTCTGCAGCTCGGCGATATCAACATGAAAGAAGCCGATCGGGTAACGCTTGAAACGCTGCCGCTTCGGCTTGTCGCCTTCGACATCCGGCAGGCGTGAGATGCCGTGTCGCTGCAAGCAGCGGTGCAACGCTGAGCGCGTCAGGTGCGGGATGGACGGCTGCAGGGCGTAGAGGCAGTCGTCCAGCGGCAGCAGCGTGTGCCGCCGGAACGCGACGACCATCGCTTCCTCGGCTTCCGTCAGAACCGTCGAGCGCGGCTCCTTCGGCCCGGTCTTGCGATCCTCGACCGAGGTCCGCTTACGCCACTTCGCCACCGTCTTGGGGTTGATCCCCAACTCCCGGCTCAGCGTCGCGAGCGAAGCCTGCGATCGCTGTATTGCTGCTCGGACGGCGTGCGTGGTCGTGGCGCTCCCGTGACGAACCTGGCCCATATGGCTTCCTTCCATTCCAACGAAAGGATCACACCATCAAAGCCTGGGACCAAACACCTAGTCGGGCCGGGTGGACGCTATATCACCGGCGCCACAATCGACGTCAACGCCAGGCGCACCGCAGCGAGCGTGGTGTAGATGAACTTTCAGGTTCTTTAGAATAGGCCGGCATTGTGCGTGATCGGCTCACGTCCCTGAGGACCGGTCGCCGGGACTGTTCATGAGTTGATCGCGGATTTCGAGAACAGAAGATCGGCGAAGAGGGTCAACAATTCGCCGTCCTTTATTGTGGACGGTTCCAGTAGGCGCTGGAACATGGCGCCTTCGTGGACCGCCAGAATGAGGCGAGCGACGCGGGAAGACGCGTGGGGGCGGCTCGGCTCGATTCCCCTCCAGACACGGCCGACAGCCTCTTCGATAACCGAGAGGATGCGATTCTGCCGCGCGGCGTAATGGCTCGCCACCGCAGGGTTTCGTAGGGCGTGCAGACCGAAATCCGCCTGCAGCAGATACCAACTGCGGTCGAAGGCGTAGTCGGCGATGAACGCCCTGACGAAGTTCTCCGCCGCGGGTCCCGGTCTGGACAGGGCCGACGCAATCGAGATCTCGAGATGCCGTTCCAGCCGTTCGATCGTCCGATCGTAGATGGCGAAAAACAGCTCCTCCTGGGACCGGAAATTGGAGTTGTACGCGCCCCGGCTCAATCCGACCCGATCGCAAATGTCCTCCTGTGTCGCCCCCTGGAAACCGCGTTCGGCGAAGGCTTCCAGGGCGCCGTTGAGGATACGCTCGCGCGTCTGGGCACGCGTGGGACGGCTCCGGACAGGCCTTGGGCTCAAGAGAGCAGTCTTCTGAATCATTCGATACAGGTATGTATTGAGGTGGATCGATGTCAACGCTACGGTCGGCCAAGGAGAACCTCGCTCATGACCTTGCGACCTTCCATCCTGCTGGTCCTGCTGATCTCGTCGACCTGTGCGGCCGCCTACGCTCCCGCATCCAAGGCCCAGATCTCTGACGCCAAAACCTCCGGCCTCCAGACCGTTGGTCCTTTGCCCCTGACCTATCGAGACGCGCAGGCCAGGCTCCTGCAACGCTCGGACGCCATCGAGGCGTCGGACGCCGATGTCCGCAGCCGGGAAGCCCAGGAAAACGCCGTAAGGACGCTGCGGCTGCCCACGGTGGAGTTCGAGGGCCAGATGATGCGGTATCAAAAGACCCTCTATCTGCCGCTGGGGCCCTTGGCGGATGTCGCTCAGGACTACGCCATCAGCGATCCGTTGCAGTTCCAGATGGAACGCGACAGCACGCGGCCGATCGTCACCGCCACCGTCCCGCTTTATTCCGGCGGCCGGATTCCGGCGGCCCAAGCGGCCGCTGAGGCTCAACTCGGCCAGTCCCGGGCTGAGCGCCAGATCGTCGTCGATAACGCCCTGTTGCAGATGACCGAACTCTATTTCGGGCAACAGTTGCTCACCCGGTTTCGGGACGTCCGCCGCGACGTCCTGGCGGGCCTCGAACGCCACCTGGCCGATGCGACGATTCTGGAGCGCGGAGGGTTCATCAGTCGCGCCCAGCGCCTGCAGGTGGAGGTGGCGCGTGACGACGCGGCGCGCGAACTGGAGACGGCCGAAGCCAATCTGGCCAGCGCGGACACGGCGCTCTCTGGGACCTTGAGGGCGCCGTCGGGGATCGATCCGGCTACGTCTCTCTTCGTGCTTCTCCGGCCGCTCGAGCCGCTGGAAACCTATCTGCAAGCCGCCTATCGCGCCCACCCGCAGCTGGAGCGGCTCCAGGCCCTGGAAGACCAGGCGGAAGCCGGTGTCACCGCCCAGCGCGCCGAGCTTCTGCCGACGGTCTATGGCTTCGCCCAGTACAACTTTGATCGTCGGGACACCTTGTTGACCGATCCGGACTGGTCCGTGGGGGTCGGTCTCCGTTACACCCTCTTCTCCGGCGTCGATCGCTCGCAGAACGTCCGCGCCGCGCGCGAGAAGGTCGCTCAGGCCCAGGCGGGGCTGCGCGAGGCGCAAAGCCAGATCGAGATCGGCGTGACCCGATCCTGGAACGACGCGGAAGCGGCCCGGCGGCGGTTCCAGAGAACCGACAGCGCCATCGTCGCCGCCGAGGAGAACCTGCGCGTCCAGATGGTCGGCTACCAGGTGCAGCAAACCACCTCGCTCGACGTCATCGACGCCCAACTCGGCGTCGGACGCGCGCGGATCCAGCGCGCCCAGGCCGCCCATGACTTCGTGGTCGCGCTCGCCCGCCTTCTTCATGTCAGCGGCCGGATCGAGGACATGCCCGACTATATCGACCAGGGCGAAAGGATCGCGCCATGACCGACACCCAGGACACGCCGACGCCGAACACGGAGCCGGGCGGGGAACGGGGCGACGCCGGACCGTCTCGACGGCGCCGAAAACTGCTGCCCCTCGGCATCGGGGCGCTGATCGTGGCGGGGCTCGGCGTCGGCCTCTGGCTCAGCTATCGGCCCGTTCCCGATCAGCTTCAGGGGATGGTGGATGCGCGGGAGCTTCGGATCACCAGCAAGGTGACGGGCCGGATCGCCGACTTCCATGTGGAGGAGGGGCAGCCGGTCCGGGCCGGCCAACTGCTCTACACCCTCGACAGTCCCGAGGTCGCGGCCCGCTCGGAACAGGCGGGCGGCGCCCTCGTCGCCGCCGAGGCCACGGCCGACAAGGCCGACGAAGGCGCGCGTCCGGAGGATATCCGGGCCGCGGAAGCGCAATGGCGGCGCGCGCAGGCGGCGGCGGATCTGGCCCAGACGACCTATGCCCGCACCCAGGAGATGTACGACCAGGGCGTGATCGCGGGGCAGAAGCGCGACGAGAGCCGGGCCAATGCGGTGGCCTCGACGGAGGCCGCCCGCGCCGCTCGCGCCCAGTATGACCTGGCGCTGGCCGGGGCGCGCCGACAGGATCGCCAGGCGGCCGG
>NZ_DALZQC010000104.1:0-11305 GCF_032017145.1 Brevundimonas sp.
ACGGCCCCAGCACCGATGGCCAAGGCACGGTCAGCGGGACGCTGAAGGCCACATACTATCCAAACTGAACCGGACACTCATTCATGCCCAACGCCATCCTGACCAAACATGACGGCACGATCACCAGCATCCCGGCTGATAGCGTGATCGCCATCCTTTCGACCGCGCTTGATGAGCCGGACGCCAACCGGCCGCAGCTGAAGTCGATCGTCATGTCCTCCTTCCGGGGTCAGGCTTCGGACTTCCTGGCGCACACCGCCATCGACGCGGCCGGGGAGATCGAGAAGGCGCGCACGACGAAGCGCGGCGCCCTGCGCAGGACGGCGAAACCGCGCGACTGGCTGGAGTTGAGCGTCGGCGACGACATCACCCGCCTCCAGCCCGGATCGGTGCCTGGATATGAAACGCTGAATGGTCAGCGCCTGCGCCTCTACTGGCAGCCGCCGAAAGGCGACCCGGTCCCGCTGGACGTCAACAACACCCCCGACAACCTCGCGCGTCTCGACGCCGATATCGAAGGAGCCTGAACCATGGCCAAGACCCACACGCCCGAAGAAGTCGAAGCCGCCCGCCAGCTGGTGGCGCAGGCGGACGCCGCCGCTGCAACCGAACGCAAGGCGGCTGTCCTGGCGACCCTGAAGCCCTTCACCGACGCCGGCCTTGGCTCGACGCCGGAGGGCGGCGCAGTCGCCGCGCTGATCTCCGCCATGCGCGCCAACTACGCCACATTGGGCGAGATCGACCCCAGCCTGCCGAACCTCGTCTTCAGCACAGCACAGGTTCTTCAGACGCTCGATGATCGGGTGCGGAGCCTGTCCGCGATGAATGCGGCGACGCCGCAGCCCTGACCTAACCCAAGCCGCCCAACGGCTGTTCCACTACGGCCTGACTATCGGAGGGGCGGATGCCCGAAGAGATTGCGACCCCATTCTCGTCCTGGACCGGGATACTGGCGCTGTTGAGCGCGCTCGGCCTGGGCGGCGTTCTGACCGCCCTGGCGGGGCGTCCGTCCGGCCGGGCGGTCGCGGCGACGGCTGCGAAGGATGAAGCGACGGGCGAGGCGGCGGTCATCGCCTCCATCGCCAGCGCTTTCACCGGCACCACGGCGTCCCTACGCGAAGAGATCGAGCGGATGCAGGAGACGTTGAACGAGTTTCGTCAGCGCGTCGCCGAAGCGGAGGCCGAGGTTCGCGCGGCGGTCGCCCGTGAGGCGGTCAAGGATCGCCTGCTGGCTGATCAGAAGGCCCAGCTGGAGATCGCCCATGCCGACGTGCTGCGCCTTCGGGCCGAGCGCGACGCCGCCAACGACAAGTCGGTTCAGCAGGAGGGCGAAATCCGCCAGCTGAAGGCCGTCATCGAAGCCCGTGCCCGATTGGAGGATTGAGATGCACCGAAACTATGAAACGCTGGACGCCATCGTCGTCATCGCCTGCCTGGTCATGGTGTCCGGGCTGGGAGCGGGGTTGATGCTGTTGCCCGGCATTCCGACCGACCATCTGCCAATCATCGCCAGCCTCGTCACCGCGATCCTGGGCGTTCCCGTAGCCTATGGCGCCTTTCGGTGGGGCAACAACGTCGGCGCCAAACAGGCGGCCGAGGCCGCCGCAGAAACGACCAAGGCGTCCACCGCCGCCTTGGCGCAGATCGCCGGCGCTGGACCGCCACCGCCGACCGCGCCGTTGGTCGATCAAGCGGCCGAGTGACGAACCGGGTTCGCCTCTATCCCGCGATCAACCGGGTCAGCCAATAGACCCCACCCGCGATAGCCGCCCACAGGGCGAAGCTGATCGCGACCATGACGGCGATCCTGATCTTGCCGGGCCATTTCGGCTCTGGCGCGCCCCACAGCGGGCTTCCCTCGTCGTGCTTCATCGGCATGGCGACGACCTAAGCACATGCGAACGCCGTTTCGCATCCATCCCCTCGACAATCTGGAGACTGACCATGCCGTATGTGCTGGGCGCGAAGTCGCGCGCCGAACTCGTCGGAGTGCATCCCGACTTTGTTCGCTTCGTCGAACTGACGCTGAAGTATTCAACGCAGGATTTCGGCGTTCATGACGGGCTACGATCCGAGGCCGAGCAGCGGGAGTATGTCCGCACCGGCGTCTCCCAGACCATGAATGGCAAACACCTGAAACAGTCGGACGGCTGGGGTCATGCTGGCGATCTGGTGCCGTTCATCAATGGAAAGCTGCGGTGGGAATGGCCGCCCATCTACGTCATCGCGGCGGCGGCGAAGCGGGCTGCGGCCGAGATGAATCTCCGAGTGAAGTGGGGCGGATGCTGGCAGGAGTTGTCGCAGATCAAGGGCGACACACCTGCAGCTATGGAGGCCGCTGTGAATGCTTACGGCGCCGCGCGTCGCAAGGCAGGCAAGAAGGCCTTCACTGACGGCCCGCACTTCGAGTTGGTCCGATGATCCCGGCGAAGATCGAATACGCGGTGGGCAAGACCCGCCATAATCAGCCCCTGCGCCTCGTGAAGGCCCGCACCTATGACGGCGCGGTCGAGTGGACCCTGCACCGCGACCAGGCCAGTCAGCGGGACGACAGACAGGCAATCGCCGGGCTGACGGACGACGTGATCCTCGCCATGGCGGATGCCGTGAAGGCGGAGCGGAGCCGATGATCGACCTCCGCATCTTCCGCGCCCTGACGCCTAAGGCATGGATCATCATCGCCGTTCTCTCGGCTTTCCTGCTGTTCGGCGGCTACTGCGCCCACAGGGCCGCACAGGGCGAGCGGGACCGCCAGGCGACCGAGACCCGCAAGACCGAAGCAAGGGCCTCCAGCGCCCGGGAAACCGCCGCTGGCGAGCGCCACACCGACACCACCACCATCCGCAACCGGCAAGAGGAGAGAGACCATGCCGCTGAAGCGATTCCTGACAGCCTCCCTGATGATCGCGAGCTTAGGCGCCGCTGTCGCCAGCTGCGAGACGCCGGCCGCCGCCTTCCCGCCTGCGACGGACTTGATCGTCCAGCCCAAGCCGGTCCCGCCTGACGACGTGCTGACCAGCCGGATCGCGGGCGAGCGTTACGACAACGCCGTGGAAGCCTGGGGCGAAGAAGGCTGGGCTGCTGTCGGGCGCCTGTGCCGGTTCTTCGACGCCATGGGGATGGAGCGGCTGAGTTGTCCGCCGCCCGTGCCGCCTCGGCCGGGGTAGGCTGGACCTGTGAAATCCCCATACCCAGCGTCGAGCTTCGGCTCCGCTATCGAGGTCGTCATCCTTCGGGGTGGCGGCCTTTCGTGGTTTCAGGCTCGCGCCTGGGGCTCCCGATAGGGTTCGCCTCGGTCGCCGGCCTCCTCGCGCGTCAGGACCGCCGTCATCGCGTCGGCGCTGATCGCGACCTTGATGTCCCGGATGCGGATGCCGTCCGCGATGGTCTTCGGCTTTACGCTTTCTGCGTAGAGGCGCTCGATCCATTCATCAGACCGGATCGTGATCAGGCCCGGCTTGCGGCTGTCGTCGTCGCCGGCGGCCGCTTGCAGGGCGTCGAGCTGGGCGTGGAGGTCATCGGGCGTCATGGCGGCGGCCTATACCCCGAGTCGGTCAGACGATGGCCAGGGCGACGTCCTATGCTGCCCGCCTACTCCCAATCGCTTGCGACGCCGATCCGCTTCATCGGCCGAAACTCCTGCGGCCTCTCTTCCTTCGGCGTATTCACGCATGAATCCGGGAACGACCAGCCTGTCGCCGCCTGCTGGCCACTGAGTTCAGCCCAGCAGGCTTTGAGCGTCGCAGAGCAAGCCATCAGAGGCAGCTTGGCGGGCGAAACCATGTTCAGGGACGTGATGATCCGAGTGACGCGGCGGTAGCAGTCCTCGATCTCCGCTAGGTCCTGCAGCGTGACGTTGCCCTTTTTGCTGATGCCCTTGTAGCGGGTCATAGGGTTCTGAAGCCCCCTGCGTTCAGCATTCTGGCCTGCCGCACCAGCCGGGCGTTCTCCTCCAGCGAGACGTAGGCGACGTTCGATCCGGGCGCCAAGACCTCGGGCAGGCAGGGATGCGGCCTGGGGTGGACCTTGCCCGGCAGCGGTGCGGTGCGCGCGGCAAGCTCGGCCTCCAACCGCATCAGCTCTGAAAGCGGCATCGGCTGGGACGAACCCGGTTTGTTGATCGGCATAGCCCTTCCTCCTCCTTCATTTCGCCCCCGTCCGGGGCGGGATCGGCGCGTTGCAGCGCGTCGATCTGCGGGCCTTACCCCGCACGACCAGGACCGATCGGCCGCTCGGCTGATCGCCACCCCCGCTCACGCGAGCCGGGGACTCCTACTCGTGCAAAAGGCGACTCCGCAAATGAATTGTTCTCGTAATGTTCTCCTCGTTGACCAGCGCCCCGTGGCGTCGTGCGAACCGCCGACCGCGTGGCTGGGCGGCAAACGGCATCTGGCCCGCCGGATCTGCGGCGTGCTGGCCGCCACGCCCCATGACGCCTACTGCGAGCCGTTCATCGGCATGGGCGGCGTCTTCCTGCGCCGGCGGGTTCGCCCGGCCGTCGAGGTCATCAACGACCTGAGCGGCGATGTCGTGACCCTGTTCCGCGTCGCCCAGCGCTTCCCCGACGCCCTAATCCGCGAACTGGCCTGGCGCCCGGCGGCGCGGGCGGAGTTCGATCGCCTTCGCGAGACGCCCGATGGCGATCTGCTGGACATCGAGCGAGCGGCCCGATTCCTCTATCTCCAGACGCTGGGCTTTGGCGGCAAGGTCGCCGGCCGATCCTACGGCGTCAGTCCGACCAGCCCCCACAACTTCGACCTGACGAAGATCGAGCCGCGCCTTCGCCAGCTGCATGATCGCATGGCGGGCGTCGTCATCGAAAACCTGGACTGGCTGGCCTTCATCACGCGTTACGATCGCGCCGGCAGTCTGTTCTATCTCGACCCTCCCTATTGGGGCGGTGAGCGCGATTATGGGGCGGGCATGTTCGCCCGGGACGACTTCCAGCGGATGGCCGATAGGCTCCGGACGATCGAGGGTCGATTCCTTCTCTCGATCAACGACCGGCCGGAGATCCGCGAGATGTTCAACTGGGCCGACATCGAGGCCGTGAAGACCACCTATTCGATCGCAAAAGGCGATCGCGCGTCGTCGACGGCGGCCGAGCTGCTGATCAGTAGGGGGCTGGACCTGACAGCAGCGGCGGCACAACCTTCGTTGCTTTAAGCGCTTCGCAGCCCTTATCGAGGATGTCCTGAAACCGATGATCAGATTGTCACCGTTAATAGGACTTAATCATGTGTGACTACGTATGCTCTTGACGACCGGTCATACGTAGCACCATCTTGCGTTGTCGCTGGCCCAGGTGGTTCATCCTCGGTTAAGGCGGCCGGCGCAATCATATCATCGCGTTGCCGAGAACGCTTTGCATTGAGTGACGTTGACAAGAGACCCTGTGGGCGGTTTATGCCGCCCTCGTTCTAGGAGGACTAATATGCTGCGCGCCACGGAAACCATCTAACAACTGTCCCACACGAGATTCCTAGGGCCGCGACCACTGGTTGCGGCCCTTTTGCATTCCGCTACAACGGAAGGCTTGGAGATTCGGGGGCGTTTAGATGAACAGAAGACGAAGCTCGTTATTGCGATGGGCATTTTGGCTCGTAGCGGCTGTAGCCGGCTTCTTTTCCTGGTGGCAGATCCTGTGGCCGCCAGTCTCTTTCTACTCGCGCGCGAAGAGCGACCCTGGCCTCGCCGCCGTCGTCGGCGAACTTCTGAAGCCCCGAAACACGATATATGACGAGCCACTGCTTGGCTGGGTGTTCCTCGCCTTGTCTGTCGTCTTGGCCTTGGTGCTCATTCACTGCGTCCGCAGCGTCGCGGATTATCTCCAGCACTCTCGCGTTGGGATTTCCGTGCTGGAGACAGTCATGGAGGTGGAGATGCAGGATGCCGCCCGCGATATGGCGGTCATACGGCGTCGGCAGACGATTCACGCAAACCGCAAAGGGATCACCGCCTACCGGTTCGGATCTTCAACAGACACTCCTGGGGGGCGGATCGTTCGATCAGCGTTGAGCCACCAATCAACGGTCGGAAACAAGAACATCACCAAAGAGCTGATTTCTCGGGGCTCTGACACCAGCCTCGATATCATCGAGGTCTTCAACCGCGAACTACCAACCAGCCTGCTGACGACCTTTCTCCCAAATATCCTCGTCTGCGCGCTTCACAAGCTCGGCCTTTTCGAAGGAACTGTTGTCGTCCGTCAGGGCGAATCGACCTTCCAAAACGAGTTCAGTCAGAGCCAAGGCGTCTACTCCGTAAGCACCACGAAATATCCGATCTCGCGGACAATAATACGCGTCGCTTTCGTACTCGGCCATCAACCGGCAACAGACAAGATCCGTGGATTCCTTATCCGAGAAAACGTCGTTGAGGAGATCGCTCTGTCATCAAACTCGACCCAGACCCACTTTGTGTATGAGGCGCGCGCTAATAGCCTCCACATGGAATCCCTGAGAGTGCAGTGGGAGTTTTGAGGGTCCTCTGAGGCGACAGCAACTTGAGGTCTCAGCGCCGCCTAAGCGCCGCAACGTTGTGAAGTTGCTGTTTTGCCTCAGCTTCACCAGCACTCAAAATCCAGTTCCGAAAGGAGTGCCGGTTCGACCCCGGCCGCCCGCACCACGGATTTTCAGGCTTCTGGCCTTGATCCGTCCGGTTCGCGTTCCGCGAACATCCGACGACTTCCGACACGAAACGCGAACGCCGCGTCACACTGGCGGCACAGCCTGTTCACCTGACGTTCTCATCGCGCTATGTCGCCGATCCGGTCGGTGGCGCGACGGAGGACAAAATGTCGGAACCCCTCTCACTGTCTGAACGCATGCAGATGGTCGCCAAACTGGACGCGCGCGTTACGCGGAACCCCGCGCCACATCCCAGCCTGCCAGCGACGCCAGGGCCGGGGTCGAACGTCGCCTACGTGTCGAAGGAAGAGAACGCGCGGCTGGTTCAGCAGGCGCTGGCGCTGGGCCTCGGCACATTCGCCCGATTGTCGGCGGACGACACACATCGATTGGCGGCGCAGATGCAGAGGAAACGCGCATGACCCGCTACAAGGGAGCCAGCAAAAAGGGCAACGTCACGCTACAGGATCTAGCGGAGATCGAGGACTGCTACCGCCGCGTCACTCGGATCATCACGTCCCTGAACATGGTTTCGCCCGCCAAACTGCCTCTGATGGCCTGCTCTGCGACGCTCAAAGCCTGTTGGGCCGAACTCAGTGGCGCGCAGGCGGCGACAGGCTGGTCGTTCCCGGATTCTTGTGTGGATACGCCGAAGGAAGAGAGGCCGCAGGAGTTCCGGCCAATGAAGCGGATCGGCGTCGCAAGCGATTGGGAGTAGGCGGGCAGCATAGGACGCGGCCTGGCCATCTTTTGACCGACTCGACCTATAGGCCCGCCTCATGATCCCAGATGAACTCCACGCCGCGATCAACACTATGCAGGCCGACGCTGGCGACGACGACAGCCGCAAGCCGGGGCTTATCACGATCCAGTCGAATGAGTGGATCGAGCGCCTCTACGCGGAAAGCGCAAAGCCGAAGACCATCGCGGACGGCATCCGCATCCGGGACATCAAGGTCGCGATCAGCGCCGACGCGATGACGGCGGTCCTGACGCGCGAGGAGGCCGGCGACCGAGGCGAACCCTATCGGGAGCCCCAGGCGCGAGCCTGAAACCACGAAAGGCCGCCACCCCGAAGGATGACGACCTCGATAGCGGAGCCGAAGCTCGACGCTGGGTATGGGGATTTCAC
Organism: Brevundimonas sp.; assembly: GCF_032017145.1. Classification (GTDB taxonomy): domain Bacteria; phylum Pseudomonadota; class Alphaproteobacteria; order Caulobacterales; family Caulobacteraceae; genus Brevundimonas. The sequence goes on from NZ_DALZQC010000104.1 coordinate 7,762, forward strand.
AGGTCCAGCCTACCCCGGCCGAGGCGGCACGGGCGGCGGACAACTCAGCCGCTCCATCCCCATGGCGTCGAAGAACCGGCACAGGCGCCCGACAGCAGCCCAGCCTTCTTCGCCCCAGGCTTCCACGGCGTTGTCGTAACGCTCGCCCGCGATCCGGCTGGTCAGCACGTCGTCAGGCGGGACCGGCTTGGGCTGGACGATCAAGTCCGTCGCAGGCGGGAAGGCGGCGGCCGGCGTCTCGCAGCTGGCGACAGCGGCGCCTAAGCTCGCGATCATCAGGGAGGCTGTCAGGAATCGCTTCAGCGGCATGGTCTCTCTCCTCTTGCCGGTTGCGGATGGTGGTGGTTTCGGCCTGGCGCTCGCCAGCGGCTGTTTCCCGCGCGCTGGCGGCCTTCGCTTCGGTCTTCTGGGTCTGGGCAGCCTGACGGCCCCGTTCGGCCCCTGCGCCCCTGTATGAGCAGTAGGCGCCGGTCAGGACGAAGGTGGCGATGATGGTGACGATCAGCCAGCCGGTCGGGCTGAGCATGCGCGGGATGGAGCGGAGGAAGGCGAGGGCGATCATAGGCCGACGACCTTCTTGGCGGCCGTGGTCGCTGCGATCCGCGCGTTCAGGCCGTTGACGCCGCCGTTGACCTTCAAGGTCACGCCCTTCACGTCGTCGCGCAGCGCCGGTGCGACGCAGCCATGTTTGACGAAGAAGTCGGCCGACGCCGTGGCGCTGGTGACGGGATCGGTGCGCAGCTGGTCAGGCGTAAATCCTGAAGCCTCGATATTCTCGCGGCCGGTGATCTGTTTGTCGCCAGATCCCCGGAACCTCCAGCCGTCGCCGGGTTGAGTGTTGCCCAGGTTCTTGCGGCCCCACTCGCCGCCATAGACGATGTTGGCGATGGCGTTTTGATGCGCAGGGCGAACGGTCGTTTTCTTGCCCGCGACCACCTTGTCGATGCGGCCGAACTTCTCAGCGTCCGCCTTGCTGATGCGATGCCGGCCGAAGGTGTCCAGCAGCCCTTGGACGGAATAGTCCAGGCTCTCTTCGCGCGTCGTAAAGCCTTTGCTCTCGACGAACATCTGTCCCAGCCAGTGGGCCAAGACCAAACCGGAGAAGCCGTGCGCTACCGCCGCCGCCTCCAGCGCCTCGCGCGTGCCCGCCGTCGCCCGAGGCGCAAACGTGCGGAACCTGTCAGCCGGTATCAGGCCCATGGTCAGTCTCCAGATTGTGGGAGTGTGAAAGCCGTGTCAGGCTCGCGCCACGCCCTGTCCGTTGGGACGATGTTCGTCTGGGACCGACCGAAGCAAAATGAGCAGCGAGCTAGTGTCTAAAGGTCTATCGATTGTGTTGGCCGCGAGTGTTGGCTGGGTAGCGTTCACGGCCACAAGTTCCGCCATTGCGGAAGTTGAAGGTCCTGGTGTCGACCGGTCCGTCATGAGGGCAGCGTCTGAAGCCACCTACATGCAACGGGTCGAGGTTTACTGCAAAAGCCCCGACGACGCCGACGCTGCTCTTTGTGCGGACTGGCGATCTGCCGCCGCTGCGGAACGAGCAGTCGTCGAGTCAAAACATGCGAGTTGGCTCACTGTTTTGGCATTGGCCTTCAATGCCTTGGGTCTCGTCCTCGTATTCTTCTCAATACGTCAGACACATGAGACTCTGATTACTTCAAATCGCCCGCATCTGCAGATGAGACGATTCAGGGTTATCAGAAACGATCATCTCAGTGAGCGGCACACGATACGATTGGAGGCAGTTAACTGGGGCCGCAGCAAAGCCAAGATTGTTAAAAGCCACGTTGAGCTCGAGACTGGATCGAAACTGCCAAGTACACCCAGATTTTGGGATTATGCCCCGCATCAGTTCAACGACAAGTTCAAACAAGCGACGACATCGTCGGGTGGCAAAATGGACCCCGGATATGTTCGCCCGGGAGACTCTGTTCGTCTTGACCTTAAGGAACTCACTGACGAGCAGGTTCAGGCTTTGAACGCAGGGCGGCTATGGGTTGTCGGCTTCATCTCTTATTGCGATAGCTCGGAGAACTGGAGACAGTATCATACGGACTTCGCGCGGCGGGTCGTCGGAAAGCGCTTTGAAGCGTCACCTGACGATGACTATGAGGCCGCCCCGTAGCGGGAGTTGTTGGTCGTGAACCCCGCGGCCATCATCCCAACAGGGTGTACAACCTTCGCTTCTGGGATATAGCGACATGGCTCTTTCTGACACCCTTCCGGTCGTCCACATCGACAATACTGGGACAGTATCGGCGGATCACGTGAACGCCGCTCCGTGCGTGAAGGTGCGCTGGAGTTGGAGCGCCCCGATCAAGACTGCCGCAGGATACGAGATCTCGAATCTCGTAGACACTTGGGCATTGATCGACACAGGGGCGGATTACACGCTTCTGTCATCAGCATTTTTTAAGGGTAGCGGCCCAGCCATCCAGCATGTTCGGATGAGGGGACTAGGCGGATCAGAGACTACATCAAGCCACCACATCACGCTAATGTTTCCTCCCTGCGATATGTGCGTGACCGCAGGGGCGATGCGAACGGATTCGATCGCGCGTGACAGCCCTTATCAAATGATCCTTGGTCGCCACTTTCTCGCGACTACCCGCTTCACCTACAACGGACCTGCTGGCATCTCCTCACTTGAGCTTCTCTCTGACGATGAGCGATCGGTCATAACGGCGACCGCCCATCTGTAAGTCCGTGGATGAAGTCGCTGGGTCGAGGATGGTCAGCCGCGGCACAATAGCCTTGCGAGCGCCCACCGTCGCTCGAGCCGCAAACGTGCGGAAATTGTCAGCCGGTATTAGGCCCATGGCCAGTCTCCTGAGATTTTGTTTGCTGTGGCGCTGGACCCGGATCGGTCAACGCGTGTTGGGTTGCGATGCCCTTCGCCGCCCGCGCCCTCCGAGCCGAAGCTCGCCGCTATCGAGAGCTTAAACGGGCGATCAACTGCCCGCGCACACTGGCGTTGCTGGATGAGATGGCTAGCGACCTAGAGGCCAAGGCGCAGGCGATTGAGGCTGCGAGGTCCATCGAGCATGACGACCATTGAGTGCGGGGTTGCCCGCCTCAGGTGCACAATATAACGTCGAGGTTGAGCTAAGCGCTCGCTCTAGCGGGGAGCTACGGCCGACGGTTCCGCAAATGCCCCGGCCAGTTTCTCAGGATCAAAAGATGACAGGAGCCCGAAATGGGGTGCATGGATTGTTCTGCGTCCGCTTTGAAACTTCATCAGATTGATGACCCTGAAGCGGCGGCCGACGTCATCGACGAAATGCTGGCGAAGGCCCTGACCCAAAGGCCATCGAGCGCAGAAGAATGCGTCGCTTTGCTCGATCTCGTTATCAGTAGTCTAGAACGCGACCAGCAGCTTCGGGCTGACCAAGCCGATCTACAAGGGCTTTATTCTGTGAGGGTATTCCTGACCGAGATCCGATGAAAGTCGAGACGCTGGGGTGGGGATGCGAACGGTCTTCGCATGTGCTTAGGCGGCGTGGACAAACTGGATTCCCAAATCCTCTGATTGCTGATTCAAGGC
>NZ_DALZQC010000105.1:0-11241 GCF_032017145.1 Brevundimonas sp.
CAGGTGGTCGGCGGCGGCCCGCAACATGCCGGTCGCCCCCCAGAACAGCCAGACGGCGACGACCACCCCGGCCGCCGCATCCAGCCCCGGCGCGCCCAGAAAGGCGCCCGACGCCACCCCGATCAGCACCACGGCGTTGGCCGCCAGATCGGCGGCGTAGTGGGCGCGGTCGCCGGCGACGGCGAGAGAACCGGTCTTCTTCAGCGCCCGGGTCTGCATCCACACCAGCCAGCCGGTGATGGCCATGGCCGCGACCATGACCCCCACGGCCCAGGCGCCGGCGGTGACCGGGCGGGGATCGAAGATGCGCTGCAGTCCCTCCCAGCCGATGAAGACGGCGGAGGCGAACACCAGCCCGGCCTGGACCAGGGCGGCCAGCGCCTCGCCCTTGCCGTGGCCGTAGCGGTGATCCTCGTCCGGCGGGGCGGCGGCCCAGCGCACGGCGAAGAAGGTGGTCAGGGACGCCGCCAGGTCCAGCGCCGAATCCGCCAGGCTGGCCAGGATGGAGACCGAGCCGGACGCCCCCAGGGCGAACGCCTTCAGCGCGATCAACACCACTGCGACCCCGACCGACAGCCGAGTGATGCGCCGCGTGGCGAGATGGGCGTCTTCGAGGGGGGCGGGGGCGGGCGTCGTCATTGTCGGCTTCTTCTCGCGCAATCGTGGCGGAAAGCCAACCGCCGGCCCAAACGGGTCGTTCCGTCCGAAACCATCATGCTCTAGGGGAAGACATCCGGGCGCGGCGCGTTCCGGGCGCTTTGGTTTTCGGGGTTTTCCATGTCGGACTGGTTGGCGGCCATCATCCTGGGTCTGGTCGAGGGGCTGACAGAGTTCATTCCCGTGTCCTCGACCGGCCATATGCTGCTGCTGGGCCATTTCATGGGCTTTCAGAGCGCGGGCAAGACGTTCGAGATCGTGATCCAGCTGGGCGCCCTGTTGGCCATCGTCAGCGTCTATTTCAAACGGCTGTGGACGCTGGCGACGCGCTGGCCGTTCGACCCCGAGGCGCGGCGGTTCCTGATCGGCCTGTTGGTCGCCTTCGCGCCTGCCGTGGTGATCGGCTTCCTGGCCTATGACTTCATCAAGGGGGTGCTGTTCGAAACGCCCCAGGTCATCTGCATCGCCCTGATCGTCGGCGGCGTGATCCTGCTGGCGCTGGACCGGATGGACAAGAAGCCGAAATGGCTGGACGCCGAGACCTATCCGATGCGGATCTATTTCCTGATCGGCCTGTTCCAGTGCCTGGCCATGATTCCCGGCGTGTCGCGATCCGGCGCCACCATCGCAGGCGGCCTCCTGCTGAAGACGGACAAGCGTTCGGCGGCCGAGTTCAGCTTCTTTCTGGCGCTTCCGACCATGGGGGCGGCGGTCGCCTATGACCTGCTGAAGAACCACAAGACGCTGGATTTCAGCGACGTGGGCCTGATCGCCGTGGGCTTCGTGGTGGCCTTCATTTCGGCCCTGGCGGTGGTGCGGTTCCTGCTGGACTTCGTGTCGCGTCGCGGCTTCGGCGTGTTCGCCTGGTGGCGGATCGTGGTCGGGGTCGTGGGGCTGGCGCTGCTGCAGATGGGGTTTTGAGGCATGACGACGCTTCTCTATGGCCGGCCGCCGGTCGTCTTCGACCCGCCAGGCGACGCCACCCAGACCTCGCCCCTGATCCCGGATTCGGCCGCGCTGGAGGCTCAGACGCCCGGTTCGGCCGATACGGTGATGATCTACGCCCCGCCCGGCGTGCTGGAGCGGCGCTATGTCCTGGCCCTGGCGCTGAAGGCGCTGAAGGTCGGCGGGCGGCTGGATGTCATGGCGCCCAAGGATAAGGGCGGGGCGCGCCTGGGCAAGGAGTTGAAGGCGTTCGGCCTGGAGGTCGCCGAGACGGCCAAGGCCCATCACCGCCGCTGCACCGTCATCCGCCCCGAAACGGTTCACGGGATCGAAGAGGCCGTGGCTGCGGGCGGGCCGCAGATCGTGCCGGGGCTGGAGGCTTGGTCCCAGCCCGGAATCTTCGCCTGGGACCGGATCGATCCGGGTTCGGCCCTGCTGGCCCAGCATCTGCCGCCGATGAAGGGCGAGGGCGTGGATCTGGGCTGCGGCTATGGGGCCCTGGCGACGGTCGTGTTGCGCTCGCCCGCCGTGATCAAGCTGAAGCTGGTCGATCTGGACCGCCGCGCCATCCGCGCCGCGCGCGAGAACATCACCGACAAACGGGCCAAGGTCTGGTGGTCGGACGCCCGCACCCTGGAGGCCAAGGGCGACAAGGACTTCGTGGTTTCCAATCCGCCCTTCCACGACGGCGGGGCCGAGGACCGGCGGCTGGGCCAGGCCTTCGTTCGCAAGGCCGCCGAGCTGCTGAAAAAGGGCGGCGTCGCCTGGATCGTGGCCAACCGGCACCTGCCCTATGAGGCGGAGTTGAATGCGGCGTTCAAGCGCGTGCGGCTGGTCGCGGAAGCGGGCGGCTACAAGCTGTTCGAGGCGGTGAAGTGAGCCGCTTACCCCCAAGCCGTCATCCTCGCCCTTGTGGCGAGGATTCATACGCCCGGTGTGTCCGCAGAGAATCCGACCGTCGACCACCGGGAGTCTGGATCCTAGGGACAAGCCCTAGGATGACGGGTGTGGGGATGAGCGCATGACCAAGACCCCCACCTCCCGCATCGACCGTCTGCTGGGGTCGATGGGCTATGGCTCGCGGGCCGAGATGGCGCGGATGGCCAAGGCGGGCGGGATCGTGCTGGACGGAGCGGACCTGACGGATGTGTCCAAGCGCATCCCGGTGACGCCCGACCTTCCGACCCGAATGGAGATCGACGGCGAGCCGCTGGACCCCGTGCAGGGCCTCGTCCTGATGCTGAACAAGCCGCTGGGCATGACCTGTTCGCACAAGGAGGAGGGGGCGCTGGTCTATGACATCCTGCCCGACCGCTGGCGTCGGCGCGATCCGGCCATATCGACCATCGGGCGGCTGGACAAACAGACCTCGGGCCTGCTGCTGCTGACCGACGACGGCGACCTGCTGCACCGGGTGATCAGTCCCAAACGCCATGTGGCCAAGGTTTACCGGGCGGGTCTGGCGCGGCCGCTGACCGGAACCGAGGGCGATCTGTTCGCCGCCGGCGAACTGGTGCTGGAGGGCGAGGACAAGCCGTTGGCGCCGGCGCGGCTGGAGGTCGCGACGCCGACCGAGGCCCTGCTGACGGTGACGGAGGGGCGCTATCACCAGGTGCGGCGCATGTTCGCCGCCGTCGGCAATCACGTCGAAACCCTGCATCGCGAGCGAATGGGCGGACTGGTCCTGCCGCCCGACCTGGCGTCCGGCGAATGGCGACTGCTGACGCCGGAAGAGGTCGCGTCGATCTTCGCGGAGCCGACGGGCGATGACCGTGCCGCGAAATCTTGAGGCGTTACATGCCTAAGGTAGCGGGGCTTTGTGGTCGGGTCGCGAACGCTATATGATGGCGGCATGAGCCATTACTCGGTGACAGAAGCACAGGCGGACCTGGCCCGCCTCATCGAGGCCGCCGAACGCGGCGAGTCGGTGGTCATCGACCGTCCCGATCCTGACGTCGAGGTGAAGATCGTGGCGCGGCGCATCCGCCCCGATGGGCCGAGCGATATCGAATGGCTGAGGGCCGTGCGCGTGCAGCCGCGTCGCGGACCGGTGAATACGGCGGCGGCTCTGGCTGAAATGAAGGAAGAACGCGGCCGGTGAGCGTCTATCTGGACGCCAGCGTCATCGTTCCCTTGTTCGTGCAAGAGAAGACGAGCGAGGCGGTGCTCGCCTGGATGGCGTCGGCCGATCGCGTCATCGTGTCAGACTGGGCGATCGCCGAGGTGTCGTCGGCCATGTCGCATCACGTCCGCCGTCGAAGCCTTGATCCTGATGAACGGGACTTGGCCGAGACCAGGTTCAATATCTGGTTGGATCGCGCGGCGGCGGTCCAAGAGGTCGAGCCGGAAGACGTGATGGCGTGTCGCTTCTTGCTGCACCGGCATCCGCGATTGCGGACGCCGGACGCCCTGCACCTGGCCATCGTGCAGCGGCTGAAATGCGACCTCGCTACCTATGACCATGATCTGGCAGACGCCGCGCGCCGAGACGCGGTAAGGGTGACCGCGCCATGACCGCGAAGATCAAGATCTGCGGCCTGACCACGCCGGACACCCTGGACGCCGCGCTGGACGGCGGGGCGGACTTCGTGGGGGCGGTGGTGTTTCCCAAGAGCCCGCGCCACATCGCGCCCGCGGCGGCGGCCGAGTTGTTCGAGCGGGCGCGCGGGCGGGCCGGGATCGTGGCGGTGACGGTCGATCCCGACGACGCCCTGCTGGACGAGATCGCGCGGACGCTGAGACCTGACTTCATTCAGCTGCATGGCTCCGAGACGCCGGCGCGGGCCGAGCAGATGCGGGCCTTGACCGCGGCGGGGGTCATAAAGGCCCTGCCCATCCGGCAGGCGGACGACTTCGCCGCCGCCGACGAATGGGATTATCACGCCGACCACCTGATGTTCGACGCCAGGCCGCCGGAGGGTTCGACGCTGCCCGGCGGTGTGGGTTGCAGCTTCGACTGGACCCTGCTGGCGGATCGGGCGTTCCGGCATCCCTGGTTCCTGGCGGGTGGTCTGAACCCGGACAATGTGGCCGAGGCGTTGCGGATCACAGGGGCGCCGATGGTGGACGTGTCCTCTGGCGTGGAAAGCGCGCCGGGTGTTAAGGACGCGGGCCGGATCGCCGCCTTCATCCGAAACGCGCGCCGGTCGTAATTACGACGCCTCCCCGCGTGAAAGTCGAACCCGTGAACGCTCAGACGCCTCTCAAAGCCGATTCCGCCCCGCTGGCGAACGCCTACGCCTGGCCTGACGCCAAGGGGCGGTTCGGCCCCTATGGCGGTCGGTTCGTGGCCGAGACCCTGATGCCGCTGATCCACGAGCTGGATGCGGCCTATACGGCGGCCAAGGCGGACCCGACCTTTCAGGCCGAGCTGGACAGCTTCCTGACCCACTATGTCGGCCGTGAAAGCCCGCTCTATTTCGCCGAGCGTCTGACCGAGCATTTCGGCGGCGCCAATATCTGGCTGAAGCGCGAGGACCTGAACCACACGGGCGCGCACAAGATCAACAACTGCATGGGCCAGATCCTGCTGGCGCGGCGCATGGGCAAGACGCGCATCATCGCCGAGACCGGCGCGGGCCAGCACGGCGTGGCCTCGGCCACCGTCGCTGCGCGCTTCGGCCTGCCCTGCACCGTCTATATGGGGGCGGTGGACGTGGAGCGGCAGCAGCCGAACGTCTTCCGCATGCGCCTGCTGGGGACCGAGGTCTTCCCCGTCACCGCCGGGGCCGCGACCCTGAAGGATGCGATGAACGAGGCGATGCGCGACTGGGTCACCAATGTCGCCGACACCTATTACATCATCGGCACGGCGGCGGGTCCGCATCCCTATCCGGCCATGGTGCGCGATTTCCAGTCGGTGATCGGCAAGGAGATCAAGGCCCAGTCCCGCGCCCAGATGGGCAAGCTGCCGGAGGCCGTCGTGGCCTGCATCGGCGGCGGATCGAACGCCATCGGCGCCTTCCATCCCTTCATCGAGGACGAGGGGGTGCGGCTGATCGGGATCGAGGCGGCGGGCTATGGCCTGGATACGCCCGATCACGCGGCGTCGCTGAAGGGCGGACGACCCGGCGTGCTGCACGGCAACCGGACGTACTTGCTTCAAGACGACGACGGCAACATCGTCGAGGGCCATTCGATCTCGGCGGGTCTGGACTATCCGGGCATCGGTCCGGAGCACGCCTGGCTGCACGACATCGGCCGCGCCGAATATCGGTCGGCGACGGACAATGAGGCGCTGGAGGCCTTCCAGCTGTGCTCGAAACTGGAAGGCATCATTCCGGCGCTGGAGCCGGCCCACGCCCTGGCCCGGACGGGCGAGATCGCAAAGGAAGTCGGCAAGGGCGGCGATGTCGTCCTGTTGATGTCGGGACGCGGCGACAAGGACATCTTCCAGGTCGCCAAACATCTGGGAGTGGAATTGTGATGCGTCTTCTGCTGGCCGCGAGCGCCGCGCTCGCCCTGTCCGCCCCCGCCGTCCAGGCGCAGAGCCAGGCTCAGGCGCCGGCCGCGCCTCAATCGACGCAGCAGGGCGGACCGGCCGATGTCGGCCTGCTGCCCGGCGCGGAACTGTCGGCCGACTGCGGCGGTCTGAACAATCTGGCGGGCCGCGCCTGGTGCGTCACGGCCCCGCTGGGTCAGATCGGCGCCTTGGCCGACGCCTATATCGCGGACCTGGCGTCCAAGACCTGGCTGGCGGCGGGCGGGGACGAGAACCGCGTGGTCTTCATCAAGCGCCGCGAGGCCGGCGGCTGCGACGGGATGCAGATGGTCGCCTTCTACGACACGACGAAGACCGCCGTCGCCGAACTGCCCGCCTATCTGGGCTTCGCCACCATTCCCGGCGATGTCTGCGCCGCGCAATCGGCCGCGCCCGCCGCCGCTGGAACCCCGTCGAAATGACCACCGCCCGTATCGACGCCCGTTTCGCCGCGCTGAAGGCCGAGGGCCGTGCGGCCTTCATCCCCTATGTGATGGGGGGCGATCCGTCGCGCGAGGAGGCGCTGGCGATCCTGAAGGGCCTGCCCGCAGCGGGCGCCGACATCATCGAACTGGGCTTTCCGTTCAGCGATCCGATGGCCGAGGGACCGCCGATCCAGAAGGCGGCGATCCGCGGGCTGGCGGCCGGGTTCGGCCTGCGCTCGACCATGGATCTGGCGCGCGAGTTCCGCAAGGGCGACGACGCCACGCCCATCGTGCTGATGGGCTATCTGAACCCGATCGAGAGCCTGGGCTATGACGCCTTCGCCGCCTATGCGGCCGATTGCGGGATCGACGGGCTGATCGTGGTGGACTGCCCGCCGGAAGAGGCCGGGCCGCTGGTTCAGGCGCTGGACAAGGTGTCGATCTCGCTGATCCGCCTGGCCACCCCGACGTCGGATGACGACCGGCTGAAGATCGTGGTCCAGGGCACGTCGGGCTTCGTCTATTATGTCGCCGTCGCGGGCGTGACCGGGGTCAAGGAGGCCGACGCCGATGTCGTGGCGCCCGCCGTTGCACGGGTACGGGCAGCGTCGGGTCTGCCGGTCGCGGTGGGCTTCGGCATCAAGACGCCGGAACGGGCCGCCGCCATCGCCAGGGTCGCCGATGCGGTCGTGGTCGGCTCGGCCCTGGTCGAGGAAGTCGCCGCCGCCGTCGCCGCGAACGAACCGGCCGCGCCGCGCGTTCTGGCCAAGGTGAAGCTGTTGGGCGACGCGGTTCGATCCGTCGCCGCTAGTGCTTCCGTGGCGGAAACCGTCTAAGAGCGCGCGGATGAACGACAAGACCAAGCCTCAGGAAAAGCGCGGCGGCTGGCTCAGCCGGTTTGCGCCCGGCGTGCGCAAGATCGTCTCGCGCCGCGACACCCCCGACAATCTGTGGGTCAAGGATCCCGACAGTGGCGAGATGCTGTATCGGTCGGACCTGGAGACCGCCCTGTGGGTCACGCCGTCGGGCCGCCATATGCGGATCGACGCGCCGACGCGGCTGAAGGCCACCTTCGACGGCGGCGTGTTCGAGACGGTCGACACCCCCGACGTGCCGGAAGATCCGCTGAAATTCTCGGACGGCAAGTCCTACAAGGACCGGCTGAACGCGGCGCGCAAGGCGGCGGGCCGCAAGGACACCATGGCCATCGGCGTCGGCCCCGTCGGAGGCCAGATGGCCGTGGTGATCGTTCAGGACTTCACCTTCATGGGCGGGTCGCTGGGCATGGCGGCGGGCGAGGCCTTCATCAAGGCGGCGCGCGAGGCCGTGGCCCGCAAGGTTCCGCTGGTCTGTTTCACCGCAGCCGGCGGCGCGCGGATGCAGGAAGGCGCCCTGTCGTTGATGCAGATGGCGCGCACCACCCTGGCCATCGAAGAGCTGAAACAGGCGAAACTGCCCTATGCCGTGGTCCTGACGGACCCGACGACGGGCGGGGTGACGGCCTCCTACGCCATGCTGGGCGATGTGCATCTGGCGGAACCGGGCGCCCTGATCGGCTTCGCCGGTCCGCGCGTGATCGAGGCCACCATTCGCGAGAAACTGCCGCCGGGCTTCCAGCGCGCCGAATATCTGCAGGAAAAGGGCATGGTCGATCAGGTGGTGGCGCGCGCCGAACTGCCGCGCGTGCTGGGTCAGATTCTGTCGATGTTGATGGGCGGAACCCGTCAGGCGGCCTGACCGGCCGATGGACCCCGTCTCCGAACGCCTGCGCGCGCGGCATCCGCAGCGGATCGACCTGTCGCTGGATCGGATGAAGGCCCTGTGCGCGGCCCTGGGCGATCCGCAACTGCGTCTGCCGCCGGTGATCCATGTGGCGGGAACCAACGGCAAGGGTTCGACCGTGTCGATGATCCGCGCCATCGCCGAGGCGGCGGGGCTGAAGGTTCACGCCTACACCTCGCCCCATCTGGTGCGGTTCAACGAGCGTATCCGGCTGGCCGGGACGCTGATCGAAGATGATCAACTGAACGCCATCCTCGATCGGATCGAGGCCGTGTCCGGTGAGGCGACCGTGTTCGAAAGCACGACCGCCGCCGCCTTCGTCGCCATGTCCGAAACCCCCGCCGACCTGGCCATCATCGAGGTGGGGCTGGGCGGGGTGCTGGATGCGACCAATGTGATCGAACGCCCGCTGCTCAGCGTGATCGCGCCGGTCGATTACGACCATGCCGAGTTCCTGGGAACCGACCTGGCGGGCATCGCGGCGGAGAAGGCCGGGGTGTTGAAGCCGGGCGCGCCGGGCGTGATCGCCCGCCAGCAGGAGGTCGCCATGGCCGCCATCGAACGGGCGGCGCAGGTGGTTCATGCGCCCCTGACCGTCATGGGCGTGGACTTCGACGCCTGGGCCGAGCGGGGCGGACTGGCGTTTCAGGATCAGGAACGGTTTCTGGACCTGCCCGCGCCGGGTCTGGCGGGCGCGCACCAGATCGACAATGCGGGCGTGGCCATCGCGGCGGCGCTGGAGCTGGATTTGCCGGAAGCCGCCATCGCCGAGGGGCTGAAAGCCGTGCGCTGGCCCGCGCGGCTGCAACGGATTTCGGTTGGTCCCTATGGCGAGGCGGCCAGGGCGGCCGACGCCGAACTGTGGCTGGACGGGGGGCACAACCCCCATGCCGCGCGGGCGTTGGCGATGTTTCTGGCGGAGCGTCAGGCGCGGGCGCCGCGCCCCCTGGCCCTGATCTGCGGCATGCTGGCCAACAAGGATGCGGGTGGTTTCTTCGCCGCCCTGAAGGACAGCCACGCCACAGTCTTCACCGTCGGCTTTGACGGCGCCGCGGCGGACCCGGCGGCGCTGGCCGCCGTGGCGCGCGGACATGGCCTGGCCGCGACGCCCGCCGGATCGGTCGATGAGGCGTTGAAGCTGGCGCTGCGTCTGGGCGCCGGCCGTGTCGGCATCTGCGGGTCGCTGTATCTGGCCGGCGAAGTGCTGGGCGCCAGCCGCGAAACCTGGCCGCACTAGGCTGAGGCCAATCGACATTCATCCGACCAAAATCCCCGAACGTCATTCCGGGGCTGAGCGAAGCGAAGAACCCGGAACCCAGGGCTGCGGCGCCGTTGCTGGACGTACTGGGCGCCAGATTGCGAACCTCCTGGGTTCCGGGTTCGTCCTACGGACGCCCCGGAATGACGGTTTGAAGATGGATGTTGATTGAGCTTGGGCTGAGGTTCAGCCTAATCTATTTGCTCATCCACGGACGGGACTTGCCCGCGGCGATCCGGGCGTTCTGTTCACGCTGGAAACGGCCGCCGCGCAGCGGTTTCGGACGGGCGTCCAGCTTGGCGGTCTTCAGGCGCAGAGCCTTCTGGACCGGGGTTTCGCCCGGAATGTCGTCAGTCGCCGCAGGATCGGTGATGTGTTCGTCGCTCATGGCGACACCCTAGCATGAAAACGCCCGCCGGTCGGAACCGGCGGGCGTTTGATCTTCTACGGGGCGAAGGATCAGGCGTCGGTCTTGACGCCGGCTTCGGCCAGCCATTCGACGATCTTGCCCTTGGGCATGGCGCCGACCTTCATCGAGGTCATCTGGCCGTCCTTGAACAACATCAGGGTGGGGATGCCCTTCACGCCCAGCTTGGACGGGGTCATGGGGCTGTCGTCGATGTTGATCTTGGCGACGGTGACCTGGCCGCCCAGTTCGTCGGCGATCTGCTCCAGCGCCGGGCCGATCTGCTTGCAGGGGCCGCACCATTCGGCCCAGAAATCCACCAGAACGGGGGTCGAGGCTTTCAGGACGTCGGCGTCAAAGCTTTCGTCGGTGACTTTCACAGTCGCCATGAAGGGCTCCTTGGGGCGCTGTCGCTGGGGCTGAGGGCCTGGCGGGTTGCGCGCGAATAGAGGTTGTCCGGAAGCGTCCGGGTTCGGTCACAGATGTGGGAGCGAATCGCGGGCAATTCAACTCCTGCCGTCACGGCCGCTCTCCCTCCGTCATCCTCGGGCTCGACCCGAGGATCGGATGGTCCGTCGCTCGTGCGAAGACGGCGACGCACAGCCCGACCGGCGCCCGGTCCTCGGGTCGAGCCCGGGGATGACGGGTTAGGGAATGAGCGCTGCCTCCAGCATCGCCTGCGGGATGGGCATCAGCTTGGGGCCGTCGGTCCAGACCAGAGCCGCCTCGACCGGGCGGTCGGGATACAGGCGTTTCAACACCGCGACATAGACGGCCGCCTGCAGCACATAGGCCGGGTCGACAGCGTCTATGGTGTCGGGCGCCGGGCGGTTGGTCTTGTAATCCACGACCAGAACCCGTTCGGGCGTGACCACCAGCCGGTCGATGCGGCCGTTGATCGACACGCTGGAGGGCAGGCCGGGCCCTGAATCAGTCAATGGGCCGGTCAGAGCGACCTCGGCGCGGGAGCCGGGGCCGAAGACGGGGGCGAACCGGGCGTCGTCCAGCACCGAGAAGGCGGCGGCGATCATCTCGGCGCGCTGGGCCGCGTCCAGATCGACCTCTCGCGACAGCAGGCGGGCGGCGGCGTCGGGGCGGTCGGCGGGGGCGATGTCGGGCAGGCGTTCCAAGAGGCGGTGGATCAGGTCGCCGCGCCGGAACCGGCCCAGCGACGCGCCGCCCGCCTCGGTCTTGGCCAGCGGGGAGGGGGCGGGAATGCGGATGGCGGCGCCCTCCATCCGCGACGGCGAGGCGAAGCGGGCGGCGGCGTCGGCCGGGGGCGGCGCAG
>NZ_DALZQC010000106.1:0-10911 GCF_032017145.1 Brevundimonas sp.
CTCTCCAGCTCCGAAAAGCTAGCATGGGTGTCCACTGAAACGAGGGAGGATCAGTCGGCTGACCCTGAACGTGCTGCTGTCCTTCGCCCAGTTCGAGCGGGAGGTGACCGGCGAACGCATCCGCGACAAGATCGCCGCCTCCAAGAAAAAGGGACTTTGGATGGGGGGCCGACCTGTCCTCGGCTACGACCCAGACGGTCGAACCTTGAAGATCAACGCTGAGGAAGCTTCGGTCGTTCGTCGGATGTTCTCCCGGTATCTGGAGCTGCGCTCGGCGAACCAGTTGGTCCACGAGTTGGCGGAGCGGGGTGTCGTCACCAAACGTTGGACAACCAAGGCTGGGGAGCGAAAAGGCGGTCTGCCGATCGAACGCGGCGGCGCCTACCACATGCTGCGCAACCCCATCTATGTCGGCGACATCCCGCACAAGGACCTTGTCCATCCGGGTCAGCACCCGGCTCTGATCGATCGCGAGACTTTCGAGGCTGTCCAGCTCATGCTCGACGCCACGCGGCGCACCCGCAAACCTGGTAAACCGCGCCCCGCCCATACGGGCGCGCCGTTGACCGGGTTGATGGTGGATAGCGTCGGCAATGTGATGTCGCCGGTCAGTTCGCCCAGGAGGGGCGGAGCCATCTACCGATACTATGTCTCGACGGCCGTGCAGAAGGGATCGCCTGGCAGGGCGGGACTGCACCCTCGCCTTTCGGCTCAGGTCATCGAAGCAGCCGTCGCTAGAGCGATGACCCCGTTGTTCCCAGACAGAGCAAC
Organism: Brevundimonas sp.; assembly: GCF_032017145.1. Lineage (GTDB taxonomy): Bacteria > Pseudomonadota > Alphaproteobacteria > Caulobacterales > Caulobacteraceae > Brevundimonas. The sequence continues at coordinate 772 of NZ_DALZQC010000106.1, forward strand.
CACGGACTGGTCGATCCTGCGCGACGCGATTGCGCGGATCGAAATCTTGCTAGGAGAGGCTCTCATCGCGCTGGACGAGCAACGCTGCGGCGAACTGATCGACACGCCGTCTGGCAGACTGGTCTTTCAGCAGTTGGAGCGTCGAGGCTATGCCCCGGTCGTCCGGCTCTCCCTCGCGACCGACCGTCGAGGCGCTGTTTCGATCGCCGGGCCAGGCGGTAGCGACGCCATCCATGCGCCCAAAGTCGACGCTGCGCTGAGCGCGGCTCTGGTCCGGGCCGAAGCGTGGAAGGCCAAACTGCTGAGCGGAAGATCTGCCACCTTGGCTGAAATCGCCGACGCCGAAGGTGTGACCTTGACCTACGTCACGCGGCTGCTTCGAGTGGCATTCCTCGCGCCCGATCTGAAGCGAGCAATACTGCACGGCGTCCAGTCTGAACGTCTCACGTTGGAAGACGTCATGCGGAACGATCTGGCGTTGGAATGGTCCGACCAGCGACGGCGTTACGCCGCTTGAGGCCTACGCCGCCTTAAGATTACTGCCGCCGATCAGACTTCTGATCGGCGGCTTTTCGTTCGCTGATATGAGGGATTACGTTCCCTGATATCCCGCATTGGCTTCCCTGTTATCTGAGCTGGTTATTGTAGCCAACCGCGTCCTTAAGCTACGGAAATCTCCAAGAAATGCGCCATAGGGAGGCTCGAGGACGACCGGAGCATTCCCAAAAATTCTGGATAGCAGGGAAACAGGGAAAGTGGACCGCCTTGCGCCAAACGGAGACAGGCGGCCGCAAGGCTCGTGATTTGGCGATGGATCAGGCGCGCAGAGACCACAGCGGTGTCTCTGCTATCGCGCAAGGCTCGGTAATGAGGGAGATATTCCAGGCGAAGATCTGCACCGGCGCGTAGCCGTGGAGAACGTGGCGGACAGAGAGGGATTCGAACCCTCGGTAGGCTTTCACCTACACACGCTTTCCAAGCGTGCGCGATCGACCACTCCGCCACCTGTCCGTTTCACGCCAGCTCGTGCGCGCCGCCGGAGGTCGATCCGGCGGGAGGCGGGCCTGATAGAACACCATCGCCCCCTCGGCAAGCGCCTCTCGCATCCCCATATGGGGATCAACGCCATTTTCCGATGAGGGACCCGCCCATGCTGTTCAAGAAAAGCGCCGAACTGCCCACGCCCGAGACCGCCCTGCCCGGCCGCGCCGAGCCGTTGCCCACCGATCTGAACCACTATGTCAGCGGCCATCCGCTGAAGGGGCCTTATCCCGAGGGTTTCCAGACGGCGATCTTCGGCATGGGCTGTTTCTGGGGTGTCGAGCGCATCTTCTGGCGGCTGCCGGGCGTGTGGGTGACGTCGGCCGGCTATTCCGGCGGGATCACGCCGAACCCGACCTATGAGGAGACCTGCACGGGCCGCACCGGCCATACCGAGGTGGTCAAGGTGGTGTTCGATCCGGCCGTCATCGCCTACGCCGAACTGCTCAAGGTCTTCTGGGAGAACCACGACCCGACGCAAGGGATGCGCCAGGGCAATGACGTGGGCACCACCTATCGCTCGGCCATCTATACGCTGAACGCCGAGCAGCAGGCCGAGGCCGAGGCGTCACGCGACGCCTATCAGGCGGCCCTGACCAAGGCAGGCCGCGGCGCCATCACCACCGAGATCGAACCCGCCGGCGACTATTTCTACGCCGAGGGTTATCACCAGGGCTATCTGGCCAAGAACCCGGCCGGATACTGCGGCATCGGCGGGACGGGCGTGGTCTGCCCCATCGGGGTGGGCGTCGACGCCTGACGCCTGCGACGGCCGCCGGGTTTCGTCCGGCGGCCGACCGGCTTAAGAGCGACGAAAACGTGGGAGCCATCATGTCCGCCTTCGTCCATCCCGACGACATCCGCAGCCGGTTCTCGGCCGCCCTGTCCGCCCTGTACCGGGCCGAGGTGCCCCAGTACGGCGACCTGCTGACCCTGGTGGCGGACATCAACGCCCAGGCGTTGAAGGCGGATGCGGCGGGCGCCGACCGGCTGGCGGCGTCGGGCGAACTGGCGCGGTTGTCGGAGGAGCGTCACGGCGCCATCCGCGTCGGCACGGCGGCCGAACTGGCCATGATCGCGCGCGCCTTCGCCGTCATGGGGATGGAGCCGGTCAGCTATTACAATCTGGCCCCGGCCGGGGTGCCGGTGCATTCCACCGCCTTCCGGCCGGTCGATCCGGCGGCCCTGGCGCGCAATCCGTTCCGGGTCTTCTGCTCACTGCTGCGGCTGGAGCTGATCGAGGATGATGCCCTGCGGGCCGAGGCGGCCCAGACCCTGGCCCGCCGCGACATCTTCACCCCCGGCGCGCGCGAACTGATCGAGACCGCCGAGCGCGAGGGCGGCCTGGACGCCGATCAGGCCGACCGCTTCGTCGCCGAACTGCTGGAGACCTTCCGCTGGCACGCCGAGGCGACCGTCAGCGCCCAGACCTACGACCGTCTGGTCGCCGCCCACCGGCTGATCGCCGATGTGGTCAGCTTCAAGGGGCCTCACATCAACCATCTGACGCCGCGCACTCTGGACATCGACGCGGCCCAGACGGCCATGCCCGAACGCGGCATTACGCCCAAGGAGACCATAGAGGGGCCGCCCGCCCGCGCCTGCCCCATCCTGCTGCGCCAGACCAGTTTCAAGGCGCTGGAAGAGGCCATCGCCTTCCCCGGCGTGGACGAACCAGACTCTCGAGAAATGGTCGCCGGAACCCACACCGCCCGCTTCGGCGAGATCGAGCAACGCGGCTGCGCCCTGACCCCCGCCGGGCGCGCCCTGTACGACGCCGCCCTGGCGTCCAGGGACTTCTCCGCCCTGCCGGACGACTGGGAGGCGCTGCGTCGCGGCGGCCTGGCCTGGTTCCGCTATCACGCGACGCCGCAGGGGCTGGCCTCGCGCGCCGAGACCGCCGACCTGGACGCCCTGATCGCCGCGGGCTTCGTCGTCGCCGAACCGATCACCTACGAGGACTTCCTGCCCGTCAGCGCGGCCGGCATCTTCCAGTCCAACCTGGGCGCCGAGGCCCGCCAGACCGCCTACGCCGTCGATCCCGCCCGGGCCGACTTCGAAACCGCCCTGGGCCGCCCGGTCCAGGACGAGATGGCCCTGTACCGCGCCGAACAGGACGCCTCGATCACCGAGACGTTGAAGGCGCTGGGATTGTCGACAGCGGGATGAATAACCGCTCATCCCGGCGAAAGCCGGGACCCATTCTTTGGGCGTTTTGACGTGAGATTAGGAAACCGGCGCTGATCCCATGCGCCTGGGGCGTGAAAGCACTGGGTCCCGGCTTTCGCCGGGATGAGCGGAATGGAGCAATCCCGAGACCATCCGTCGTCTTGCCTGACCGCGCGGCTGGTCGCATAGACGCGGCCGTGAACCCGTCCGCTTCCCCGACCCAGCGCCGTTACGATCTCGACTGGATCCGGGTCGGCGCCTTCGGCCTGCTGATCCTGTATCACGTCGGTCTGGTCTACGGCGTCTATGACTGGCACGTGCACAGCGCCCACACCTTCGAGTGGATGCGCGAGGCGATCCTGATCACCAATCCCTGGCGGCTGACGCTGCTGTTTCTGGTGTCCGGCGCCGCGCTGCGGTTCATGACCCTGCGCCGCACCCCGCGCCAGGTGGCCCGCGCGCGGTTCGAGCGGCTGGTCCCGCCCCTGTTGTTCGGCGCGGTCGTGCTGGTGCCGATCCAGGCCTGGATCGAGGCGATGGACAAGGGCGGCTGGCCGGGCGGCGTCGCCGGCTATGTCGCCTGGATGGCGCGCGAGTTCAGCCCGGCGGGCCTGGCCGACGGCGTGCCGGTCAATCACCTGTGGTTCATCGTCTATATCGCCGCCTACAGCCTCGTGACCATCCTGCTGTGGCGCAGGCCCGGCCTGATCGAGCGGCTGGGCGATGTCTTGCAGCGCGCCCTGAGGGGGCCCTGGCTGCTGGTCCTGCCGATCCTGTATCTGTCGGCCATTCGCCTGTTTCTGTTTCCCCATTTCGGCATCACCAACATGCTGCACTGGGATTGGTACAACCACGCCCTGTCGCTGGCGGCCTTCGTGTTCGGCTTCTGCATCGTGGGGCGCGAGAGCGTGTGGCGCGACATGGAGCGGTATCGCTGGCTGGCCCTGGGCCTGGCCGCCGTCGCCCTGCCGATCATGATGGTCCAGGTCTGGCATCCCGGCGCGCGGGCCTTCTGGGGCGCGCCCCGGGCCTTGGTCTATGGCGTGGATCAATGGGCGACCATCGTCGCCATCCTGGGCTTCGGCTCGCGTCATCTGCGGGCGCGGGGCGGGCCGGTGCTGAACTATCTGACCCAGGCCACCTTCCCCCTTTATCTGGCGCACCAGACCATCCTGGTCGCCGCCGTCTGGATCATCCGGCCCGCCGCCCTGCCGGTCGGGCTGGAGGCGCTGTTCCTGGTCGCCGCGACCTTTTTGGGCAGTCTGGCGATCTATGAGGTCGTGCGCCGCATCCCCGTCCTCCGCCCGCTGTGGGGGCTGAAGCCGCTGGACGACCGTCCCTGGCCGCTGGACCTGAAGGCGCTGATCCGCCCGACCCAGCCCTATCACCGTCGCCGTCGGCTGCTGGGGGTGGGGGTCGCCGCCCCGATCCTGGCCCTGACCGTGGTCGCCGCCGCCATCGCCGCCTATCCCGGCTTCAACAACGCCACCCAGTATCTCAGCGAACTGGGCGGCGCCTCGGCCAGGGCGCCGATCATCTTCAACGGCGGGGTCTTCGTCGCCGGGGTCATGGCGGGCTTGGCCGGCATCGGCTTCGGCCTGGGGATCTACGCCCTGACCGGCGCGCGCGTCGCGGGCTGGGTGATCGCGGTCGTCTTCGTCCTGGCGGGGGCGGGCATGGCGGGATCGACCCTGTATCCCTGGCCCGATCCGCGCCACATGGTCATCAACCTGGCCCTGGGCATCCAACTGGCGCCGCTGCTTCTGCTGTGGGGGCTGCGCCGCCGCCGCGACATGCCCCGGCTGAAGGTCTTCCTGGCCGCGACCTTCGTGGTCATGGCGATCCTGACGGTCCTGACCAAACATCTGGTCCTGCCCGGCACGGTCAACGACGCCAATGTCGGCTGGTGGGAGCGGCTTTACGCCATCGTCCTGGTGGGCTGGGTCGGTATCGCGGCCTGGGTCCTGGACCGCAAACTGCTGCACCACGCCACAGTCTCGCCGCCCCATCGCCCGGCTTCCGCCGCGCTTGACGTCCCGATCTGAAAAATCCCCGGAAAATTTCGCTGCAATCAACATTGCGTGATTGAAAATCGCGCGAATGTGATCGAGTATGGCGGAACGTGTTGCAGTGCAGCACTCCGCGTCCTTCCTGCCTTCGGAAAGATGATCGGTCAACACGGGGGCGTCCAGAAGCGGCATGAACAAGCTGGCGATCCGGCCTGTCGAACAGGCTGAAATCGAGACTGTCGAGCGGACCCAGGCGCCGTCCTGGTCCTGGCTGCCCGACGAGGCGCGCCTGGCCATGCCGGTGCAGTCCCTGGCCGCGCCCGACGCCGTGGCCGACCTGACGCCCGCGACCTCGCCGCGCACGGTGGCCCTGCGCCGCCTGGCGCTCCTGGCCGGCACCATCATGCTGACGGCCCTGTCGGCCATCACCCCCTTCTATCTCTACGCCCGCAAGGGCTGGGACGGGACCGAAATCCTGGCCTTCAGCCTGTTCATGGTGCTGATCACCGCCATCTCCTGCTGGTTCGTCAGCGGCCTGATGGGTCTGTTCGTCATGCTGCGCGGCAAGGACCAGCAGGACCTGGCCTTCTCGCCCCATCCGCCGATGCCGCGCACGCGCACGGCCCTGCTGATGCCGCTGTATAACGAGGACGCCCGCGCCTCCTTCGCCCGCCTGGCCATGATCGACCAGTCTCTGGCCCGCCTGGGCGCCGCCTCGGCCTTCGACATTTTCGTGCTCAGCGATTCGACCAAGGACGAGGCCGCCGCCGCCGAACGTTCGGTCTTCCAGGCCTTCCGCCTGACCGCCAACTCCAAGGCCTATTACCGCCGCCGCACCGACAACGCCGAGCGCAAGGCCGGCAACCTGGCCGAATGGGTCCGTCGTTTCGGCGGCGCCTACGAGAACATGATCGTGCTGGACGCCGACAGCACCATGGCCGGCGAGACCCTGCTGCGCATGGTCGACGCCATGGAGCGCAATCCGGGCGTGGGCCTGATCCAGACCGCCCCGGTCATCATCAAGGCCCGCACCATCTTCGCGCGCGTGTCCCAGTATTCGGTGCGCCTGTACGGCCGCGTCGCCGCTGCGGGTCTGGCCTATTGGACCGGCTCGGAATCCAGCTACTGGGGCCACAACGCCATCATCCGCACGCGCGCCTTCGCCGCCTGCTGCGGCCTGCCGCACCTGAAGGGCCGCAAGCCCTTCGGCGGCCACATCATGAGCCACGACGTGGTCGAGGCCGCCTTGATGCGCCGCGCGGGCTGGGCCGTGCACGTCACCGCCTCGCTGGACGGATCGTGGGAGGAGACCCCGCCCTCGATCACCGACTTCATCCGCCGCGACCACCGCTGGTTCCAGGGCAATCTTCAGCACCTGGGCCTGATCACGGCCAAGGGCCTGTCGCCCATGAGCCGGCTTCAGCTGCTAATGGGCTGCATGGCCTATATGTCCTCGCCGCTGTGGCTGGCCTCGCTGATGACCGGCCTGTTCATCCAGATGTTCTATCCGGTCGACTGGTCCAGCTTCTTCTACATCCTGAACCCGCAGTTCACCCCCTTCATGCTGGCCTCCTTCCTGTCGGGCATCCTGCTGATCGGGCCCAAGTTCATGGGCGCGGCCCTGGTGCTGAGCCGCCCGGCCGAGCTGCGCGCCTTCGGCGGCCGCCGCGCCATCGCCCGCGGCATGGCGGCCGAGATCGCCCTGTCCGCCATCCTGGCCCCCATCCTGATGGTCGCCAACACCAAGGCGTTCCTCCAGATCGTCTCGGGCCACGACACCGGCTGGTCGACCCAGCAGCGCGAGGCCGACGGCCTGGCCTGGTCCGACGCCCTGCGCGCCATGCGCTGGCAGATGGTCGCCGGCGTCGGCTTCCTGATCCCGCTGGCCGTCCGCCCCGACCTGGCCACCTGGTTCGCCCCGATCGTCCTGCCGCTGCTGCTCGCCGCCCCGATCGCGGTCTGGACCTCGCGCGTCCGTTCCGGCGACGCCCTGGCCAAAAAAGGCTTCCTGGTCACCCCGGCTCAGGACGGCGTCAGCGTCTCGCCGGCCGTCCTGCACACGCCGCGTTCGCCGCTGCGCGCGGTCGCCGGCGGCGTCCTGGCCCCCGTCGCCGCTCCCGCCATGGTTCCGGCCCGCGCGCCGGAGCTGTAAGGGTTTCCACCGATGCATGGCGGCCACAGTGTCGCCACAACCCTTACGGTCAAGCTCGACGCGGAGGCGACTTCGCATCACCTTCGTCTTCTGACTTTACCGAGGAGATGTGATTCCATGGCCCAGTCCAACGGTTCCGACGCCAAGCCCGACCTGCGGCTCGTCGCGGCCGAGGCCGAGATCTACGATCTGATGAAGGCGCCCGAGACCACCGCGGAACGGGTCAAACGCCTGCAGCTCGAAGCCCACGCCCTGGCCCTGGAAGAGATCGAGGCGCTGGAGAAGCTGCTGCTGGAGGCCGCCGCCAAGGCCAAGGCCATCGCCGACGGCGGCGACGCCTATCCAGTCGGCGCGCGCGAGATCGCCTCGCGCCTGGCCTCCGACCTGCCCAACCGCGCCGAGACCATCAAGACCATCATCCACCGCGTCAGCTGATCACGCGCAGGGAACGCCCGTCCGCCTCGTCCGCTTCCTGAAGGTCCCGTCCTTCAGGAGCCTTCGATGACCGACACCGCCCGCGCCGACGCCGTCGCCGATCATGAACGCGCCATCCAGCGCGACATCGACGCCAAGGACAAGACGTCCGGCGACGACACATCCTCAGGCGCGGTCCAGGCCGGCGCCCGCCCCTATCCCGAACCGCCCTTCCCCAAACAGCATCAGACCAAGCCCGGCGACGAGGCCGCGCTGGATCCCGCGCCCCTGTACGACGCCCCCTTCTGGAAGGGCTCGGGCAAGCTGGATGGGTTCGCCGCCCTGATCACAGGAGCCGATTCCGGCATCGGCCGCTCGGTCGCCGTCCTGTTCGCGCGCGAAGGCTGCGACGTGGTCATCTGCCATCTGGACGAGGACGCCGACGCCGAAACCACCAAGGCCGCCGTCGAGGCCGAGGGTCGCCGCGCGGTGGTGCTGAAGGGCGACGTCTCGGACCCCGCCTTCGCCGAGGCCGCCGTCAAGGCCACCCTGGACGCCTTCGGCCGCCTGGACGTCCTGGTCCCCAACGCCGCCTTCCAGGAACACGTCGGCGCCTTCGAGGACCTGACCTACGACCATTTCGACCGCACGCTGAAGACCAACCTCTACGGCTATTTCAACATGACCAAGGCGGCGGTCCCGCACATGAAGACCGGCGGCGCCATCGTCATGACCGGCTCCGTCACCGGGCTTCAGGGCAACAAGGACCTGCTGGACTATTCCCTGACCAAGGGCGGCATTCACGCCTACGCCCGATCCTTGGGCACCCACCTGGCGCCGCGCGGCATCCGCGTGAACGTGGTCGCCCCCGGCCCGGTCTGGACCCCGCTGAACCCCGCCGACAAGGACGCCGAAGCCACCTCCCGGTTCGGCGCCCAGACGGTGATGAAACGCCCGGCTCAGCCCGAGGAGATCGCCCCCGCCTACGTCTTTTTGGCCTCGCCCCAGATGTCCAGCTTTATCACCGGCGAGATTCTGCCGATCATCGGCGGCTATTCGGGCGGTTGAACCCGCCTTACCCCCGCCTTGGTCATCCTCGCCCTCGTGGCGAGGATGACGGTGTCAATGGACGGTCAGGCCAGGACGTCGTCGTAATCGGGATGGCGCTTGTGCCAGGCCACGGCATAGCTGCATTGCGGAAACAGCTTCATCCCGCTCTCGCGCGCATGTTCGGCCAGGGCCTGCATGAACCGTCCCGCCGCGCCCGATCCGCGCAGCACCTGATCGGCCTCGACGTGCAGGATCATCCGCGTGTCGCCGCGCACGGCGTAGTCGGCCCAGACCTGACCCTCGCCGCCGTCGCTCTTGAAATCCTGTTCGAAGCGGTTCTCGTCCGCCTTGTCGATCAGTCGGCCCTGTCCGTCGGTCATGTGTCGCTCCTGTTCTTCGAAGCCTGAACCGCCGACCGGCCCGTCGTGTTCCCGCCGCGTCAGATCGGGCGGTTCTGCAACAGGTTGATCAGTCCCAGCACGCTCTTGACCGTGAACCAGACGCTGAGCAGGAACCAGATCAGCAGGAACAGAAACAGGAACGGTATGCCGATCAGCGCCACCGACGCCACGGCGCTGACCGAGATCCCGACCCAGGCGGCGATGGTCCACCAGAACACCGACCAGAACAGCGCGATCTGCGCCTCGATATGCTGGCGCGCCACGCCCGTCGCCGTCCCCCGCGTGACGTAGGACACCACCAGCCCGATCAGCACCAGCACATTGGCGCTGGGGATCGACAGGATAAACAGCGCCCAGGCGATCAGGGCGCCGACCTTGCCTTCCGGTTCGCGTCCGGCGATGAATTCGGGGGCGTCGGTCATGATGATCCTTGGTTCAGAACAGCCAGCTGCGGGGCTTGGGAACGGCCTGGCCGCTCTTCAGTTTCAGCACGCCATAGGCGCCGCGCGCCAGGATCCAGATCGCCACGGCGAACAGGACGATGACCCCGACATTGACCACCACCAGCACGGCGCCGACCACGGCCGCCGCGATCGCCCCGAACACGGTGCGCTTCTGATACAGGGCGTGGCTGGCTTCCAGCGCGTCGGCCGCCGTATCGCGCCGCATCACCGCCAGCAGCGCCACCAGGCACGAGGCGCCCAGCGTCGGCACCGCCAGCAGGATCAGCATATAGACCGCATAAAGCCGTATCGGCACGGCCGGGCCGGGAACGCGCTCGGCCGCCCGCTCGGACGCGCGCGGCGTCTCGGCCCGCATCCGGTCGCGCATGACTGCGTGGGGCGCGGCGTTCGGCTTCGGATGCGGGGCGAAGCGGGCGACGGGCTGCACGCCCTCGCTGCGG
>NZ_DALZQC010000107.1:0-10904 GCF_032017145.1 Brevundimonas sp.
TCCAGCGCCGCGCCGACCGGCCGCACCCCCGGCGTCACGATCAGAAAGTCCGGTCGTCCCGCCGCAGCGGCCAGGGCGCGGACGCGCGTCGCCTCGTGCGGGCTGGAGACGACGCCGTCGATCCCCGCATCCAGCGCCTGGCGCACGCGCAGCTCCACGAGGTCCACCGGCGACAGGCTGTGGTCGTCCGCCGCCAGATCCTCGGCCGTCAGACTGGTCAGGACGGTCACGCCCAGCACCTTCAGCGTCGATCCGTCAGCGCCGCGCCGCGCCGCCGCCATCACCTGGGGCCGCGCATGGACGGTCAGAAGATCGCAGCCGGCTCCGGCCAGATTGGCCGTCGCCTTCTCGACCGTCGCGCCGATGTCGTGCAGTTTCCAGTCCAGGAAGACTTGGCGCCCCTGGGCCTTCAGGTCGCGCGCCAGGTCCATGCCGCCGGCCGCGAACAGCTGCAGCCCGATCTTGTAGAAGCCGACCGCATCGCCGATCCGCTCGACCAAGGCGGCGGCCTCGTCGGTGGTCGGCACGTCCAGGGCGCAGATGATCCGCGAGTCGGGGGCCGTAACTGAGGTCTGGGTCATCGACGGACTCGCGCTTAGCGGCTATGCCGGACGACCAAGGGGCGCGTCGGCAAGCGGCGTGGACGGATTGAAGGCGAGGGCAGGCGATGAACGCAGTCGATTTGGGTGTCAACCTGTTCGTGACCCTGTTCGCCCTGCTGGACCCGATCGGCAACCTGCCGATCTTCGCGGCCGCCACGGCGGGGGCCACGCTGCGCCAGCGGATTTCGGTCTCGGCCCTGATCTGCGCCTTCGCCACCGTCTTTCTGGCCTTCTTCCTGTTCACCGGCCTTGGCCTGCTTCAGTTCTTCGGCATTTCTCTTGCCGCCTTCCGTATCGCGGGGGGCATATTGCTGCTGTTCCTGGGGCTGGACATGGCGCGGGGCGATTTCCTGGCCATGTTCGCCGACAAGGACGCGCTGAGCGACGCCAAGGACGTGCGCGGCTATGCGCGTCGGCGGTTCCAGCGGCTGGTCGTGCCCTTCGCCATTCCGCTGATGATCGGGCCGGGCGCCATTTCGGCGGTCATCATTCAGGCGGGCGAGGCGGCCAAGCTGGGCTATGCCGGGACCATGGGCTCGCTGGTCGCCATCGCGGCCGCCTGCGCCGTGTCCTTCGTCTGTTTCGCCCTGACAGGGTCGCTCAGCCGCCTGCTGGGCGAGGTGGGCATGGCCATCGTGGTCAAGGTGCTGGGCCTGATCCTGTGCGCGCTTGCGATCCAGTTCATCCTGCTGGGCCTGGGCGAGGCGATCCCCGGCATGATTTCAGGCGCGGTGACGACCCCCTATCCGGCGACGAAATAGGTCTTCAATCCGCCTCGTCCTCGATGGCGTGGATGTCGTCGTCGGTCAGGCCCAGATGGTGGCCGATCTCGTGGATCAGGACGTGGGCGATCAGTTCGGCGATCCCCACGTCGCCGCGCTCGCACCATTCGTCCAGGATCGGACGGCGATAGAGGAAGACCCTCGACGGCTCGGCCGCCGGGCCCAGGCTGTCGCGCCGGCCGATGTCCACGCCATGATACAGGCCCGTCAGTTCGAACGGATCCTCGATCTCCATTTCCGCCAGCGTCGCCTCGTCGGCGAAGTCGTCGATGCGGATGACCACTTCGCCGGCGGCGTGACGGAAGGGGGCGGGCAGGGCGTCGAACGCCTGGCGGGCCAGGCGGGCGAAGTCGTCGAGCGAGGGGGCGATGGGGTCGGTCATGACCGCGATATCGCCGCGCCGGCCGCCCTTCGCAACGGGGCGCGATGCCGCGATCACGAGACTGCCGCATTTTCGCGCAGTTGGCGTTATGGTTAGCGAATCGCGGCGAGAAATCTCCAGGAACACGAATGGCCGAGGCCGACATCGCCTATGTCGCCACTGCAGGCGCAGCCGGACTGGCCATGGCCGTCAGCGCCTGGGCCCTGCTGATGCGCGGCCGGCTGAACGCCGCCGCCGACGACGCCGAGCGCGAACGGGTCGAGGCCCTGGCCAGCCTGGGCCGCCACGACGCCATGCTGCGCGCCTTCGACGACGTCAGCCTGGCCCTGACGCCGGACGGGCAGGCGGCCGGGGCGCCCATCGGATCGGCGGAGCTGGTGGCGCGGCTGGCCGAAGACAGCGACGACGTGGGCGCCGCCGTCCTGGCTCGCCTGAGACAGACGCATGGCGCCCTGATCGACGCCCTGGTGCAATCGGGCCAGGCGTTCGAAGGTCTGGTCGCACTGGACGATGTGGAGCCCTGGCGGATCGAGGGGCGGGTCGCGGGCGGGGCGGCCTGGCTGCGCCTGTCGCCGGCCTCGCGCTTCACCCTGACCGGGGCGGATGCGACCGAGAGCGGCCTGGCCATGCTGGGCGACGCCTCGCCCACTCCGACCTGGGTTGTGGACGGCGCGGGCAAGCTGGCCTGGGCCAACCGCGCCTGGCTGAACGCGACAAACGCCCAGACCCTGGAGGCCGCCATCGAAAGCGGCCTGGCGTTCGATCGCGGGGCCGACGCCCTGGTCGCCGAGGCCAGCCGGCTGGGCGTGCGTCAGGAAGGGTTCCGCTGGACGACCGGGGGCGGCGCCCGGCGCGCCTGGCGCATCATCGCCGAACCCGCGGGGGGCGGCGCCGTCACCGCCTTCGCCATCGACGTCACCGAGGCGGAAGAGACCCGCGACACCCTGCGCCGCCATGTCGAGGCCCATGACGAGACGCTGAACCACCTGGCGGATGCGGTGGCCATCTTCGGCCCGCAGAAGCGGCTGGCCTTCCACAACACCGCCTTCCAGACCCTGTTCGACATCGACCCGGCCTGGCTGGACGAACGCCCGACCCACGCAGAACTGCTGGACCGCCTGCGTCAGCGCCGCAGCCTGCCCGAGGTGGTCGATTACGCCGGGTGGAAGGCGCACGAGCTGGACTTCTATGGCGCGTCCGAGGCGTCGCCGGACGACAGCTGGTCCCTGCCGGACGGGCGCACCCTGCGCGTGGTCCGCCAGCCGCACCCGCTGGGCGGCATCCTGCTGATCTTCTCGGACATCACCGACGAGCTGAAGCTGCGCAGCCGGTTCAACGCCCAGATTCAGGTTCAGCGCGCCACCCTGGACAAGCTGAACGACGCGGTGGCCGTGTTCGGCTCCGACGGCCGTCTGCGTTTGCATAACGAGGCGTTCGAGACCTTCTGGAGCCTGTCGGCCGAGCGGATCGCGACCCTGGCCGATTTCGACGCCCTAGCCGAACTGTGCAAGGCGGTCCTGCCCGATCCGGCCCTTTGGCTGGGGCTGAAGGCCCGCGTCGCCGATCCCGATCCCGAAAGCCGCGTGGCGATCTCGGGCGAGGGGCGCACCGTGGACGGCCGCGTCGCCGCCTGGCAGACCCGCCCCCTGCCGGACGGCGCGACCTTGGTCGCCTTTTCCGACGTGACGGCGCGGCGCGGACTGGAACAGGCCCTGGTCCAGCGCGAACAGGCCCTAGCCGAAAGCCAGGCGCTGAAACGCGAGTTCGTCGGCAGCGTCTCCTATGAACTGCGTACGCCGCTGACGACCATCGTGGGCTATTCCGAACTGCTGGAGACGATGGGCGACCTGCCGGACCGCAGCCGCCAGCACGCCGGCGCCATCCGTGTCGCCGCCAGCCAACTGGCCCGCTCCATCGACGACGTCTTGGACATGGCCCAGATCGACGCCGGAGAGATGGAGTTGTCGCTGGGCGACCTGCGCGTCTGCGATCTGCTGACCGAGGCGGGCGAAAAGGTCCGCGCCCGGATCGAGGGGCGCGGCGCCGGCCTGACGATCAGCTGTCCGACCGATCTGAAGCCGATCCGCGCCGATCAGCATCGGATCGGCCAGGCGCTGGATCACCTGCTGGAGAACGCCGCGCGGGCGGTGTCGGACGGCGGGTCGGTGATGCTGAAGGCCGAGGCCGGTCCGTCAGAGGTCCGCCTGACGGTCTCCGACACCGGGCGCGGCATCCCCTATCACCTGCAGGCCCACGTCTTCGACCGCTTCGTGCGGCGAGAGCGGGGCGGGCCGGGCGTCGGCCTGGCCCTGGTCAAGGCGTTGGTCGAGCTGCACGGCGGCTGGGCCGAGGTGGAGAGCGAGCCGGGCAAGGGCGCCGCCTTCATCCTGCACCTGCCGCTGGGCGCCGCGACCACCGCCGCCGCGCCCGAGCTTCAGCTGGAGCTTTAACGCCGCGACGCCTTGGACGCATCGCGCGCCGGTCCGAACTCGGCGCCCGCATTCCATTCCGGCCATTGGTCGCTGTCGGCCAGTTCGCGCCCGACCGCATAGATCAGGGCCACATCGGCGGCGGCCGCGTCCATCGTCCAGGTGTCGTCCCATTCGTCCGTGGGCTGATGGTAACGATTCTGGACATAGTCGCGGCTGGCCGCGCTGGCGCCGGTGAAGCCCGCCGCCGGGAACAGGGCCGGCACGCCCTTCAGGGCCAGGGGGAAGTGGTCGGAGCGGTAGAAGGCGCCGGCCTGGGGCGCCGGATCGGCGATCAGGGTGCGGCCGGCCTGCGTCGCGTGGCGGGCCAGCACCTCGTCCAGCTGGTTCTTGCCCTTGCCGATGACGACGACATTGGGGTCGATCTCGGTCCCGGGCAGCAGGCTGTCGACATTGATGTTGGCGACCGTAGTCTCCAGCGGCCAGACCGGATTGGCGGCGTAATAGGTCGAGCCCAAGAGGCCCGCCTCTTCGCCCGACCAGGCGGCGAAGACGACCGACCGTTTCGGGCGCGGTCCCTCGGCGAAGGCATGAGCCAGCTCCAGCAGGGCGGCGACGCCGGTCGCATTGTCCACGGCGGCGTTATAGATCTTGTCGCCCTGGGCGTTCGGCGTGCCGACGCCGTAGCCGTCCCAGTGGGCGCCGTACATCACCGTCTCGTTCGGGCGTTCGGCGCCGGGAATGCGGGCCAGGACGTTCCTGGTCTCCACCCGGTCGGCGATCTGGCCGAAATCGACGCTCATCGTCAGGCCGGGCAGGACTACGGGTTTGAAGTCGGCCTTGCGGGCGCTGTCCTTCAGGGCCGCGAAGTCCAGACCGGCGGCGGTGAACAATTCCTCGGCTTTGGCGCGTTGAATCCAGCCCTGGAAGGGTGCGCGTTCGGCGTCGGGGTCGGCACGCACGATGTCGAACTTGGCCGCCGCCGACGAGTTCTGCAGCGTCGACCAGGGATAGCCGGCGCCCGCCGTCTCATGCACCACCAGGACGCCGGCCGCGCCGCGACGTCCCGCCTCCAGAAACTTGTAGGTCCAGCGGCCGTAGAAGGTCATGGCCTGGCCGTCGAACTTGCCCGCCACCGGCTCGCCGTCGGCGGCCTCGAAATCGGGGTCGTTGACCAGGACGACGATGACCTTGCCGCGTACGTCCACGTCCTTGAAGTCGTCCCATTGGCGCTCGGGCGCCGTCGCGCCGTAGCCGACGAAGACCACCGGCGCGTCGGTCACGGTGATGTGGTTCGCCGGCCGGTCGCTGGACACCAGCACGTCCGGCCCGCGCTGCAGGTTCAGGGCGCGGCCCCCGACATGGGCGGTCACCACGGCCGGGCCGTCCTGGCGCGTGCGCGACAGATGGGCGACCTGGACGAAGGCGCCGTCCGGCCCGCCGCCCTGGGCCCCCGTCGCGCGGAACTGGTCCACCAGCCAGGCGACGGTCTTCTCCTCGCCGGGCGAGGCGGGGGCGCGGCCTTCGAACTCGTCCGAAGCCAGCACGCGAACCGCCTGGTTCATCCGCTCGGCGTCGATCGCCGGCGCCTGTTGGGCCAGGGCGGGCGTACAGGCCATCATCAGGGTCAGGGCGGAAACGGCGGGGAGGGCGTGGCGCATCGAGAACTCCGGATCGAACCGGCCGACCCTGCCCGTCTCAGCCCTGGCTGTCGAGCCAGTCGATCACGCCCTGGGCCGCCACGACGCCCGAGGCGAAGCTGGCCTGGAGCAGATAGCCCCCCGTCGGCGCCTCCCAGTCCAGCATCTCGCCGGCGACGAAGACGCCCGGCCGGTCGCGCAGCATCAGCCGCGCGTCCACGCCGTCCAGCTGGACACCGCCGGCCGAGGATATGGCCCGCTCCAACCCCTGCACGCCGCTCAGGATCAGGGGCAGGGCCTTGATCCGCTGGGCCAGGGCGCGGGTATCGGTGGGCGGCCGGCCGACTTCATGCAGCAGGGCGACCGCCGCCGCTTCCAGCCCGGCCGTCTTGCGCAGATGGTTCGACAGACTGGCCTTGCCGCGCGGCCGATCCAGCCGCGCGGTCAGGCGCGCCATGTCCATGTCGGGCTTCAGGTCAATCAAGATTTCGGCCTGACCCGCCGTCTCAATCGTGTCGCGCAGAGCCGCCGACAGGGCATAGACGGCCCCGCCCTCCAGCCCGTAGCCGGCGATCATCGCCTCGCCCCTGACGGATCGGTCGCCGTGGCTGAGGGCGATCCCCTTCAGCGGCTGACCGGCGAACCGTTCGCGAAACAGCGGCGACCAGGCGACGTCGAAACCGACGTTGGCGGGCCGAAACGGCGTCGTCGGCGCATCCAGCCACGCGGTCCAGGCGCCGTCCGAACCCAGGCGCGGCCAGCTGGCGCCGCCCAGGGCCAGAACCACGGCGGCCGGCCGTTCCAGCCGCTGGCCTTCCGGCGTCTCGAACGCCAGCGCCCCGTCCCGCCATCCGGTCCAGCGCGAGCGGGTTCGGACCTGGACCCCCAGCGCCTCCAGCCGCGCCAGCCAGGCCCGCAGCAGCGGCGACGCCTTCATCGCCTTGGGGAAGACCCGACCGCTGGAGCCCACGAAAGTCGGCTGGTCCAGCCCCTCGACCCATTGCGTCAGGTCGGTCGGCGAGAAGGCGTCGATCCAGCCGCCGACAGTCGCCTGGGCTTGGCCATAGCGGCCGACGAACCGCTCGGACGGCTCGGAATGGGTCAGGTTCAGCCCGCCGCGTCCGGCCATCAGGAACTTGCGCGCCACAGACGGCATCCGGTCGTGGACCACGACGCCCAGCCCGGCCTGGGCCAGCCGTTCGGCCGCCATCAGCCCGGCCGGACCGGCGCCGACCATATGAACCTGTCTGCTGGATTCGTTCATCGCCTCGCTTTGCCCGGTCGGCTCGGCTCTGGCTATAGGCGCGGGCGTCGCTATGTTCCGTACCATGAGCGTCGCCTTCACCCGAGAAGAAGATCTTGAGGCCACCGCCGCCGATCTGGCGGACCGCCCGATTTCGCCCCATCCCAATCTGGTCACGCCGCAGGGCCTGGCCCTGATCGAGGCCGAACTGGCCTCGGCCCGCGCCGCCTATACAGCCGCCCAGGTGCAGGGTTCGATCGAGAGCGACCGCACCGCCATGGCCCGCGCGACCCGCGACCTGCGCTACTGGTCCGCGCGACGCGCGTCGGCCCAGCTGGTGGAGCCGGGCGAGGACGAGGGCGTGGTGCGCTTCGGCGGCTCCGTCACCATCGAACGTGACGACGGCCGCACCCAGACCTGGCGCATCGTCGGCGAGGACGAGGCCGATCCGGCGGCCGGTTCGGTCAGCCACGTCTCGCCGCTGTCGCGCGCCGTCATGGGCCGCCGCGTCGGGGACGAGGTGCAGGTGGCGGGGCAGGCGGCCGAGATCACGGCCGTCGGCTAGGCTTCAGGCGTGGTCGTCCGCGCCTTCATCCAGCATTTCGCGCATGATCTGCACGACCGCCTTCTGCTTTCGCAGCGGCAGGCGGGGGGCAAGTTTGGCGATCTCCAAACTCTGTTTGGTCATCGGGAAGTCGTGGTCGAAGCCGGGCGTCGCAGCCTCGGCCATGCCGGGTTGCTTAAGCGGAACGCCGTCGAAGAAGAAGGCGATCTCCTCCTTCATGAACTGGGCGATTTCGAACAGCTTGGACGCCGAAACGCGGTTCGTGCCCTTCTCGTATTTCTGCACCTGCTGGAAGCTGACACCGACCGCATTGGCCAGGGCGGTCTGGGTGAGACCCAGGTTCAGCCGCTTCTCCTGGACGCGACGGCCGACATGGCGATCCACGGGATGGATGGTCTCTTCCTTGTCCTGCGCCATTGTCCTCGCCCCCGCCTCAGATCACCGACTGCCCCGTTCTTACTTTAGATCGCAGGGTCAGCGGCCACAAGCATAGAGCGAGCATAGCCATTAGGGCCAGCGCCAGCGGCCAGTCGCCGAATCGGCCATAGGGGGTGACGCCGGTCGGGCGGGGCAGCGGCGCGTCGATCACCCCCATCACGCCCGGCTCCAGCCTCTGGCCGTCCACGATCCGGCCCCAGGGGTCGATCATGGCTGAAATGCCGGTCGGGGTGGCGCGCGCGATGGGCAGGCCCGTCTCGATGGCGCGATAGCTGGCCAGGTTCAGATGCTGGCGCGGGCCGGATGTGGCGCCGAACCAGGCGTCGTTGGACGCATTGACGATCCAGTCGGGACGGCCCGCCGCGCCGGGCGTGAAACCGGGATAGAGGCTTTCGTAGCAGATCAGGATCTGGGCGCGCGGGGCGCCGGGGATGGAGATCGGCTCCGGCCGCGGTCCCGCCGAGAAATCGCTGGGCATATGGACCAGGCTGCGCAGACCGATGGAGGTCATGATCGACCCCAGCGGCAGATATTCGCCGAACGGCACCAGCCGGTGCTTGTCATAGACGGCGGCGACCCGCAGGCCCGCCTGACCCTCGCCGGACAGGGCGAACAGGCTGTTGTAATAGCGGGCGCTGTCGGGCGCCGTCGGGTCCACCTCCCCGCGCGCCAGGCCGACCAGCAGGGTCTGGCCGGGGCCCACGGCGGCGGCGATGGCGCGGGCGTCTTTTGATGCAAAGACGTCGTTGGCCGAGGCGGGCAGCGATCCTTCAGGCCAGACGATGACATTGGGCGCGCGACCGTCCGGCTTGACAGTCGGCTGGGCCGTCAGCCGCACATAGCGGTCGACGATGGAGCGATAGGTCTCGGGCGACCATTTCGTCTCCTGTTTCACATCGGCCTGAACCAGCCGCACCACCGTGTCGGTGAACTGCAGGTCCGACTGGGCCAGTCGCACGGCGCCGAATACGCCGACCGAAATCAGGGCGAGGGCGCCGAGGCCCGCCGAAATCAGTCGGCTGCGCTTCAGGCCCGGCCCGATCAGGGGCGCAAGAGCCGATGTGGCGGCGACGGTGATCAGGCTCAATCCATAGACGCCGACGACCGAGGCGAACTGGGACATGCCGCCGCCCGCCTTCCAGGTCGCCCCCGCCGGGTTCCAGGGAAACCCGGTCAGCACATGGCCCCGCAGCCATTCGGCGGCGCAGAACAGGGCGGCGAACAACAGGACCCGCACCGACCCAAGGGGTGCGAAACGCCGATAGAGGGCCGTCGCCGTCCCCCAGAACAGGCCCAGGCCCGCAGGCAGCAGGCTGGCCGCAAAGGGCGCCATCCACGCCTGTTCGGGATTGACGAAAAAGGCCTCGGCCACCCACCAGCAGCCGACGAAGAAATAGGCGAACCCGGCCAGCCATCCCATCCAGAAGGCGCCGCGCACCGTGTCGGACCGTTCCGACAGGATCATCAGCAGCGGATAACCCAACAGACCGATCAGCACCCCGAACGGCGGATGGGCGAAGGCCGTCCCCGCGCCCGCCAGCAGGGCCAGGACGATACGGATCAGCCGCCAGGTCAGGGCGCGCTTCTTGTCGGGCATGGCGCGGATGGGGGCGGCGAAACGGTTCAGCAGGGCGTCGGGAAACATCGGTCAGTCCTGCTCGGCGGCATAGGGATCGGCGACACCGATCCCGGCCAGGATTTCGCGCTCCTCGGTCTCCATCTCCTCGGCCTCGGCGTCTTCCTCGTGGTCGCGGCCCAGCAGATGCAGCACCCCGTGGACGACCAGATGGCTCAGGTGGTCGGACAGGGTCTTCTTCTGCGCCACGGCTTCCTCGGCGCAGACGCCATAGGCCAGGACGATGTCGCCCAGATGCGGCGCAGCACTTTCGGGCGCCGGGAAGGACAGGACGTTCGTTGGCCTGTCCTTGTGACGGAAGCGGGCGTTCAGGTCGCGCACCGCCTCATTGTCGGTCAGCAAGACGACGACATCCCCCCGAACCGTTCCAAGAGCCGCCGTCGCCGCGCGCCGAACCACCGCCTCGACCTCGGGCAGGGCGGCGGACCAGTCGTCCGCCTCGACTTCGATCTCGATCATGCCGGGTCTTCACGGTCAGGGGCAGGGCGTCCGCGCGCGGCGTCGGCGTCATAGGCGCGCACGATCCGCTCGACCATGGCGTGACGCACCACGTCAGAGGCGTCGAACTTCAGCACCCCCACGCCCTCGACCCCGTCCAGAATCCGCAGGGCGTGGGCCAGGCCGGAATCGCGCGGGTTCAACAGGTCGATCTGCGACGGGTCGCCCGTCACCACCATCCGCGCGCCTTCGCCCAGACGGGTCAGCACCATCTTCATCTGCAGGCGCGAGGTGTTCTGCGCCTCGTCCACGATGACGAAGGCGTGGCTCAGGGTGCGGCCGCGCATGAAGGCGATGGGGGCGGCTTCGATCTCGCCCTTGTCGCGGCGACGCTGCACGTCTTCGGCGCCCAGGATGTCGTTCAGCGCCTCCCAGATCGGGGCCAGATAAGGATCGACCTTTTCGTTCAGGTCGCCGGGCAGAAAGCCCAGCTTCTCGCCCGCCTCGACCGCCGGGCGGGTGATGACCAACCGGTCCACCTGTCCGCGCCGCAGCAGGGACGCGCCGTAAGCCGCCGCCAGGAAGGTCTTGCCGGTGCCCGCCGGCCCGACGCCGAAGGTCAGTTCGCACCGGCCCAGCATATCCAGATAGGCGGCCTGGGCCTTGGTCTTGGGCACGATGGCGCCGCGCTTGCCGCCGGGCAGGGACACGCCCGCCGCCGCCATGCCCGGCGTTCCTCGCCCTCCGCG
>NZ_DALZQC010000108.1:0-10875 GCF_032017145.1 Brevundimonas sp.
CGTCGGCTGGGGCTTCGCCGCCTTCGCGGTCGGCTGGGCCCTGGTGCGGCTGTTGTCGGCGGCCTCGCCGTTGATTTCAGACGTCGTGTTCGCGCCCGTCCGCGCCGCCGCCCAGCGCGCCACGGCGGCCGAAGCCTTCGCCCATGCGCTGAGCCTGTCGCTGGATTTCCACCAGACCAAACGTTCGGGCGCCCTGTCGCGGACGATGGATCGCGGATCGCGCGCGGTCGATTTCCTGCTGCGCATCCTGGCCTTCAACCTGGTTCCCACCGGGGTCGAACTGGTGCTGGCCGCGGCCGTTCTGGGCGGCAAATACGACTGGCGCTTCGCCGCCGTCGCCGTGGCGGTGGTGGTCATCTACACCATCGCCACCTTCGCCATGTCCAACTGGCGGCTGGAGCATCGGCGCATCATGAACGCCGCCGATTCCGAGGCCGCCGGTGTCTCTGTCGACGCCCTGCTGAACTACGAGACCGTCAAGTCGTTCGGGGCGGAGACGCGCGCGGCCCAGACCTATGAACGAGCGTTGGGCGACTACGCCCAGGCGTCGCTGAAGGCCAACAGTTCGTTGGCCATGCTGAACGGGATGCAGGCCCTGGTCATGAACCTGGGGCTGGGCGTCATGGCGGTTATGGCCGGGTTCGAGGCGGCCGCCGGACGGATGGGGCCGGGCGATGTGACCGCCGCCGTCCTGATCATGATCTCGCTGTATGCGCCGCTGAACATCCTGGGCTTCGCCTATCGGGAAATCCGCCAGTCCTTCATCGACATGGAGGAGATGCTGAAGGTGACGCGCCAGACGCCGCAGGTGGCCGATGCGCCCGACGCCGTCGCCCTGCCGCGCCCGGCCGATGCGCGCGGCGCGGCCGTGCGGTTCGAGCACGTCGGTTTCCGCCACGACGCGCGGGCCAATGGGTTGGAGGATGTCAGCTTCTTCGCCCCGCCCGGCACGACCACGGCCCTGGTCGGTCCGTCAGGCGCCGGCAAGTCCACCATCGTCAAACTGGCGCTGCGCCTGCTGGACCCGCAGGAGGGACGTGTGCTGATCGACGGTCATGATGCGCGTGACGTGACCCAGGCGTCGTTGCGGGCGGCGGTCGCCCTGGTGCCGCAGGACGTGGCCCTGTTCAACGACACCTTGGCGGCCAACATCGCCTTCGCCCGGCCCGACGCCGACGAGGCCCAGGTCTGGGCGGCGGCCGAGGCGGCGGAACTGGCCGACTTCATCCGGGGCCTGCCGGAGGGGATGCAGACCAAGGTCGGGGAACGCGGGCTGAAGCTGTCGGGCGGCGAGCTTCAGCGGGTCGGGATCGCCCGCGCCCTGCTGGCCGACCCCTGCATACTGATCCTGGACGAGGCCACCAGCGCCCTGGACAGCCGAACCGAGGCGGCGATCCAGAAGACCCTGCGCAAGGCCCGGAACGGCCGCACGACCCTGGTCGTCGCGCACAGATTGTCCACCGTGGCGGACGCCGATCAGATTCTGGTGCTGAAGGCCGGGCGGATCGTCGAACGCGGGGCCCACCATGAGCTGGTCGCGCGTCAGGGCGGGGAATACGCCGCCCTGTGGAAGAAGCAGACCCGCGCCGGAAAGGCGGCTCAGCCCGCCGACTGATCGGCCGCCGGCAGTTTGCGACGAAGGACTTCGTGCAGATTGGCCAGAATGGCGGTGCGGGCGGCCTGTTCCTGGGGCGGCAGGGACAGCAGCACCTTCATGGCCTGGGCGTGGACGGTGGCGATGCGCCAGTCGAAGCCGCCCTGGCGCGGCGCGGCGTCCAGCAGATCGCACAGCCCCTTGGCCGCCGTGCACAGGTCGTCCATCGAGAAGGGACTGGCCGCGTCGATGATCTGGCTGGAGGCCGAATAGGCCGCATCCAGCCGCAACGGCTCGATCAGGTCGGGATCGGGCTTGGCCAACAGGACGGCGATGTTCCGGGCGATGATGTCGCGCGCCTGACCCTGGAGGACGTCCAGATTGGCCTTGGCTTGAGCCAGGGCCACGCCGACGCTTATACCGCCGGGCCGGTCCACCATCTCGGCCAGGCGTGAGCGTCGCTGATTGTGAGTGATGACGGTCATAGAGCCACGCTCTCCATCGCCGTCTTGCGGCGCAACATGTCCGCACGGCGTTCCTCGCCATCGTAATCGGCGTGGCGAAACCGCCGATCCGGCCCCAGATAGTCCCCGACCTCGAGAAACGGCCGGGTGTCGCGGGCCACCCAAAGAATGCGCTCCAGCAAGAGCGCCGGGCTGAACGGCTTGGTCACGACGAAGTTGGCCCCGCAGTCGCGCGCCTCGGCGACGCGGCCGCGCCGAATGTGGCTGGCGGTCATGATGACAGGGATGAAGGCGTTCGGATTGGGGCCGGAACGCCGCAGCCAGCGGATCAATTCGAACCCGTCGATATCGGGCATGTCAGTGTCGACGAGCAGCAGGTCGATGGTCTTTTCGACCAGAATCCGTTTTGCCTCGACCCCGCTGCCGATGGCGAAGCTGGGTCGGATGCCGAAGCCGGCCAGGGCGTTGGCGGTCAAGGTCAGCGAAAAGGGCGAATCATCGACGATCATCGTGACCGCGCCTGCCAGGTTGAATACCGCGCTTTCGCGCAGGGATTCGCCGCCGCTCATGCTGCTCGGCCCCGGATCGAAACCGCCGTCGTGATCATGGCCGGCCGTGCGCCCCGCAACCGCTGTGGATGGGGCGTCAGCCTGTCAGACGATGATGGACGCGGCGTTAACGCTGGCGTTTGGCGCCTTACAGGGCGCCGATGGCGTAGAAGCGTTCGGCGCGCTGGGTCTTGATCTGCTGCGGCGACAGACCGGCGAAGCCTCTCAACTCTTCCGCCAGAACGTCGCCGACCTTGGCGATGGCCGCGTCGCGGTCGGTGTGGGCGCCGCCGGTCGGCTCCTCGATCAGGCGATCCACGATCTTCAGCTGCACCAGATCGGGGCCGGTGATCTTCATCGCCATGGCCGCGTCCTTGGCCCGCGCGCCGTCGCGCCACAGTATGCCGGCTGCGCCCTCGGGCGAGATGACCGAATAGATCGAATGCTCCAGCATCAGCACGCGGCTGGCCGCCGCGATGGCGATGGCCCCGCCCGAACCGCCTTCGCCCGTGATGGTGGCGATGGAGGGCACGCCCAGCGTCAGACAGCGTTCGGTCGAGCGGGCGATGGCCTCGGCCTGACCGCGCTCCTCGGCGCCCAGGCCCGGATAGGCGCCGGCCGTGTCGATGAAACTGAGGACCGGCAGGCCGAACTGCTCGGCCATGTCCATCAGGCGCACGGCCTTGCGATAGCCCTCGGGGCGCGCCATGCCGAAGTTGTGGGTGATGCGGGTCGTGGTGTCGTGACCCTTTTCATGGCCCATGATGACCACTGGCCGACCGCGAAACCGCGCCAGACCGCCCAGGATGGCCTGGTCGTCGCCGAACTGACGGTCGCCGTGCAGTTCGTTCCAGTCGGTGAACAGACCTTCGACGTAATCGACGAAGTGCGGACGCTGGGGGTGGCGCGCGACCTGGGTCTTCATCCACGGGTCCAGACCGGCGTAGGTCTTCTTGCGTAGCTGATCGGCCTTTTTGCGCAGGGCCTCGATCTCATTGTCGAAATCGCCGGAGGTGTCGGACAGCAGCGACAGCTCCTCGATCTTGGCTTCCAGATCGGCGATCGGCTTTTCGAAGTCGAGATAGTGCGTGGCCATCAAGGCGTCCGGGAACTGCAAACGGGCGAAAGCGCCCTTGGGGAAGGCGGGGGAAACTAGAGAGGTCAACGCCGCCGGGCAAGCGGCGGTTCAGAAGGCCTTGGGCAACCCGGCTTGTTTGAGGATTTCGTTGGCCATGATCCGCATGGGCTTGGACGGTACGGTGACTTGGCGCCCCGCAGCGTTGCGCCACTTTTCGTGACTGCCTTTGCCGCCCGGAACACGCTCGAAGCCAGCATCTTTTAGCTGCCGCGTCAGGTCTCGATAATAGTCCTGGACCATCCAGAGCCGCCGCTGGACTCAGGCCGCAGCGAGGTCGAGCTGCCGAGTTGCCTCGAAACGAATGGCGACAGGCTCGTGGATATTCAGGTTGGACGCCAAAAGGTCAGGCGCGAAGTGCCGGATCAAATCCTCGAACTCTTCCAGCGTGTCCGTTTGAAGGACGAGGCCCGGAATGTCTGACTCGCTGTACCAGACGCTGGCCTCAGCGTCCCAGATCGCCTTGACGTAGAATGAATGCGCCATGCCCCGAATATGCGCCGTCAGTCGTCGCGCGCCAAGGGGTGGTTTTGGTGGACGACCTGGGCCAGGCGGTCGGTGGCGACATGGGTGTAGATCTGGGTGGTGGCGATGTCGGCGTGGCCCAGCAGGGTCTGGACGACGCGCAGATCGGCGCCGCCCTCCAGCAGATGGGTGGCGAAGGCGTGGCGCAGCACGTGGGGGCTGACGCGGGCCGGGTCGATGCCTGCGGTGATCGCAGCCTCGTCCAGCAGTTGGGCGAACCGGCGCGGGGTCAGGTGGCCGCTTCGGCCGAAGGAGGGAAAGAGCCAGGGGTTGTCGGGCGTCTCGGGCTTGCGTCCATCCTTGCCCTTGAGTTTGGCGTCGCGGGCGGTCAACCAGGCCTTGATCGCCTCTCGGGCGGCGGGGTTCAGGGGCGCGAGCCGTTCCTTGCCGCCCTTGCCGCGCACGATCAGATAGGCGGGGTCGCGCCGCACGGCCTCGACCTTGAGCCCCAGCAGTTCGGACACCCGCATCCCCGAGGCGTAGGCCATCTCGACCAGGGCGACCAGCCGCAGGCCCGCCGCCGCATCGCGGGCGGCCGAGGCGGCCAGCAGGGCGTCGATCTCGGCGCGGCTCAGGACCTTGGGCAGGGACCGGCCCTGTTTGGGCGCATCGAGGCGGCGCGACGGATCGTCCGCGCGCCAGCCCTCGGCCAGGGCGAAACGATAAAACTGGCGTGCGGCGGACCGGCGGCGTGCGGAGGTGGCGGCCGACAAGCCGCGTCGGGATAGACCGGCGAACCAGGCTTCCACCGCCTCGGCGTCGGCCTGCATCAGGCCGCCCGCCTCGGCCAACGCGGTTTCCGCATCGGCCAGGTCGCGGCCATAGGCTGACAAGGTGTGGGGCGAGGCGTCGCGTTCGACGGCCATCATCTCCAGAAAGGCCTCGATCTGGGGCGTCATCGCACGATCCGCGCGCCGAACGGATGGCGCATGGTCTGGCTTGGTGTAGAGGTTTCAGGGATCATGCCTGCCTGCGCCTTCGCCTTCGCCGTTCCTTCGACCGTCCGTTCCGCCGGAGCCGCCGGATGAGGCGCCGCGCGAATCCGGCGCCGACGCGCACCATAGCCCTGGTCGGCCTGATGGGGGTGGGCAAATCGTCGGTCGGGCGCCGGCTGGCCAACCGACTGAAGCTGCCCTTCGCGGACGGCGACATGGAGATCGAGGCGGCGGCCGGCATGACGGTGTCGGAAATCTTCGCGGCCCTGGGCGAGGACGAGTTCCGGGCGGGCGAGGCGCGGGTGATCCGACGCCTGCTGGAAGGGCCGCCCATCGTGCTGGCCACCGGCGGCGGGGCGATGATGAACCCGGAGACGCGCGCCCTGCTGAAGGACCGCGCCGACACCATCTGGCTGAGGGCCGATCTGGCCGTGATCGCGGAACGGGTGGCGCGCCGCGACACCCGCCCCCTGTTGCGCGGCAAGGACCCGTTGGCGGTGCTGACCACCTTGGCCGAGGCGCGCTATCCCATCTATGGCGAGGCGGACGTGACGGTGGACGTGGGCCAGGGCTCGCACGGCCAAGCGGTCGACGCCATCCACAAGAACCTGCGCCGACACTGGCGCAATCGAAGACGCGCGGAGACCCGGACATGACGACCCTTTCCGTGAGCGGCGGCGCCTTCGCCGCATATGATGTGGTGGTCGGGCGCGGCCTGCTGGCCCAGGCCGGCGGGCGCATCGCGCCCCTGGCGAAGGGGCGCACGGTCATCGTCACGGACGAGACGGTGGCGGCGATCCACGGCGCGGCCCTGGCAGAATCGCTGACGGCGGCGGGCGTGAACACACAGATGGTCGCCGTGCCGGCGGGGGAGGGGTCGAAATCCTTCGCCCAGCTGGAGCGGGTGCTGGATCGGCTGCTGGAGATCGGGCTGGATCGCAAGGATGTGGTCATCGCCCTGGGCGGCGGGGTCGTGGGCGATCTGGCCGGTCTGGCGGCGGCGCTCTACATGCGCGGCATCGACTTCGTTCAGGTTCCGACCACCCTGCTGGCCCAGGTGGACTCGTCTGTCGGCGGCAAGACGGCCATCGACACGCCGCGCGGCAAGAACCTGGTCGGCGCCTTTCATCAGCCGCGCCTGGTGCTGGCCGACATCGATGTGCTGGCGACCCTGCCTGAGCGGCAGGTGCGGTCTGGCTGGGCCGAGGTGCTGAAGCACGGGCTGATCTGCGACGCGGCCTTCTTCGACTGGCTGGCGGGCGAGGGCGCTGTGGGCGCGAACGGCGATCCGGCGGCGCTGGAACGGGCGGTGATCCGTTCGGTCGAGATCAAGAGCGCCATTGTCGGTGAGGACGAGAAGGAGGCGGGGCGGCGCGCCCTGCTGAACCTGGGTCACACCTTCGGCCATGCGGTCGAGACGGAAGTGGGCTTTGACGAAGGCGCGCTGGCGCACGGCGAGGCGGTGGCCTTGGGGTGCTGCATGGCCTTCCGCTATTCGGCGCGCGAAGGCCTGTGTTCGGCCGCCGATGTCGCACGGGTCGAGGCGGTGGTCGCTTCCGCTGGCCTGCCGACGCGGCAGGAACAGGCGGGCGCGTTCGCGGCAGACCGGCTGCTGGCCCTGATGGCGGGTGACAAGAAGGCCGAGGGCGGGGCGCTGACCCTGATCCTGGCGCGCGGCATCGGCCAGGCCTTCGTGGCCAAAAGTGTGGATGCGGCCAAGGTTCACGCCTTTCTGGTCGAGGAAGGCGCGACCGCGTGATGCGGATCGCCACGGCGCCGCTGGAGGATCGGTTCGTGCGGCTGGAACCGTTCGAGGACGGGCTGAAGGCCGAGGTCCGCGCGGCCCTGGATTGCGATCCCCACGCCTGGGCGATCATGGTGGCGCCCGCCTATGGCGACCATTTCGACGGTTGGTGGGAGGCGGCCCAGGCGGCGATGCGGGCCGGGACGCGGATCGCCTATGCGGTGCGGCGGCGCTCGGACGGGGCGGTGGTGGGCACGACCAGCCTGTACGAGATCAATCCCGCCCATCGCCGCTGCGAGATCGGCTCGACCTTCTACCGGCCCGAAGCGCGCGGCGGTCCGATCAATCCGGCGTGCAAGCGACTGTTGCTGGCCCATGCCTTCGCGGCCGGCGCTGTGCGGGTCGAGATCATCACCGACGCCGTCAACGCCCAGAGCCAGGCCGCCATTCTGAAACTGGGCGCCAAGGCCGAAGGGGTGCTGAGGAAACACAAGACCACCTGGACCGGCCGGGCGCGCGACACGGCCCTGTTCGCCGTCATCGACGACGACTGGCCCGAGGTCCGCGACCGCCTGGATCGCCGGTTGGCGGCGTTCGGCTAGGCGTCCATCTCCGCGATCAGCGCGGCGATCAGGTCTGCGGCGGGCAGGGTGCGGGCCAGGGGCGCGCCCTGACCGGCCCATTGGGCGCCGAAGCCGAACTCGCCCCCCGCCTCGGCGGCGGCGTTCAGCGCCTTTCCGGCGTCGTAGGCGACCGGATAGTCGGGCGGGACGGCCGCGGTCGTCGCGTCCCAAGCGGTGAAGCGATTTGCCAGACAGCGGGCGGGGCGGCCGGATATGACGTGGGTCATTGTCGTATGATGCGCGGCGTCGCTGGCCAAGGCGGCGCGGTATCCGGCGTCGGCGGCGCTCTCGGGACAGGCGACGAAGGCGGTGCCCATCTGAACCGCGACGGCGCCGAGATCCAGCGCCGCGCGGACGCCCTGTCCGTCCATGATCCCCCCGGCGACGATGACGGGCAGGCCGGCGCGGGCGACCAGAAGCCGGGTCAGGGCCACGGCGCCCAGGCGGCTGTCCTCGGCGTCGGGATCGAACATGCCGCGATGGCCGCCGGCCTCCCACCCTTGCGCCACCACGGCGTCCACGCCGGCGGTCTTGCAGGCCAGGGCCTCGTCCAGCGTGGTGGCGGTGGCCAACAGCAGGCAACCGGCCGCCTTCAGGGCGCGGATACGGGCGTCGTCGGGCAGGCCGAAATGGAAGCTGACCACCGCAGGCGGATCCGCCAGCAATCGGGGCAGCATGGCGTCGTCATCGGCGAAGCTGCGATAGATCACCCCCAAGCCGGGCGGCGGCGCGGCGCCGAGGGCCGTAAACTGGGGCGTCAGGGCCTCGAGCCAGGCGGCTTCCCCGGCCGGATCGCTGCGCGGGGCGGCGTGGACGAACAGATTGACGTTGAAGGGTCGGTCGGTCAGGGCGCGGGTTTCCGCCATCATCCGGCCGGCGCCGTCCGCATCGGTCGCGCCGACACCGATGGACCCCAGGGCCCCGGCGTTGGAGACGGCGGCGGCCATATGTGGCGTTGAAACGCCTGCCATCGGCGCCTGGATGACGGGAACGGTCAGGCCGAGGCGGTCGATCAGGGACATGGGCCGCAGCTAGGCGCCCGCAACGTCCGCCGCAACGGCGTCAGTCGACGGCTCGGCAGTCGGTCGGCTGACGGCCTTCGACCGACCAGGTGGCCAGCACGCCCTTGCCGCGCAGTTCGACGTTGGACGCGCGGTACCAGATGCCGTCGGCGGCGCGTTCCTGATACAGGTCCACCGCCTCGCCGGACGAGTTGCGGACGGTAGCCATCTGGCGCGGATTGTCGAAATCGACCGACAGGCGCTCGCCGTTGTCGCACAGATAGACGGTGTGGACGACGCGGTTCAGGGTGCGGTCCTGGATTTCGGCGCCGGTGCGTTGACGCGCGGTCTGGGCGGCGACGGCGCGATCCTTGACCTCGTCGCCGCTGCGGGGCGCCTTGTCGGGGTCAGGGCCGCAGGCGGTCAGCAGGGCCAGGGCGGCCAGGCCGCTGATCACGATCGACTGCGGCAGATCCGGCTTGAACAAGGTCTTTCCCTCCACGGCGCGGCCCAACGGCGCCGCTTTCGCGGCGGTCTAACGTGCGCGGCCTGCCGCCGTTCCCCTTCGCTGACGGAAGAAGGATTTGAGCAGGGACGACGCCTCATCGGCCAGAAGACCTGAGTCCGTGGTCGGACGCCAGTGGCATGTGGGCTGTTCGAACAGACGCGGGCCGTGAATGACGGCGCCGCCCTTGGCATCGTCGGCGGCCCAGACCACGCGGCCGATGCGGGCGTGGCTGATGGCCCCGGCGCACATGGCGCACGGCTCCAGCGTCACATAGAGCGTCAGGCCCGTCAGACGGTAGTTCTCAAGCACCGTCGCCGCGCGGCGCATGGCCACGATCTCGGCGTGGGCCGTGGGGTCGTGGGCCGCGATCGGACCATTGGCGCCGGTCGAAATCACCTCACCCGAGGCCGGATCGACAAGAATTGCGCCCACGGGCACCTCTCCTGCGTCCGCCGCCGCTTGCGCTTGGTCCAGCGCCATGCGCATGAACCGCTCATCATGGTCCGCCATACAGACGACAACGACAAGAAGCCCCGCGCCCGTCAAGACGAACGGTCGCCCCGGCCCTTTAAATCCTCCGGTCCCCGCAAGAGCGGCGACGGGACGAAATCATTCGGCGACAAGCCGCGCGGCCCTCGCGACGACGGCGCAAAGCGTTTCGGCGACAAGCCGGACCGGCCCCGCAGCGACCGGCCTCGCACCGATAAGGGCGGCAAGGACGGCAAGTCGGGCAAGGCCGAGACGCCCCTGCGCGCCGAGCGAATCGCCAAGACCATGGCTCGAGCCGGCATCGCCTCGCGCCGCGAGGTCGAGCGGCTGATCGGCCTGGGCAAGGTGGCGGTCAACGGCCGCATCCTGGACACGCCCGCGACCCTGGTGACGCGCGACGACGTGATCACCGTGGACGGCAAGCCCATCGGTTCGACCCAGGCGACGCGCGTCTGGCGCTATCACAAGCCTGCGGGCCTCTTGACCAGCCACAGCGATCCGACCGGGCGGCCGACGGTGTTCGACGCCCTGCCGGCCGGCCTGCCGCGCGTGATCTCGGTCGGTCGGCTGGACCTGGCGACCGAAGGTCTGTTGCTGCTGACCAATGACGGCGAGCTGAGCCGGGCGCTGGAACTGCCGTCGACCTCGCTGGTGCGTCAGTATCGGGCGCGGGCGCGGGGCAAGATCACCCAGGAACAGCTGGACGCGCTGAAGGACGGCGTGGTCGTGGACGGCGTGTCCTATGGCCCCATCGAGGCCAAGCTGGACAAGGCCAAGGAGTCGAAGGCCGAGGACGGCAAGGCGCCGGCCAATCTGTGGATCTCGGTCTCGATCACCGAGGGCAAGAACCGCGAGGTCCGCAAGGTGCTGGAATTGGTCGGCCTGACGGTCAACCGCCTGATCCGCCTGGCCTATGGTCCGTTCCGCCTGGACGTGCTGCCGGTCGGGGCGGTCGAGGAGGTCGGGCCGCGCGTGATCCGCGAACTGCTGGCCGACTATATCCGGCCCGAGAACCTGCCGACCGGCAATACGGTCGAGACGCCCGCGCCCATCCCCGGCCGTCGCCTGTCCACGCCCATCGTCAAGGGACGGTCGGGCTCGGCCATGTCGGACCCGTCGCGTAAGCCCAGCCGCGTCCGCGCCGCCGAAACGGCCCAGGCCGACGCCGTCGAACGCCGCGAGCGTCCGCCGAAGAAGGAGGGCTGGGCCAAGGCCGCGCCCAGGTTCGAACATTCCAAGACCTTCAAGCCGCGCGAGCGCACAGCCCCCGCCGGGGCGCGTCCGGCGCGCGAGGACGGCGACCGGCCCA
>NZ_DALZQC010000109.1:0-10432 GCF_032017145.1 Brevundimonas sp.
GGCCCGCGAGGCCCGCGCCGGTCTGGCCGCCCGCGCCGAGGCCGCCGCCGAGAAGCTGACCGAAGCCGAGACCACCCTGCGCGAGACGGCGCAGATGTCGCCGCAGGACCTGGGCCAGAAGCTGACCGACGACGCCATCGCACGTCCGCCCGACGCCGCCGGCGCCGAGAGTCTGCTGTTCGGGCTGGAGCGCGAGCGCGAGGCCCTGGGCGCCGTCAACCTGCGCGCCGAGGACGAGGCGGTGGAATACGGCGACCGGCTGAACAGCATGAAGTCGGAGCGCATCGACCTGACCCAGGCGATCGCCAAGCTGCGCGACGGCATCGACGAACTGAACGCCGAGGGGCGCGAGCGGCTGGTCGCGGCCTTCGACGTCATCAACACCAACTTCAAGACCCTGTTCGAGGCCCTGTTCGGCGGCGGTCAGGCCGAGCTGAAGCTGGTCGAAAGCGACGATCCGCTGGAGGCGGGGCTTGAGATCTACGCCTGCCCGCCCGGCAAGCGCCTGTCGGTCATGTCGCTGATGAGCGGCGGCGAGCAGGCCCTGACGGCGGCGGCCCTGATCTTCGGCGTCTTCCTGGCCAACCCGGCGCCCGTCTGCGTGCTGGACGAGGTGGACGCGCCGCTGGACGACGCCAACGTGGACCGCTTCTGCCGGATGCTGCACGAGATGCGGAGCCGCACCGACACCCGCTTCATCGTCATCACCCACAACCCCGTCACCATGAGCCGGATGGACCGCCTGTACGGCGTCACCATGCCCGAACGCGGCATGAGCCAGTTGGTCAGCGTGGACCTGCATCAGGCGGAGACCCTGGTCGCATGATCGCCCTGATGCTGGCCCTTCTGGCCGACCCCGCCCCCGCGCTCACACCCGTCGGCGTAGGCCGTTTCGCCATCTACGCCGACGTGAACTCCATCGAACGCCAAGGCGACATCGCCCATATGCGCGAACTTCAGGTTGCCGAGACCGGGTTTAGGGTCGGCGATGTCGTCTATATCGGTGGGTGGTCGCGTTGGGCGTTCGATTGCCGGGCGATGACGGCGGACCGGCTGGACTTCGCCTCCCTGCGCGCCGACGGAACCCAAGGCCCGGCCACGCCTGATCCCGCCCCCGCCTATCCCGCCGCTCCCGGCGGCGACGCCGCCGAACTGCTGGCCGTGGCCTGCGCGATGCAAGCGCCCGCCGAGACCCTGACGCTGGACGAGGCGATCAGGCGAGGACAGGCGGTTCTGGCGGAATAAGGCCCTTGTCGGACCCCTGCGGCCACTCGATACGGTCCCTCGGCAACGCCTCGCGGCATTCGTCGCGCATGAAGGCCATCAGCTTCTCGCGGATTTCGCAGCGCAGGTCGAACGCCACCCCGGCGGAGCGGGCGCTGGCCAGGCAGCGGACCTGGAGCACGCGCTCGGTGATGTCGGTGACCTGCATCACCTGCACGTCTCCATCCCAGTGCTTGGAGGCCTTGACGATGCCCTCGAAGGCGGTGCGCAGCTTGTCGATCGGCGCCTCGTAGTCGACGTAGAAGAAGGCCACCCCGATCAGGCGCGCGTTCTCGCGCGTCCAGTTCTGGAAGGGGGTGGTGATGAAGTAGGACAGGGGCAGCACCATCCGGCGCCAGTCCCACAGCTTGACTACGACATAGGTGGCGGTGATC
Source organism: Brevundimonas sp. (assembly GCF_032017145.1). GTDB lineage: Bacteria > Pseudomonadota > Alphaproteobacteria > Caulobacterales > Caulobacteraceae > Brevundimonas. The sequence continues at coordinate 1,659 of NZ_DALZQC010000109.1, forward strand.
TCCTCTACATTGCCCCACTCCTTCTCCACGATTACGGCGTCGTCGAGGCGGATGGGCTGGGTCAGGGCGATCTGGATGCCGGCGACCATATTGGTCAGGATGGGCTGCAGCGCCAGGCCGGCGATGATGCCGACGACCCCGGCCGAGGCCAGCAGGCTGACGCCCCACTGGCGGAAGCCGGCGATGGTCATCAGGGCCAGACCCACCGTGACGATGAACAGGATCACCTTGGCCACCCGCTGCAGGATGCGGGTCTGGGTCAGGTGTTTGCGGGCCAGCAGATTGTCCTCGACGGCGATGTTGTAGCGCTTCAGGTGCATGACGGACCACATGTCCAGCACCCCCGACGCCAGCCAGCCCAGCGTCAGGATGAACAGGAACAGCAGCACCGACCGGATGTCCGCCGAAGGCGCCGGGTCCATCGGCGAGACGGTCACACCCAACCCCACGCCCATGATGATGATCAGGACCCGCAGCTTGATCCGCGCCCGCTCGACCACGCCGCGCCAGAAGACGTCCTTCTTCCTGACCATGCGGCGCAGGATGGCGAAGGCGATCTTGTGCGTGACCCAGCCGCCGCCGACGAAGACCAGCAGGACCAGGCCGGTGACCGCCCATTCGGGCAGCCAGTCGAACCGATGCCACAGGGCGCGGACTTGGCGGGTCAGGGCGATGATTTCGGGGGGCATGGGGGAGCTAACGCGCCACAAGCTGAACGGTTGTGCAAGTCTCCTCCCTATCGCGTGGCGACGGGAGGTGGCGCGGCGCGTCTTCAGCGCCGTGACGGAGGGGTTCTTCAGCACATCATAGGCGCCTGTGCGCCCTCAAGAGCCCCTCCACCGCTTCGCGGTCCCCCTCCCCACTGCATGGGGAGGAGACGAGATTCAGTGTCCTGCGGTCGCCTCAGTCAGGTCCGCCAGGCGCTGGGCGGCGTCGGGGATGGCGACGGATCGGGCGGCTGCGGACATGGCGGCCAAACGCGCCGGATCGACCAGCACCCCTTCCAGAGTCGCCGTCAGCCGATCAACGGTCAGGTCGTCCTCAAGGATGACCTCGGCCGCGCCGGCGTCGGTCAGGGCCTTGGCGTTCAGGCGCTGGTGGTCGTCGGTGGCGATCTTCAGAGGGATCAGGACGGCCGGCAGGGCGGCGACGGCCAGTTCGGCGCAGGTCGAGGCGCCAGAGCGGCCCACGACCAGATGGGCCTTGGCCAGCCGTTCGGCCATGTCGCGGAAGAAGGGGGCGACCTCGGCCTCGATCCCCGCCTCCAGATAGATCTGGCGTGCGGCATCCAACGTCTCGGGGCGTGACTGCTGCTGCACCTTCAGGCGACGACGCAGAGGTTCCGGCACGGCGGCCAGGGCGCGGGGGGTCGTCTCCGACAGGATGCGCGCACCCTGACTGCCGCCCGTCACCAGCACATGGATGGGGCCGTCATCGGCAGGCGCCAGATAGGGACGGTCGAACAGGGCGCGGATCTCTGCGCGCACCGGCGAACCGACGACGTGCGAGCGGCCCTGCACCTTGGGGGGCGCCCGCTCCAGCGTCGGGAAGGACGAGGCGACCTGGTTCACATAGGGGGCCAGGATGCGGTTGGTGCGGCCCAGGACTGCATTCTGCTCATGGATCACGGTCGGGCGCTGGGCGGTGACGGCGGCGACCAAGGCGGGGGCGGACGGATAGCCGCCGAAGCCCACAACCACGTCGGCGCCCAGCCGGTCGAAGGCGTCACGCGCCTGAATCACCCCCTTGAAGATGGCCACGCCCGCCTTGACCAGGCCCAGCGGGCCGGAGCCTGTGGCCGCGTCCAGCGCCAGCCGTTCCTCGGCGGGAAAGGCGTGGGCGTATTGTTCGCCGCGATGATCGGTGGCCAGCACCACGCGCCAGCCGCGCGCCGCCATCTCGCGCGCCAGGGCTTCGGCCGGGAACATATGGCCGCCGGTTCCGCCGGCTGCGACGACGCAGAGCTTGGACATGGAGTCTCCATTCATGGGATCGCTTTCGACCCTGTCTCGCATTTACTCTTTCTCGTCATCCCCGGCCTTATGCCTGGGATCCATATGCCCGGCATAAGCAGTCGTGCTTGCAAGGTGAAGCCCGAGTTTATGGACCCTAGGCACAGGGCCTAGGGTGACGGTCTCTTTATGGCGTCTACAGCAACCGCCGGCCCATCGTCAGGCTGGCCCCCGGCTCGTAGGCGCCGGGGCGGCGGCGCGTCAGGGCCAAGGCGAAACCCATGGTCAGGCCCATGGCCAGCATGGAGGAGCCGCCATAGCTGATGAACGGCAGGGTCATGCCCTTGGTCGGAATCAGGTTCAGGTTCACCGCCACATTGATGCAGGCCTGAAGCCCGATCAGCATGAACAGGCCCGCCGCCGCCGTCTGTTCGAACGGGTCGGTCAGCTTCATGGCCCGACGCATCCCGCGCACGACGATGAAGGCGTAAAGGCCGATCATGATCAGGCTGAGGACCAGGCCGAACTCTTCGGCGCCGACGGAATAGATGAAGTCGGTGTGCAGGTCGGGCACGTGCCGCTTCATCACCCCCTCGCCCACCCCCCGGCCCAAAAGGCCGCCGGCGCGAATGGCCTGGGACGCGCTGTCGATCTGGTGGGTGTCGGTGGTCTCGGGCGAGAAGAAGCGGCTGAGGCGGTCGCGCATATGGCCGAAGACGAAATACAGCGACACCAACCCGGCCATGCCCAGGCTGGCCAGGACCGCCATCCATTTGAACGGCACCCCCGCCATGAAGAAGACGGCCATGAAGGTGGTGGTGATCAAAAGGGTCTGGCCGATGTCCGGCTGGATCAGCAACAGACAGACGGTCAGGGCGTAGAGGCCGAAGGCGATGGTGACGCCGGGCACGCCCTGGCCCTTCTGCGCCTCGGCGAACATCCAGGCGGCGAAGACGATCAGGCCGGGCTTGGCGAACTCGGACGGTTGCAGGCTGAACGGCCCCAGGTTCACCCAGCGCGCGGCGCCCTTCACCGTGTCGCCGATGAAGGGCAGGGCGGCCATGACGACGATGGCGCCGAACAGGGCCAGGACCGCGATCCGGCGCACCCCGCGCGGCGACATCAGCGAGGTGGTCAGCATGACCGTCAGGCCCGCGCCGGCGAAGACCATCATCCGCCAGGAATAGTGAAAGGGATCGGTGATCGATTCATCGGCCAGGATGGCGGCGGGACTGGAGGCGAAGCTGAGCGAGACGCCCAGCGCCATCAGGGCCAAGGCCGCGCCTAAAAGGCCGCGATCCACGGTCCAGAACCAGCGTGCGATCAGGCTCTGGTCGTTGCGGGAGAAGGCGGGGGTGTAATGGGCGCTCATGCGGCGCTCTCCGGGGCGGAGGTCAGGTTCAGCACGGCCGCGCGAAACGCCTCGCCCCGCGCCTCGAAATCGGCGAACTGATCGAAACTGGCGCAGGCGGGCGACAGCAGGACGATCTGGTCACCGCCTGCTGCGGCCGCATCGGCGGCCGCAGCGGCGACGGCGGCGTCCAGGGTCTGGGTAATGACGTGGGGCGTGTCGCCCAGGGTCTCGGCGAAGGCGGGGGCCGCCTGGCCGATCAGATAGGCCCGCCTCACGCGCGGGAACAGGTCGGCCACATCGTCGATGCCGCCGGCCTTGGGCACGCCGCCGGCGATCCAGAAGACGGATGGATAGGAGGCCAGGGCCTGACGCGCGGCGTCGGCGTTGGTGGCCTTGGAGTCGTTGACGAAGCGCACGGCGCCGACCTGAGCCACCGTCTCCATCCGGTGGGCGAGGCCGGGGAAGGTCAGCAGGCCCTTGACGGCGGCGGCGTGGGAGACGCCCAGCGCCCGGGCGGCGGCATAGGCGAAGGCGGCGTTCTGGGCGTTGTGGCGGCCGGGTAAGGAACGGGCGGGCGCGAGGTCGGCGAGGGTTCGGCCCTCGGCTCGGATCGCGCCCGGCACAGCCTCGATACCGCTCATCCCCGCGAAAGCGGGGACCCAGTTCTGTGGGCTTTCCGGCCTGTCTAGGGAGGTCCGCTCGTGATCCGCGGCGCCCTGCCCGTGCGAAAGGACTGGGTCCCCGCTTTCGCGGGGATGAGCGGCGGAGGAAATCGTGATGACGCGGGAATTCAGGCCGGACGCGATCGCCTGCCCCCAATCCTCGTCCACGCCGATCAGCGCCACAGCATCCGGCGCCTGGGCCGCGAATATCCGCGCCTTGGCGGCGACATAGCCCTGCATGCCGCCGTGGCGGTCCAGGTGGTCGGGGCTGATGTTGGTCAGGATGGCCACGTCGGGGGCGAAGGTGGTGTTCAGGTCCAGCTGGTAGCTGGAGACCTCGATGACATAGATCGCGTCCGGCGTCGGCTCCGGCAGGGCCAGGACGCCGATGCCGATATTGCCGCCGACATGGACGGTCAGGCCGGCGGACTTCAGCACCCAGCCGATCAGGGCGGTGGTGGTGGACTTGCCGTTCGTGCCGGTTACGGCGACCACGCGCGCACGCTCATCTGGGGGCCGGGCCGCCAGGGCGCGGGCGAACAGTTCGATATCGCCAATCACCGGCACGCCGGCCTCGTGCGCCTGGTCCACGGTCCAGTGCGGCTTGGGGTGGGTCAGGGGCGCACCCGGCGACAGGACCAGGGCGGCGAAACCGGACCAGTCGGCCGTCGTCAGATCCTGGACCTGAAAGCCTTCCGCCTCGGCCTGCATCCGGCCCGATACGCCGTCGTCCCATAGAATGGGGATGGCGCCCCCGGCCTGGAGCGCGCGCGCGGCCGTGATCCCCGACCGTCCCAGGCCGAAGACCGCGACCCGCCTGCCCTCGAAACCAGGAACGGGGATCATGCCCCTGCCCCCACCCCGTCATCCTCGCCCTTGTGGCGAGGATCCATAAACTCAGGCGTCAGACATTCGCCTACCACGGTCGAAACCGGGCGTATGAATCCTCGGGACAAGCCCGAGGATGACGATCGAGAGAAGGCCGTCATCTCAGCTTCAGCGTGGACAGGCCGATCAGGGCCAGGGCGCCGGCGATGATCCAGAAGCGGATGACCACGGTGGACTCCGGCCAGCCCATCTTCTCGAAATGGTGATGGACCGGCGCCATCAGGAAGATGCGCTTCTTGGTCAGCTTGTAATAGCCGACCTGGATCATGACCGAGGCGGCTTCGGCGACGAACAGGCCGCCGACGATGCCCAGGACCAGTTCGTGCTTGGTCATGACGGCGATGGCCCCCAGCGCCCCGCCCAGGGCCAGCGAGCCGGTGTCGCCCATGAAGATCTTGGCAGGGGGAGCGTTGTACCACAGGAAGCCCGCGCCCCCTCCGATCATGGCGGCGCAGAAGATGGCCAGTTCGCCGGCGCCGGGAACGTGGTGGATCTGCAGATACTGGGCGAAGACGAAGTTGCCGGCGAGATAAGAGATCACCCCGAACGCGCCCGCCGCCATCATCACCGGCACCGTGGCCAGGCCGTCCAGACCGTCGGTCAGGTTCACCGCGTTGGAGAAGCCGACGATGGTGAAGGCCGCGAAGGCCACATAGAACCAGCCGATGTTCAGCAGCACCGCCTTGAAGAAGGGGAAGGCGATGGACGTCTCAAGCCCCGGCGAGGTGGGCGAGACGGTCATCCACAGAACGGTCAGGACGCCGGCGACCACGGCGACGACCGTCTGGGCCAGTAACTTCTGCTTTGACGTCAGGCCGGCCGAGGTCTGTTTGGTGACCTTGGCGTAGTCGTCGATGAAGCCCAGCACGCCAAAGGCGGCGGTGACCAGGCTGACGATCCAGATATAGGGGTTGGTCAGGTCGCCCCACAGCAGCACGGCCACGCCGATGCCGGCCAGGATCATCAGCCCGCCCATGGTGGGGGTGCCGACCTTGGACAGGTGGCTGACGGGGCCGTCGTCGCGGATCGGCTGGCCCCGGCCCTGTTTGGCGCGGATCCAGTTGATGAAGCGGCTGCCCATGGCGACGGCCACGATCATGGCGGTGGCCAGGGCCAGGGCCATCCGCACCGTCTGATACTGGACCAGGTTCAACAGCGGATACTGGTGCGCGATGTCGGCGTAATAGAGGTAGAGCAGGTAAAACATGGGTGTCCCCTATCGCGTCGCGGGCGCCGTGTCGCGGCCTTGCAGATCCGCGAGGGCCTTGGCGACCAGCGAAGCCTTGGAGCCGTTCGATCCCTTGACCATGACGACATCGCCGGGCGCGACCAGCAGGGCGGCCTCGGCGGCCAGTTCGGCGGCGGTCTCGCGCCACAGGCCGCGACGCGACACCGGCAGGGCGTCGTAGAGCCAGCGCATCTGCGGCCCGGCGGCGTGAACCAGGTCCAGGCCAGCCGCGTCGATGGGGCCGGCCAGGCCCTCGTGCAGGCTGCGGCTCTGGTCGCCCAGTTCGAGCATGTCGGTCAGAACCACGACGCGGCGGCCCGACACGGCGCGGGCGCCCAGGCTCTTGAACCCTGCGGTCATCGACAGGGGATTGGCGTTGTAGCTTTCGTCGATCAGGGTGAAGGCGCCGCCGACCAGATCGACCTGGCGCGTCTGACCCCGGCCGGCCAGGGGCTGAAAGTCGGCCAGGGCCTGAAGACCGGTTTCCAGCGGCACGTCCAGTGCGTCCAGCATGGCCAGGACGCACAGGCTGTTCAGGCCCCAGTGGGCGCCCGACTGGGCCAGGCGATATTCCAGCGGCCGGCCGAACAGTTCGGCGGTGACGGTCGCGCCCTGCGCATCCGGGCGGAAGTCGATAAGGCGGGCGTCGCAACCGGCCTGGGTTCCGAAGACGACGAGGCGGGCGCTCACCGCACGGGCGGCCTCGGCCAGTACGGCGGCGAAGGCGACGTCGCCATTGGCCACGGCGGTTCCGCCGGGGACCAGCCCCTGGAAGATGGCCGCCTTCTCGCGCGCCACCCCGGCCTCGCCATCGGCGAAGGCTTCGATATGGACCGGGCCGACGGTGGTGACGCAGGCGGCGTGGGGGGCGACCAGGCGCGACAGGGGCGCGATCTCGCCCGGCGCATTCATGCCGATCTCGAAGACCGCGCGCCGGGTCTGGGCCGGCATCCGGGCCAGGGTCAGGGGCACGCCGATGTGGTTGTTGTAGCTCTTGATCGAACCGTGGGCAGGGCCGGAGAGGTCGAGACCGGCCTTGATCGCCTGGGTCACGCTGGTCTTGCCGACGCTGCCGGTGACGGCGCCGCGCTTCACCTGGGGCGCGCGTTCACGGGCGGCGACGCCCAGCGCTTCGAGGCCGTGCAGCGTGTCGGGGACGACGATGCAAGGCCCGCCCTCGACCGGGTGTTCGACCAGGGCGGCGGCGGCCCCGGCGGCGAAGGCGTCGCCTGCGAACTCATGCCCGTCGCGCGCGCCCTTCAGCGCCAGGAACAGGTCGCCGGGCGCGATCTCGCGACTGTTGTAGGTGACGCCCATGATCGGGCGGTCGTCGCCGTGCAGCACGCCGCCTGTGGCGGCGGCGACTTCGGCGGCCGTCCAGAGCGGGCGGGCGATGGCATCAGGCATGAAGGGACAGGGCCTCGGACGCGACGGTGGCGTCGTCGAAGGGGTGGGTCACGCCCGCGACGATCTGCCCCTGTTCATGCCCTTTTCCGGCGATGACCACCACATCCCCTTCGCGCATCATTTCGACGGCGGCGGCGATGGCGGCGCGGCGGTCGCCGATCTCCAGCGCGTCGGGGCAGCCGGCGCGAACCTCGGCGCGGATGGCGGCGGGGTCTTCGGACCGGGGATTGTCGTCGGTGACGATGGCGACGTCGGCCAGACGCCCGGCGATGGCGCCCATCAACGGCCGCTTGCCGCGATCCCGGTCGCCGCCCGCGCCGAACACGGCGATCAGACGGCCGGTCGCGTGGGGACGCAGGGCGTTCAGCACCGTCTCCAGCCCGTCGGGCGTGTGGGCGTAGTCGACATAGACCTCGCCTTGCCCGGTCTCGGCGCCGATGCGTTGCAGCCGACCTTGCGCGCCCGTCAGCTCCTCCAGCGCGCCGATCACGGCGTCGGGGGCGTCGCCCGCCGCGATGCACAGGCCCGCCGCCACCAGGGCGTTGGAGGCCTGGAAGGCGCCGGCCAGCGGCAGCAGGATGTCGCGGACCTGACCGCGCACGTCCAGGGTCAGGCGCTGACCCTCCGGCGTGGCCTGACGCCCGATCAGCGTCAGATCGCGGCCCCGCTCGCCCACCGCCATCACGCCCAGCCCTGCCATGATCGAGGCCGAGGCGAAGGCGGAATAGGCGTCAGAATCGGCGTTCAGGACGGCGGTGCGGCCGCGCGGCAGCAGGGTCTCGAACAAACGCATCTTGGCGGCGCGATAGTCCTGCATCGTGCCGTGATAATCGAGGTGATCCTGGGTCAGGTTGGTGAAGGCGGCGGCCTTCAAAGCGACCCCATCCAGTCGGCGCTGGTCGATGCCGTGGGACGAGGCCTCCAGCGCGACGTGGGTCACGTCCTTACGGGCCAATTCGGCCATCAGGCGGGCGGCCTCTGCGGCGTCGGGGCTGGTCAGGCCGGGGCCGGTCAGGGCGTAGGTCTTGTCGCCCTTCTGACCCACGACGCCCAGGGTGCCCATGCTGGCGGACTTGTGCCCGACGCCGGCCCACAGCTGGCGGCAGAAGGCCGCGACCGAGGTCTTGCCGTTGGTGCCGGTCACGGCCACGCAGGTCCTGGGCTGGGCGCCGTAGAAGCCGCGCGCGGCGATGGCGTAGGCGCGACGCACGTCGCCGGACGTGACCAGGACCGGGGCCGCCGTATCGGGGGTGTCGGCGGGGGCCAGAACGGCGGCGGCGCCC